>NZ_FYAW01000037.1:0-72261 GCF_900185735.1 Stappia sp. P2PMeth1 | reverse complement strand
ATCTCGTGGAGCGCCGTCCTGTGCCAGTTGATCGGCTCGAAATAGGCGGCCGGAGGCGGCACCTGCACGTAGTCGAGCGCCGGAACATAGAAGGCGCGATCCCCGCCGATGCGGAAATCGATCCCGGTCGCCTCGATCAGCGCCTCGACCTTCGGCTCGATCATGCCGGGCGGCGGTGGCGGGGCCTCGAAGGCGATGTCCTCGGGCAGGCCCTCGCATTGCGCCGCGTTGAACACGGTGAAGCGCTTCAGGAACGGAATGCTGCTGGCTTCTTCGCCCGACTCCTGGGCGCGGCGCTTCTCGTCCTCCGGCGTGAAGCGGTCGGCATAGACGACGGTGGTGCCGCGCTCGCCCTTGCGGACATTTCCGCCCAGCGAGAGTGCTTGCCGGAAGGTGAGCCAATGCTGGGTCGGATAGCCGTGCTGGACCACTGCGCCCCAGAGGATGAGGACATTGATCCCGGAATATTGCCGCGCGGTCGCGGCATTCCTCGGCATGGCGAGCGGCGCCTTCGCCGCCGCCGTCCCCCAGGGCTGGACCCAGGGCAGCCGCCCTTCCTCCAGCTCGGCGATGATCTTGTCGGTGATGTCGTCATAGAGATTGCTGCGGGCGCCGCCTGGGCGAGCGCGGTCCTTTCTGGCCATCGGGATGATCTCCGCGACGGGCGCCGGAGGCCACTCCTCCAGCCCTCAACCCGTCACGGAAAACCCGTCCGCACTCTCCCTCTCAGGGGGCGTTGCGGGGCAGGCTGTGCCAAAACGTCAGCCGTCGGAGCCGCAGCGCCTGCCAGGTGGAGCCGAAGCGAAGCGCCGCCTCGCGTCAGCTCGGGGTAACAACCCTCGTTCCGAATGTGTTCGCGGCGTGTAGGATGTTGAAGGCTAGGATCGACAGCGCCGCCTCCGCCTTTACCGCCCTAAGTCCTCTAGTTAGGAACCTTCCGCCACCCGACATTCGCTTTATGGTGCCGAATGGATGCTCGACCGTGCATCGCCTGATCGTCATCAAGCTGGGATTGGCATGGATTCGGGCCTCCATGCGATCGAGGGCACCTTGATCGACAAGCCGGTGAATTGTGCGCTGGGCTCCCGGCGTGCATCTCGGCTTCAACGCACAGGTCGCGCAGGCCGAGGTACGGTAGCGCATCGCCCGATTGCGAGTATGGATTCCGGACGGGCGTAGAGTTTGCCCGCCGGGGCAACGGACCGTGTCGCTGTCCTCGTCGTAGAGGAACTGTACCGGTCGAAAATGTTCGGAATTCATCGCGCCGCGCTTGATCGGCGCAGCGACCTCAATGTTCTCGCGTTCGCAACGGGCGACTTCTTCGGCGTTTGAGTAGCCGCCGTCGGTCAACACCTGGAGCTGATCTACCTCCAGCACGGCCTTAGCCGCGACTGACATCGGATGAAGAAGGTGGCTGTCGTTCGCGTCATTGTAGACGTCATGGTGGACGATCAGACCACTCGCAACATCGACGACGCTTTGCAGATTGTACGAGGGAAGCTTCGGCGCGTGGGCATATCCCATCGGTTTGGCCTCCGGCTCGCCAAACACGAGCACCTTCTCGACCCGTCGATCGAGTTCCTGCTGTCGCCTGGCCAGCCGGTCCTTCCGACGCTGCAGGGAGGCAATGGCGGACTTGAAGCCTTCGCGGTGCAGTGGTTGATCATCAAAGCCCCGCGCGACGGTCTCGTCGATTATGTCCAGGCGGTCGAGATAATAGGCGATCTCTTTTTCGGTATGCGCGATATCGCGCGCGAGCCGCTCCGCCCCGGCGATGTTCTTTGGACTGGCGACCGCTCGCATCTTGGTGCCGTCGAGTGCGACCGACCGGCCGCCTACCAAATTCTGCTCGCGACAGAACAGCACGAACGCGGCGCTGGCGGCGACGATCGCGTCGGGATAGTCGTGCCGGAAGGCGGCAATGGTCCGATAGTCCGGCGCGAGTTGCCGCATCAGCCACATTGCTTCAAGGTCGCGCTTGCAGGAGCGCTCCAGATGTCGCGATGAACGGGCTTGATTGAGGTAGCCCCAGATATACAGCCGGAGCATGTCGCTGGGATGATAGCCTGGTCGTCCGGTCGAGGCCGCAATGGCGCGTGTGAAGCCAAGCTCAATCATATCCAGACTGTCGACGAAAGCATCGACGACGCGGACGAGCGCGTCAGGCCCAACATAGTCATCGACACATGGGGGAAGCAGATTGGCCTGATCTCGCGCTATTCCCTCAATGAAGCTCATAGACACCTCGGCAAAGCAGATCAGGAGAGTCTGATTCTACACTTGTTTGCTCATAGGGAAAGGCTTTGTATTGGGTCTCGAATAACTACCCAGAGGCAGGATCGCGGCACCTCGCTGACCCTCCAAACTTCCGAGAAAAGGTGGCTTCCTGCTTTCGGCACTTTGGGCGACGAACCTGCGAAAGCTGTCATTCAAACAGTCTTCGCACTTCGACTGGATGCGCCTGACGTCAGCCACAGGCCCGACTTTTCCGTTTGCTGAAAGTGGGTATTACGAGGATGGAACATTAGGTCGCGGCCGCACCGGCTCAAGGGATTGGAATCGCGCCAACCTAACGTCGGGAACCGGTCACAGTCAGCGGACCATGGCGGGTGCCTGACTAAAGTGAGTTATCTTCGAAAAGGTCTGCGGCGCTTCCGGTATGCCTTGCCGTATCGCCTGTAGCCTTGGTGTCCGGTCCCAAGGCGCCTTACTCGCGATGCTCTTGCGCCTGTTGCAAGCCCGATACCTCGTAAGTCCATACTCGGAACGCCTTCAGAACATGCGGGCCGAAGGAGTTGACGAGCGGTATGTCGGCTGCGTCGCGGCCGCGCGCCACCACGATCCTGCCGATCCGCGGGACGTTGTTGCGCGGATCGA
Organism: Stappia sp. P2PMeth1; assembly: GCF_900185735.1. Taxonomy (NCBI): domain Bacteria; kingdom Pseudomonadati; phylum Pseudomonadota; class Alphaproteobacteria; order Hyphomicrobiales; family Stappiaceae; genus Stappia; species Stappia sp. P2PMeth1. The sequence goes on along the minus strand of NZ_FYAW01000037.1, from coordinate 69,384 downwards.
AGGTGTACCATTCGCCATCGAGGAACACTTCGATCCAGGCGCTGAAATCCATCGGATCGACGACCGGCACGCCGATGTCACCGAGATGGCCGTTGATATAGCGAGCGGGGATGTTGAGGCATCGGCAGAACGTGACCGCAAGATGCGCGAAATCGCGACAAACGCCAACGCGCTCATGGAACGCCTCGAAAGCCGTCCGCGTAGATCGAGCCTGCATGTAGTCGAAGCGGATGTGGTTGTGGACGAAATCGCAGATCGCCTGCACCCGGCTCCAACCGGGCGGCATCTTGCCGAACAGGTCCCAAGCGGTCTGGCTGAGACGGTCGGTTTCGCAGTAGCGGCTGCCCATGAGGTAGACGAGGCAATCGTCCGGCAAGTCCGGCACCGGCAGTTCCCGGGCACCCGGCACAATCCCGTCCGGCCTGCCGTCGTCCTCGATCGTGGCATCACCCCACATCGTCAGGTCGCCCGCAGGCGCGACCAGCCGCCGGCATTTGTTGCCGAAGAGATCGCGGTAGGTCGATACGTGCACATCGGGTGTGGTGAACGTCGTCTCCGGCACCCGTATGTCAGCCGCGCGATCCTCGTGCACCGACAGCAGACACACCAAGGCTGTCGGCTGCTGGCAGGTCAGTGTGATCTCATACCCGTAGCGGATCAGCATTGAGTGGTGTCTTTACCGGAAATCGGCAGCGGTCAGCGTATAGGAGGTTTGGCGACGATGCGAGTAGGCCTCGCGGGCGACATCGTGGATCGAACTGCGCGTCGCATCGAAGGTCGAGAGATACATCTCTTCCGACACCTCAGTGCTGCGCAATTCAGCAGGGGACCTGGCGAGCGCTTCCACTTCGACAAAGAACGGCACTTCGAACATGCCGTCGTGCCCGATAAAGCGAATGGCGTTGCGCACTTCGTCGAAGCTGCGGCTGGGGTTCAGGAATTCAAGGGTCATCGTTGATCTGCCCTTGCCGTTTGCAGCAGCAGTGGTACACGCATAAACCCGTTCATGTGCTCCTTGCGTCGCACATCATTCCGACGATTGAGGGAAAGCATCCCGTCGGTTGCGGCCGAGTGGCTAAGGCCGATCATCTCCTGCCCTTCGCGGCTGGCTGGAACGCCGGTGAAGACATGGTAGATGGTCCAGGACCGGTCGGCTTCGATCCGGCGGCCATATTGTTCGTCGCCTGGTGCGCGGGCGGATGCACCGCCTTCATTGTCCCAGACGCCGATCGCGCGGTCGTGCCGCTCCCGTTCGATTTCATCTATGTATCGGGTCATGATCGTGGCCTTTCTCTAGTGGTCACGTCGGCATCAATGATGCCGGAAAATAGCGCGTTACCGGATAAGTCGGTGATCGCGATGGCGTCGGGCCGTTGAGGCATATCGAGCGTCTGCGAAAGCAGTTGCGCAATCTCAATGGCGTTGGCGAGATCGACGGCTTCCACCGCCTCTCGGCCCACGACAGCATGGGCGTCATCCGTCTCCCGCGTGCGGTAGAACTCGATGACAACTTTCATGGCGCTACTTGCTCTTTCAGCCGGAGCAGCACTGCCTCAGTGCTTGCCTTTGCCTTGGGAAGCATTGGCATCATTGGCGGCAAACTTGATCTGGTTGCCGAAGGTGCTTTCAGGCTTTGGCGGGGCCTTCTCCTGTTTCGGCTTTCTGATCTCGCGATTGCTTCGTTTCTGGCCTTTAGCCATGTCCGAACGTCCTTTCGATGAGGGTTGCGCCATTACCGGATTGCGACATGTCGACCGGCTCGAGGCTGTCCTGCGTCGTCACTCGCTCATGGCGTTCGTCGTCGTTGCGGATGCGATATTGCAGTGAATCTCCCCGTGCCGGCAGTCTGCCGGTTATGCGGTAGATATCGGCGGGTAATGCCGGCCTCACGAAACCGCCCTTGAGCCGGACAGCCTGTCCGATCGCGAAGAGATGAGCAGGAGCCTCGTGGCGGGCGGGACGGTTCGTGCGCCGGATTGGGTTGGTTGATATCATGGCTGTTGGTGATCCTTTTCGAGGGCGGCGTCGAGATCGGCGGGATCTATCGGCGCCATCTGATACGTGTGGCCATCAATGCCGATGGCGGGCAGGTGGATGAAGGCGCCTACACGTCTCCAGGCAAGGCGGGAGGATCCCTCCAGCAGTTCCTCATCCTGGTCCACGCGATAGTCGCCGGCAGGCTGCGCAGCGTCGAAGCCGGACAGCATGAAGGGTGCGGAGAACCGGACGATTTTCTGCGTGGTGCGCGTTGTCATGGGTCGATACCTCCGCAGGAGCACGCAAACGCGCCTCCTGCATCATTCCCATTCGAACCGGAACGAACTTCCGTGCTGCCAGTACATCCGTGGTCAGCGGCGCGTTCATTCCAAGGTTCGAACAGAGCGATATGCGCGCCAGGTCGGCGCGTGATGCATTCGCTATCGAGAATTCGGTGGTGAATGGCGGGTCTCTGACACCGCAAAAAGCCAAGTCGGCCAAATCAACGAGTTTTATATATGGGCTGTCCCCACCCGGTAAACAAGGAGCGGGTCGCTATTATTTATCTAGAATTGAATAAATGGCTCTTCCATAAAAATAAAAATCCTTAAAAAGGCAGGAAATACGTATTGAAAACAACAAACATCGCATTGGTAGAAGTGATATAAATTTTCGCAATTCCACCTTTTCAACGAAATACGTTTAGCACTCCTATCATTCGAGTGCCAAAGTCGCTATCTATCCGAGGTGGTCGCCCTATGCGCCGGCCTCAGAAAGAACCCCATGAAATTCCGGCCCCTCCACGACCGCGTCGTCATCCGACGGGCGGAAGGCGATCTCAAATCCAAAGGCGGGATCATCATTCCCGATACCGCGAAGGAAAAGCCGCAGGAAGGCGAGGTGATCGCCGTCGGCCCGGGTTCGCGCGACGAAGCCGGCAAGCTGGTTCCACTCGACGTCAAGGCGGGCGACCTCATCCTGTTCGGCAAATGGTCCGGCACCGAGGTCAAGCTCGACGGCGAGGATCTCCTGATCATGAAGGAATCCGACATCATGGGCATCGTCGAGAAGACAACGGCGGCCGCCAGCAAAGCCGCCTGACCGGCCGATACCTGATAATCAAGCCCGAACTGGACGAACATCATGTCTGCCAAGGAAATCAAATTCGCCGGCGAAGCCCGCGACCGCATGCTGCGCGGCGTCGAACTGCTGAACAACGCCGTCAAGGTGACGCTCGGGCCAAAGGGACGCAACGTCGTCATCGACAAGGCCTATGGCGCGCCGCGCATCACCAAGGACGGCGTCACCGTCGCCAGGGAGATCGAACTCGAAGACAAGTTCGAGAACATGGGCGCGCAGATGGTGCGCGAGGTGGCCTCCAAGACCAACGACCTCGCCGGCGACGGAACCACGACGGCGACGGTGCTCGCGGCCTCCATCCTGCGCGAGGGCGCCAAGCTGGTCGCCGCCGGGATGAACCCGATGGACCTGAAGCGCGGCATCGACATTGGCGTCGCGGCCGTCGTCAAGGAAATCCAGGCGCGGGCCAGGAAGGTCAAGTCGTCGGCTGAGATCGCGCAGGTCGGCACGATCGCCGCCAATGGCGATGGCACCATCGGCGGGATGATTGCGAGTGCGATGGACAAGGTCGGCAACGAGGGTGTGATCACCGTCGAGGAAGCCAGGACCGCCGAAACCGAGCTCGACGTGGTCGAAGGCATGCAGTTCGATCGCGGCTACCTCTCTCCATACTTCGTCACCAACGCCGAAAAGATGCGCGTGGAACTGGATGACCCCTACATCCTCATCCACGAGAAGAAGCTCGGTAATCTTCAAGCCATGCTGCCGATCCTGGAGGCGGTGGTGCAAAGCGGCAAGCCGCTGCTGATCATCTCCGAGGACGTCGAGGGCGAGGCGCTCGCCACGCTGGTCGTCAACAAGTTGCGCGGCGGCCTGAAGGTCGCGGCCGTGAAAGCTCCGGGCTTTGGCGACCGCCGCAAGGCCATGCTCGAGGACATCGCCGTGCTGACCGCCGGCCAGGTGATCTCCGACGATCTCGGCATCAAGCTGGAAAATGTCACGCTCGACATGCTCGGCAGCGCCAAGCGTGTTGTCGTAGACAAGGACACGACAACGATCATCGACGGTTCCGGCGACAAGGCCGGCATCGCCGCTCGTATTGCCCAGATCAAGGCGCAGATCGAGGAAACGACCTCGGACTACGACAAGGAGAAGCTCCAGGAGCGGCTGGCCAAACTCGCCGGAGGCGTCGCGGTGATCCGCGTCGGCGGCGCGACCGAGACCGAGGTCAAGGAGAAGAAAGACCGCATCGACGATGCGCTCAACGCCACCCGAGCTGCGGTCGAGGAAGGCATCGTGCCCGGCGGCGGTGTGGCGCTGCTGCGCGTCAGGACCGTGCTGGCCTCTCTGACAGGCGCCAACGCCGATATAACCGCAGGCATTTCGATCGTGCGTCGGGCGCTCGAAGCGCCGGTCCGGCAGATCGCCGAGAATGCCGGCGTCGAAGGCTCGATCGTGGTCAGCAAGCTCACGGACAGCAAGGACCACAACCAGGGCTTCGACGCCCAGACCGAAACCTATGTCGACATGATCGAGGCCGGTATCGTCGACCCCGCCAAGGTCGTCAGAACCGCCCTGCAGAACGCCGGCTCGATCGCAGCGCTCCTGATCACCGCCGAGGCGATGATCGCCGACATTCGCGCGAAGGAATCCACCCCGTCGGCCGGCAACGGCGGCATGGGCGGAATGGGATACTGAGAACAGTGCCTGAACCGTTCGGCCGACGCCCAGACAAAGCAATCTGCATTCCAACCTGGAAGGAATCTCCATGGCCACACAAAGCACGACCAAACCATCTCTCTCCCGCCGCTGGGAAGACTATCAGCCTTCAAAGACCATTCTGGTCTGGGCATGCATCGCGGCGATGATCGCAACGATCGTTATAGGATTCAGCTGGGGCGGCTGGGTCACTGGCGGCACTTCGCAGACCATGGCGAAAGCGGCCGGCGACACGGCGCGCGGGGAGCTGGCATCCGCCATATGCGTCGAAAGGTTCAACGCGGCCCCAGATGCGGCGGCGAAACTTGCCGAGTTCAAGGCGATACCCGACAGCTACAAGAAGCGTCAGTTCGTGGAAGCCGGCGGCTGGGCGACGATGCCGGGGCAGACGACTGCCGACCGGCTTGGAGTCCAAGGCTGTGTCACCGGGCTTGGCGCATAATACCCCGTTTAAAGCGCTCAGGCAGGCGCCAGGGCGTTTCCACCCGCCACAGGAAGGAACTTCAGCAATGATCTCGTTTGTGAAGAAGACAGATACGCATCCGACGCTCAAGCAGGTCGAAGAAAATCGCTTCGAGCAGATCCGCAAGGCGGCGGCTGAACGGCACCGCAAATCGGATACCGACGGCACCCGCCGCCGCGCCCGCCAGAAGGCCGAGGACAACAGGCTGATCTGAGATGCATGTGCTCTACTCGAAAAGGCAGCATCCGATGCGATATCTTGATCGAATAAGAACGGAACCGTCCCTCTGGCTCCTGATACTGATGGTCGGTGGCTTGGCCGCCACGATCCTTTACGTGGTTCTGACTAGCATCACCTATTGAGTGAAGTGCAAGCCAGCTTCACCGATCCGACGTTGGGATGATGGATGGGCATGGGGATGCGATCAGCGTATCTCCGGTATCCAGCCGCCTGGGGAGCTTGCTCTGCTGATCGCAGAGGCATTAAGGGAAGGAGCAGGCTGACATGCCGAGGCTGTCCGACTTGGGTGCGGAATAGTTCCTCCGAGGCGGACCAATAAGGGCCAAGCAGCGGTCAGCCGCAGCGGCTCAACGGCAGCTTTCGGGATTTTGCGATCTCATAGCCGATGATGACAAAGAGGTCTTAAGCAGCCAAACGCTCATATTCCATAGAGCGGGCAAAATCATTCGCTGCGCTCGCACGATTGGTGGGTTTTAGCACAGCCTGGGGGTCTCCCCGCTGAAGGGGGTGCGCCGGCAACGATAGTGCCGGCCAGGGGGGAAGGCCTTCCCCCTTCAGGCCCACGGCAAGATGCGCGTTTATTCGCGGGAACAATAAAACGAGCCCGCGCGAAGGAAGAATCAGAAGCGAATAGCCGTCGCCGGTGTTGGCGTCTCCCGGTATGATGAGGTGAGTTTGGCGCTCAGGCTTGGAAAACTAATGACGCAGCATGACCAGCACATCGCCGCGTGGCGGGATGCTTTTCGCGACGAGACAACGGGCATCCACAGAGCCATTCAGGATCTGCTCTGGAACTACGCCGCCTTTCGCACGACGGTTCGGATCGTCCGTCTTGCAAATGAGAAGAGAGGCTCGAGACCCCCGCTTAACCAGATGATGTTCAATCTCGTTTCCGAGGGATACTGGTCAAGCCTGCTTCTCGGCACTCGCCGACTTCTCGATAAGGCCCCGATAAAAGGCCCCAAGGGAGTTTACTCGATCCGATCTGTCGTCAACGACGTGAAAGCGAGCCAAAACTGGTTGACCAGGAGAATCTACGTCGAGAAAGTGCTTGACGCGCAATACGATCTCGATCGCCTGCATCAAGAACAACATGACCACCTCGTCGCCGCGAAGGGGCGTCCGGTGTGGGGCGATCCAGAGCTCATGAAAAGTGAGGCCGCGCATCGGCATTTCGATGTTTTGAGCGGCGTTTCTGCGTCAGAGCGTAACCCGAGCAATCTGATCTCGGACACGGTCTTCGAGAAGATCGAAACTCGGCTTGCCCGCCTTGATCGAATTGCCGAGCACGTTAACTCGCATGTTGCCCATGCCGGGAACAAGCAAAGTCGGCAGGACAGGGAGCTTGGTGATTTCGACATTCGCGATGCTGAAAAGACTCTCAGGCAGTTGAAGGAAATCGCGGATCTGGTCGGAGTGTGGTTCGCCAACGAAGGCGGTGCGGGCCTCGCCACATATCTCGGTGACCAATTCGAGGGCCTCGATCATCCTGTTGTAGACACCGCCGACCTTGCCGACCTTGCAGAACAATGGCGATTGATCGATAGAGAAATCGCAGAATGGTCGATCGGGCCAGAAGATCTGTGATCCCCGAGAGGCAAGCCGATTCCTTGGTTCGAACCGATACCGCCTTCTGTCAAAGCCACCGGCTTTACCGGAAATCCCGCGCCTTCACCCTGATGCCGCCGGCCACCGGCCCCTGCTTCTCGGCCGCAGCCGCCTCGCGCTGCCCGACACTCGCCAGATCCCGCGACAGATCGACGATCCGATGGGCGACAAGATGCACGACCTCGCCCTCGCGCTGAACGCGGCCCCTCACGGCGATCATGCTCGATGAGAGAATGACCCGCCGATAGCGCTCGAAGACCTTTTGCCACACGACGAGATTGGCGATGCCGGTCTCGTCCTCGAGCGTGACGAACATGACGCCATTAGCCGAGCCGGGGCGTTGGCGCACCAGGACGATCCCTGCCGCCTCCAGCCAGCGCCGGTCGCGCGCCGCCATCGCCTCGGCGCAGCTGACGATCCGGCGCTTCGCCAGGTCCTCGCGCAGGAAGGAGACCGGATGGCGGCGCAGCGACAGGCCGATATGCCCGTAATCCTCGACCACCTCGCGACCGGCGGGCATCGCTCTCAGCGCGATCGCAGGCTCGTCGAGTTCCGGAACGGTCCGCCCCTCACGGTCCGAGGCGGCGGCGAAGAGCGGCAGTTCCTCGTCGCGCAGCCCCTTGATGGCCCATTGCGCCTCGCGCCGGGCGAGGCCGAAAGCCGGACGGAATCCATCGGCCGCGGCGATCTGATCGAGCGCCGCGACGGGAACGCCGGCCCGCCGCCAGAGATCGGCGATCGAGGTGAAATTCTCATCGCCCCGCGCCGCCACGATGGCGGCGGCATGGGCATTGGCGAGGCCCTTGACCATTCGCAGTCCAAGACGGACCGCGAGACGGCTTTCGTCGCCGGTCGGCTCCAGCGTGCAATCCCAGCGGGAGGCATTGATGCAGACCGGGCGGACCTCCACCCCATGCTCGCGGGCGTCGCGCACGATCTGGGCCGGCGCATAAAAGCCCATGGGCTGGGCGTTGAGGAGCGCGGCGCAGAAGACATCCGGGTGCCAGCATTTGAGCCAGGCCGAGGCATAAGCGATCAGCGCGAAGCTCGCCGCATGGCTTTCGGGAAAACCATAGGAGCCGAAGCCTTCGAGCTGCTGGAAGGTCCGGGCCGCGAACGGCTCCTCATAGCCGCGCGCGATCATCCCCGAGATCAGCCGGTCGCGGAACTTCGAGACGCCGCCGGTATGTTTGAAGGTCGCCATGCTCTTGCGCAGGAGATCGGCCTCGCCCGCGGTAAAGCCCGCGCATTCGATGGCGACGCGCATCGCCTGTTCCTGGAACAGCGGCACGCCGAGCGTCTTTCCCAGCACCTTCTCCAGCTCGGGCCGGGGATAATCGACCTCTTCCAGGCCCTCGCGCCGGCGCAGATAGGGATGAACCATATCGCCCTGGATCGGCCCCGGCCGCACGATCGCGACCTGCACCACCAGGTCGTAATAGGTCCGGGGTTTCAAGCGCGGCAGCATCGACATCTGCGCCCGGCTCTCGATCTGGAAGGTGCCGAGCGTATCGGCTTTGCGGATCATCGCATAGGTGCGCGGATCCTCGGCCGGGATCGACGCCAGATCGAGGTGGATATCCTTGTGCTCGGCCAACAGGTCCAGCCCCCGGCGCATGCAACTCAGCATGCCGAGCGCCAGGACATCGACCTTCATGAAGCGCAGCGCGTCGATATCGTCCTTGTCCCATTCGATGATCTGGCGCCCCTCCATCGCCGCGGGCTCGATGGGCACGAGATCGTCGAGCCGGTCATGGGTCAGCACGAAACCGCCCGGATGCTGCGACAGATGCCGCGGCGCGCCGCGAAGCTGGGCGGCCAGTTCGAGCGTCAGGCGCAACCGGCGATCCTCCGGATTGAGGTTGAGATCGCGGAGCTGCTGCTCGGTGACACCAGCCTCGGACCCGCCCCAGAGCTGGCCGGACAGCGTCTGGATCAGGTCTTCGGGAAGCCCCAGGGCCTTGCCCACGTCCCGCAGCGCGCCCTTGGAGCGATAGCGGATGACGGTGGCGGTCAGAGCGGCGCGCTCGCGGCCGTAATGCTCATAGACCCACTGGATCACCTCCTCGCGCCGCTCATGCTCGAAATCCACGTCGATATCGGGCGGCTCGCGGCGCTCCTCGGAGACGAAGCGCTCGAACAGGAGATCGTTGCGGCCGGGATCGATCGCGGTGATGCCGAGCACATAGCAGACGGCCGAGTTCGCCGCCGATCCGCGCCCCTGGCAGAGGATGCCGCGCGACCGGGCGAAGCGGACGATGCTGTTCACCGTGAGGAAGTAGGGCGCGTAATCGAGCTTGCCGATCAGGGCCAGCTCATGCTCCAGCGCGGCGGTCACCTCCTCGGGCACGCCCTCGGGATAGCGGTGTGCGGCGCCCTCCCAGGTCAGCCGCTCCAGGGTTTCCTGCGGGGTCAGCGCCTGATCGTCGCGCTCTTCGGGATATTGATAGCGCAGCTCGTCGAGCGAGAAGCGGCAGCGATCCGCGATCTCACGCGTCCGGGCCAAAGCCTCGGGCCAGCGCGCGAAGAGCCGGTGCATTTCGGCGGGCGGCTTCAGATAGCGGTCGGCATGGCGCTCGCGCCGGGCGCCGAGCGCATCGACGGTGACATTGTGGCGGATCGCGGTGACGACATCCTGCAGGATGCGGCGGCCGGGTTCGTGGAAGAGCACGTCATTGGTCACCACGGTGGGCACGCCGATCCGCGCGGCGAGCGTCGACAGCTCCCAGAGGCGCATCTGGTCATTGGGCCGCCGCCGCAGCGTCAGGCCGAGATAGGCGCGATCGCCGAAAGAGTCGCGCAGGCGCCTCAGGCGCAAACCGCAGGTCTCGTCGGCAAGGTCCGGCACGAGGACCGCGATCAGCCCTTCGCCATAGGCGGTGAGATCGTCCCATTCGAGATGACAGCGCGCCTTGCCCGCCCGCCCCTTGCCCAGCGACAGGAGTCGGCAGAGCCGCGACCAGGCCGCCCGGTCGGTCGGATAGACCAGCGCCGACATGCCGCAGACGAGATCGAGGCGGCAGCCGACGATCAGCCGCACGCCCGCCTCCTTCGCCGCCTCATGGGCGCGCACGATACCGGCCAGCGTGTTGCGATCGGTCACGGCCATGGCCTCGATCCCCATCGCCGCGGCGGCAGCGAGCAGCTCCTCGGCCGCGGAGGCTCCGCGCAGGAAGGAGAAATTCGACGTCACCTGCAATTCGGCGTAGGCGGGCGCGCTCATCCGAAAATCCCGTGCAGGAACCAGCGATGCGAGCCGGTGGCGGCATCCTCGCCATCGCCGGAGCGGAAGATCCAGAAGCGTTCGCCGGCATCGTCCTCGACCCGGAAATAGTCCCGCACCGCGATCAGCTCGGCATCGCGCTTCCACCATTCCCCGAAGATGCGCTCCGGTCCGTCGGCCCGTCGGACCCGGCGACGCACGCCCTTCCAGGAGAACCAGTTCGGCGGATGGTCCGGCAGGAGCGCCATGGTCTCGATCGGCTCCGGCCGGGAGAGCAGCCGCGAAGGGCGCGGCCAATGGTCGGGCCAGCCCGCACCCGTATCCTCGGCGAGTGCCGGCAGACGACGGACCGAGCGCTCGGGCACATCGCTCGCCACCGGCGCGAAACGATAGACCGCCCGCGCGCCGACCCGATTGGCCAGCGTGTCGATCAGGCCGGACAGATCCGGCGCGCCCTCCTCGATCAGGCTGCTGGCCGCCTGCCGCAAAGGCAGGGGTTCGGCAAGGGTGGCGGTCAGCGACATGATCTCGATGCCGAAGCCCGGCGCGATGGTCTCGATCCTGTCGCAGAGAAGCCGGGTCAGGCGCGCGGAATCCCGCACCGGCATGGCCAGGCCGATGCGCACCGTCTCGATCCGGTTGTCGACCCGGTGGCAGAGCAGGTCGAGACGGCGCGCGCCAAGACCCCGCCCCTCGAGCGCCTCGCAGAGCGCCATGACCAGCTTGCGAATATAGCGCGCGATGGTCTCGGCGGCGCCGATGGGCTCTGCGAAGACGCGGCGAACCGAGACCAGCTCCTCGGGCCGGATCGGTTCGATGGGTTCGGCGATCTCGCCCAGGGCCTGATCGAGACGCCGGCAGAGCTCCGGGCCGAAGCGCCGGGTCAGAGGCGCGCGCGGCTGCCCGATCAGGTCGCCGATGCGGACAAAGCCGAGGTCGTTCAGCCCCGCCGCGATCGCGGGTGGCAGGCGCAGGGCTTGCAGCGGCAGCGGTGCGAGTCCTGGGATGGTTTCGCCGGGAGGAGTGACAAACAGCGGATCGGCCGCGTAGCGCGCCAGCGCATGGGCCGCGCCCCAGCTATCGGCGATGGCTGCGCGGGCGGTGACGCCGGACATGACAAGCCGCCCGGTCAGCGCCTCCAGCATGGCCGCCTCACCGCCATGCAGATGGTCGGCGCCGGTCGCGTCGATGACGATCCCGTCCGGCGCGTCGGCGGCGGCGATAGGTGAGAAGCGTTGCAGCACCCAGAGCGCGAGGCGTTCGAGGCTGTCCAGGTCGGCCCGCGGGTCGGCGGGCTCGATGTGGAGGCCGGGCACCATCGCCTGGGCCTTGGTGACAGGCATTCCGGCGCGCAGGCCGAGCGCCCGCGCGGCCGGATCGGCCGCCGTCACCACCCGGCGGTTCTTCTCCCTTCCGGCGATGACCAGCGGCGCCTCACCGGGCGGCGCTGCGTCGCCCGCCTTCCGCCGCAACCGGTCTGTCGGCCAGTTCGGCAGGAAGACAGAGATGACCCGAGCCATCGCACGCCTCCAGTTCGATATCGAGACATTCGCCCGCCCGCGCCCGGATCAGCTCGACCAGCCAGCGCGGCCGCCCGACGCCGGGAACTGGAAGGGACGAGGACGGCAGCGCCGAGATCCGCCAGCGGGTCATCGCCGCCGTCGGCTGCCCGAAATCGCTGGCCTCCGCCTGTCGCCGCCAGCGGCGCAACGCGATGCAGATCGTCGCCGAGCCTTTCGCGGCCAGATGCAGCCGCCGCGAGGCGGTCATCGGCAGGCGCGCGACGTCGCCCACGACCGCCCCCAGCCCGCCATGCCGCAGCCCTTCCTCCATACAGGCCAGAACGGCCTTGTCGTCTCCGGCTTCGACGAAGATCACCCGGCCGGGCGGCAGTCCGGCCTGCTCCAGCCCCGGTGCGAAGAGATCCTGTAGCGCCACGCACCAGAGCACCTGCCCGGTGGTGCGGGCGGCGATCCCGGCCGTGAAACAGGCCGCAGCCGCGCCATCCACCGCCCCGTTGCCGCCTCCGGCGACTTCATGGAGGCATCCGAGCGCCAGCCCGCCACCGGGCAGCTTGCGATCCAGCGGCGCGATCCCGAAGGGCAGCACCTCGTGCGGATGCGCGCCATCGCCTTCGAGCCGCGCGATGCGCGCCCGAAGGTCGGCAATGGCTGGGCTGTCGGCACGGCTGGGCATATGAGGATGGCGTCTCCGGGGCTTTGCACTGGTCGATTCCGTTGCTATGTTCTTTATTTGTTCTCTTACAGGTCGAGAGTCAATCTCGGCCATCCCGGAAGTGATCGACGGGGTGCAATGCCCTATGGTGACGTAAAGTATTCGCAAGGAGAGTGGCGGGGCGATGTGCAATCTCTATCGCATTACGACCAATCAGCAGGCGATCCGGGATTTCGTGGCAGCCACCCATGACAGTATCGGCAATCTCGAACCGTCGATGGACGTCTATCCCGACCGGCCGGCGCCGGTGGTGCGCAACACCGACGGCGGGCGGGAACTGGCCTCATTGACCTGGGGTATGCCCACGCCCGTCGAATATCTGAAATCCCGCGACGCGCCGGACACCGGCGTCACCAATATCCGCAACACGGCCAGCCCTCACTGGCGCAAATGGCTCGGGCTCGAGAATCGCTGCGTGGTCCCGGCCACCGCCTTTTCCGAATATGGGCAAAAGCCCGATCCAGTCACGAAGCGCAAACCGCTGCACTGGTTCGCCCTCGATGAGACCCAGCCCCTGTTCTTCTTCGCGGGAATCTGGACGCCGTGGCGCGGAACCCGCGGCTCGAACCGGACCCCGCGTCCGGGCGATCATCAACTGTTCGCCTTCCTGACGACCGAGGCCAATGGCGTGGTGAAGCCGATCCATCCGAAGGCCATGCCCGTCATTCTGACGAGCCACGAAGAAGTCGAGACCTGGCTGACCGCCGACTGGAACGAAGCCAAGACGCTGCAGCGGCCGCTGCCCGATGATCGGTTGGTGATCCTGGAAACGCCAGCCAATACAGCCGCCGATGGCATGTTGCCGGGCATCTGACAATGATCCGGAGGACGAACATGGGCCGGAAGGAAGAAGAACAGTTAGCGGCGACGCTCGCCAAGGCGATGGCGATGATCTGCGTCCGCAACAGCATGCTGGAGGACCTGCATGCCGGCCCGGTCCCGGTCACGAAGACCGGCGACTATTCCGATGTCTTCGTCATCGACGCCGACGGCAATCGCATTCCCTGGAGAACCGTGTCGAGGTTCGACGATGACGAGATGCGCGACCTGATGCGCCAGGTGGTCAATCGGCTCTACACGTTCCAGACCTGCTTCGCCGAGCCGCAGTTTCAGGCGTTGATCGACAAGTGGCTCGATGTTGCGCGCCACTGGGACGAGCCGGTCATCGACGAGCGCCTCGCGGGAAGGCCCAGCTAGCCGATCGTACGGACTGTCGGTGGGACGGCTGAGGTGATAGCCGCAGCGCGATTTCCCAAAGCGGCCCTCCGTAATCCTTGAAGCATTCGCGCGCTTAGGGCTCAGACCAAGACGCGTGGGAGCGACCATGCCGGCGAATGATCGCCTGAGGGCTGCCTTCATCAAAGCGAGCAGTCAGCACACTTGGAGCGGCGTCAACCATACTTTGCCCAAGCATGGCTACCACTTTGAAGTCAGGCGTAAGAACCCACACGGCATTGTCTGTTTCGTCGACCTCGACCCGATATGGACTGGCCGGAACCGGAACGATCTGCCGCGTCGCCGGTTCGATATTTATACGCCAGTCGCGCGAGGTCCAACGCTGGCTGATGCGGTTCAGCATCTCGGCCCTGAATGCTTTCCAAATGTCGTTGGTCGCTGGCGTTGGCCAGTCTCCGGCATCTGTCATCGCGACAACTTCATTGGTTTCGAGCCAGACAACGAGACCATCGTTATCGATGAAAATCGGATCCTGATCATTAATTGCGGCGAGGGCCGCGGCTCTTGAAGGAAGTCCGGCGCGCACAAGCATCGCCATCGTGTAGCGCGGCAGCCCGGCCTCAAGACAGGCAGCGGCTGTGCCGGCAATGATCTCGGGTTGCCAGCCAAGCGCAACCCTTCGGGTACGAAGTGCCTCCAGCGCCCAGACGAGCCGATACGTAAATACGTCCTCGATGAAACGCATGTTGTCCGGCCCGATCTCGTGCACTGGCGTTCCGGAAACCCACGCGGCCAGGATCTCGCGCCAATTGCCCGGCAGAGGATCGTCAGGAACAAAGGGGCGGATAGCGAGTAAGCGCTCCGCAAGCGTGGTAAGCGATGCAACGAGCACCTCGCTATCGCCGGGCAACGCTGCCTCGTCGGCTTGGTCGAGCAACACGGCGAGCTCGTCGGCCATCGCGTCGAGTGTCAATCCGGACTCAAGCCCAACACCCATCGCAAAATGACCGCGCCTTTGATCGGCGTTCGTCTGCGACCAGATCAGCCCCGAGCGCGCCCTGAACAATTCAAGCTGGCGCTCACGCAGGTCATCGCCACGGCGGGCAAGCTGCCGCGCCCAAAGCGAACCGTTCAGCGACTCGTCGATGAGCCGCGGCAAGTCCGCATCATCAGCATCCAGCGCTTCGACAAGACCAAGGATCGCGTGATCGAGTTTCTCTAGCAGAAGCTCGAAAGGCTCGTCGTCTTCCTCGTCGACATGGATGTTCCAGGCATCTCGGTTGTTGGCGAGATACTCAAAGGCGTCGTCTCGACTTAGCGTCCCGCTGCGCGCCAGACGATTGAGAATTTCGCTGGCGATCTGAATAAGCCCGCTCTCAAGCGTCCGGGCCCTTGATGCGTTCACAAGCTCGCGCCATGCCTGCCTGCGCCAACGCAGCGGTTCGAACATTACGTGGATCACAAGCCCTTCGAGATCGACGAAGGCGCGTCCGGCGCGCCCCGCGACGTTCGCAAATTCCTCACCGGTGAGGGGAGTTCCCGCGCGATACAGGGTCGGCACAAGCAGGACCGCTGCGTTGAGATTAAGCCCCTGGGCGAGGGTCGGCGATGCGATAGTCACAGTTAGAACGCCTTCGTTTAGCAGGCGTTCGACCTCGCGAAGGAAAGGGTTAGGTAAACGCGCGTGATGAATGGCCACGCCCAGTTCAAGGCAGCGGACGGCCGGATGCTCTGCACCTAGCCATTCAGCCCCAACCGATTTCGCCCTCTCTATTGCGCCTTCGTCAGCAAGAAGTGGAGCGATGAAGCCACGCCGGGCGAGGTCGACAATGCGCGTTGCGTAGCTCTCGACATGATCCCGCTGCGTACAGAATACCAATGTGCGCTTGCCCTCATCGGCAAACTGCCATGCCGCAGCAATGGTCAACTCGGGATTGTCTCTGGGAAACGGCGTTCGACGCGGAGCGATGGGAGGCTGCTCCGTGACAAAGTTCTGGATGAAGGGTCCGTCATCATCAAGATCGAATGTCAGGCGCGCTCCCTGTCCGCCCCACGCCAGCGTTCCGAAACGCTGACGGGTCGGCCGCCAGCTTGATTTCACCGCTTCGCCCTCGGCATAGCTACGCACCCACGCCGTCAGATCTTCGAGTTGTTCGCCATCGGGCAGGATCGCCGACAGGCAGACGATACGCCGGTCGACCGCGTCCGCGCGGCGCAGAAGCCTTTGCACGAGAATTTCGTAGCGGAGCTCGCGCTCGCTCGGCCCTATCAGATGTCCCTCATCCAGAACGATCAATCCGATATCATCCAGCAATTGCGGATTGCTTCTTAGCGCGAAGTCCAGCTTTTCCGGCGTCGCAATAACGATGTCGTGCGAGCGCAGTGCGTCCTGGTCTCCCGGCATTGCGCCGCTCGCACCGTAGAGCGAGGACACCGAAAATCCGAGAGGACCGAACGTCTTGCGAAAGGACCGCTCGGTCTGCGCCGACAGTGCCCGCAGCGGCGTCACGAGCAACACCCGCTTCTCTGCACTGAGCGACATGAGGGTGCAGATTTCCGCGACGCGGGTCTTTCCAGCACTCGTCGGCAGAGCCACCACGAGATCATCAGTCAAATCGGTTGCGCGGCGCGCCGCGCCGATCTGCGAAGGCCAGAGCTCAACCTCGGCCGTCTTGCGCGCATAAAGCGACGCAAGAAACATCTCCCGCAGCGCGGCATAACCATCCGTGCCGGCTGGCCCGATTTGAGGCAGCACATGGTGGAGGCTATTGCCCCAGAGATCGTCAATTAAATTTCGGGCTACGCGGATGATCCACCAATGGGATACCGCACCGACATTGCTGGCCACTCTCAGAGCGCGCCGGAGTATTGATAGCGCTCCGTCGTGCATAGCGGTATCGCCGGTGAGCAACGCGAATTCGAAGAACGCGAAAGCTCTGAAGACCGCCGTAGTCAGCATGATCGACAAGATGTCGTCGATCTCCTGATCGCCGACCTCGAGAGCAGCTTGGAGAGCATCGTCGCCGTATTCAGGATTGCGCAGCCAGGATCGCGCCTCGTCACGCAGAGTCCCGAGATCACTAAGGAGTAGCCGTACGATCACGCGTTCTGCGGGCGCAAGATTCGCTTCTTCTTCGGCCTGAGACATCAGCGAGAACGCCATCGCTGCGTACCCCGCGAGATGGTACGAGGCCGCGCCCATCACACGCCAGAAGCCACGCTGGGAGAGTTCCGGTGACCCGTTGCGGACAAGGGCCTCGAAGGCATTGCCAGCCTTGAGAAAGCCCTCGCGCCATATTGCTGGGTCGCCCTCGCCCCGCTCCCGCAGGGCGAGCGATGCACGGAGCAAAGAGAATCCATACTCGGACAAATCGGTGTCGAGACTCACCGCGAAAGCCGGAGCACCCTCGGGAAGTTGGCCGGCCCTCCTAATGATCGCCCGCGCGTCACCCCGTGCTTGAAGCCGACCGCGTACCGTCGGCTGCGCCATCACTTCGATAAATTCCTGAAGCTCCTCAATCGTTTCCAAGGCTCTCGGCCTCTTCATAAATCCAGGCGATGAACTCCTGGTGGTCGTTTATGCGGAGGTTCACCGAGATATGGCCGTGGTCACCGCCAGCACCTGCAAGATCGGCTTCGAGGTCGGCGCGCCGGTCGTTGCCGGTTAACGTGAACAGTCCATGCGTGACATCACGCGCCCGAATCGTGCCTCTGCCGACAGCATTGCGGATTTGGCGACCTAGCGCCTCGTCTTCTTCGCTCCCCTCCAGCAACCTATCGGCTACAAACAGTAGGGAGATCGGCGTGGGACGGCCATCGTCGTCATTGAGCCGGGCACGAGCGGCGTTTATCACACCTGCGGCCATCGCCTGACCGCTCTTGGCCTCGCCCTTCAGATAGGCAAGGCGTCCATCTACCTCCTCGATGCCGAGGAAATCATCGCCGCGCAGGGCCATTTCGCGACCGTCCTTGTAGCGCAGGCGGCGAACGGGGATCCGGAATCCAGTCTGGTGCTCCACAAACTCCGTAGCCAATATCTCGCCTACTTCGCCGGACCGCGTTCTGGCGTCGGTCGGCAAGCGCTCGCGAAGAATGGCAGCAGCGCCGGGGAATCCCAGCTCGGCAATGTCGTCGGCAATGTGCCGCGGATCGTCGTAGTGAGCGCGGACACGCTCCATGAGGTCCGCCTGGACTGCGACTCTACCGCCACCTCTCTCGCCAAGCACAAAGAGGCGCTTTCTTTCGCCGTGCTCCGCCTCCTCGATGTTCAGCCAGTCTTCAATCATAAATATTTGTTATCAGGCCCTGATGACTGAAGAAAGCAACCACGAACATGTAGCTTCTTACCGTAGCCATCAACTTCGGAGGTGACGCGCCGAATGGCTGATGTTCCGTGCGTGCCTCCGGATGTTGCACCTGCGAGGTTGGAAACTGCGCGTACGCAGCAACAAGGCGCATTGTCAGCATAACTGGCATCTCACCTCGCCGCTCCACGCGCGGTTCGCATTGCCGCACCTACCGGCTGCACCACCATTCATCGCCGTCAGGCCAGGAGCGAGCCAGCCCTTCTTCGATCAGGATGTCGCCGATGTCGCGACCACCGATTCTGATCGTCACGAGCGTCCGCGTGCCGGTGTTATCCCGCTCTCCATATTCGACAGTCCAGTTATGCGAGTTCAGCAGCTCGATCACCCGGTCGCTGGCTCGGTGTGCCAGCGCGACTTCGGCCTCGCCACCGCAGATGTGGGTTTGCGGTTCCGGGGTGTCATATCCCTCCATGCGCAGCTTTTCCCCGTCAATCCAGATCGTGTCACCGTCGACGAGACAATATTCGTCAGCGGTGCGCGCCTGACCGGGAACGCACTTCGCAATCTGCGGCCGAGGCTGAGCCTGGGCAGGTTCCGGCAGGCCGCCGACCGCCCAAGATAGAGCGAGGGAAAGCACGAACATCTGCCAGCGGAATGTGGACAATGGGGGGAGACGAATTTGCATGGGCAGATCTGGTCTACTGCAATCTGAGTGAACGGGCGGATCGCTGGGGTGAGGCCAGCCAAGCATTCAACCTCCAGCCTCACCGAGCGAGGCCGCGATGTCGTTGATCGATCGGAGCAGAACCAGGGGATCATCCCTGGACGGCTCAAAGCCGCGCCGCCTCCAGAATTCGGCGGCTTCACCATCGACGGCATTGACCAACAAGGCCCGTCCGCCGATCAGCGAAGCGGCCTGAACGCAGCGCTGGAGGGCGTGCTTCACAAGACCGGTCCCGATGCCCAGCCCTGCCCAACCCGTATCGGTCGCGAGCTGGCCGAGTAGCATGCACGGGACCGGATTGGGTGGCTGCCCCGTCCGGATCGAACGCGGCAGCACCGATGGCACAACGGCGGTCGGCGCCAGGCCATAGTAACCGACCACGCGTCCGGCCTCGTGCACGACAAGGACGGCGGTGAAGCCCTTCTGCTGATTGGAGAGGGCGCGCGTCTTCAGCCAGTGGTCAAGCGTGGGCTTGCCACAGGAGAAATCAGACACATCGTGAGCGGCGGTAAGCGGTTCGGGGCCTGACAGTTGCAATGGCTTACCGCTTCGCCACGTAGCCGGGCTCCCACGGCGCGGGCCGTTTCAGAACTTCGACCATCTCCGGAACGGGAGCGGCCGGACGCGCCAGCACATCCATGAACTCAGCGAAGCCCTCTGGACTCATCCGGATCAGCCCCTGCTCCATGACGACCTCCTCGGCCGCGCGCACTGCGGCGTCGCGCACGAAATCGGTGCGCGAGCGGCCGCGCAGGCTCGCTGCGCGATCGATCATTGCGACATCCGCCTCGGGCAGGCGCATCGAGATCGGATATTCCTTGCGTTCGGCGGTCGTGGCCATGGCGAATCTCCTTGGTCGGTATATAGCGCCTTGTATCGCGAATTACAATACGCTAGGGTTGCGTCAACAGTCAATGACCTCACGAGGAGAGGCGACGAGGCCAATGATGACCGGGTCAGCGAGGGATTCCGATAGGTTATTTTGCTACGCAAAGGCACGCCCGGCTGCGCTTGGCCACGCCATGGCACGATTGCCCGCGCCAATCGCCGCCGAATATTCGCCTTCAATTTCCGTTGCTTATGCTTCCCTCGGGGCGAATGCTGCAAGCTATGACCTTGCGAGCCCCAGGAAACCCGGCAAAGATGACAGGAGGAGAGCGCGAAGCGCTGCTCGAATCCTTGCTGCTGGACGCGCCGGAGCTGACGTTTACGCCGCGTGGCAATCCCGACCCTCGCCTTCTGCGTCTGGTCGGCATCCTGGCGAGGCAGGCGGCGCAGGAGTGCTATGCAGAGGAAGTGAAGATGTCACGGCAAAGGAGGAAGCGCTCCTCCTGATACGGACGGGAGCCAGGTTTTGAAAGTCGCGATCTACGCCCGCTATTCTTCCGACAATCAACGCGACGCTTCCATCGCCGACCAGTTCCGTATGTGCCGTCTCCATGCCGAGAAGCAGGGCTGGCATATCGTCGAGGAGTATTCGGACCACGCGATCTCCGGCGCCTCGCTGATCCGCCCAGGCATTCAGGCGCTCATGGCCGACGCAATGGGCGGCCGTTTCGACCTGATCCTGGCCGAAGCGATGGACCGCCTCTCCCGCGATCAGGAAGACATCGCGGGCATCTTCAAGCGCATGTCGTATGCCGACGTGAAGATGTTCACCCTGTCGGAAGGCGAGGTGACGCATCTGCATGTCGGTCTCAAGGGCACGATGAATGCGCTGTTCCTGAAGGATCTGGCCGACAAGACCCGCCGCGGGCAGCGCGGCCGCGTCGAGGCGGGCAAATCGGGTGGTGGCAATGCCTATGGCTACGATGTGGTCAAGAAACTCGATGCGAACGGCGAGCCGATCCGCGGCGATCGCACCATCAACGAGTTCCAGGCCGAGGTGGTCCGCCGCATCTTCCGCGACTACGCCGCCGGCAAGTCGGCCAAGACCATCGCCTTCGCCCTGAACAAGGAAGGCATTCCCGCTCCGTCAGGCGGCGATTGGGGGTTCAGCACGATCAACGGCAACCCGAAACGGGGCAATGGCATCCTCAACAATGAGATGTATATCGGCAAGATCGTCTGGAACCGGCAGCGCTTCGTCAAGGATCCGAACACCGGCAAGCGGCAGGCCCGCCCCAACCCGGAAGAGGAATGGGTCATCCAGGAAACGCCGGAGCTGCGCATCCTCGATGACGATCTCTGGAACGCCGTGAAGGCGCGGCAGGAGAAGAACAAGATCGCCCGGAAGGAAAACGGCGAGGCCGATCTCTCCCGGATCAATACCCGCCGCCGCCCCAAATACCTCTTCTCGGGATTGACCAAATGTTCCTGCTGTGGTGGCGGCTATTCCGCGATCTCGGCGACGCTGATCGGATGTGCGACGGCGCGCAACAAGGGGACCTGCGACAACCGGGTCAACATCCGCCGCGACGAGTTGGAAGCGCGTGTGCTGAACGCACTGCGTACCAAACTCGTCGATCCGGAGCTCTTCACCCATTTCTGCGAGGTCTTCACGCAGGAGATGAACCGGCTGCGCATGGAGGGCCGCGCCGAGATCGCGTCGGCCGAGGCGGAGATTGCGAAGATCGATCGGGAACTCGAGACCCTCCTCAATTTGATACTGAAGGGTGGGGCCGCTGACGCGCTCAACGCGAAGATGGTGGCGATTGAGAAACGCAAGAAGGAACTTGAACTGTTCCTGGCCGAAGCCGACGAGCCGCCACCCCTGCTGCACCCGAGCATGGCACTGCAATACCGCAAGCGGGTCCAACAGCTTTACGACGCCCTGCAGGACGAAGACGAGGGGAAGCGGATCGAGGCCGCCGACACGCTGCGCTCGCTCGTGGATCAGATCGAGCTGACGCCGGTCGACGGCAAGGTGGAGATCGCCGTTCAGGGCGATCTCGCTGGAATCCTTACGATTTCCACGCAAAGCAAAAACCCCGCAGCGGGGGCTACGGGGTCGCAAGTAAAGATGGTTGCGGGGGCAGGATTTGAACCTGCGACCTTCAGGTTATGAGCCCTATGACGATCTATAGACGTCAACGACCGCCAAAAATTTTCCATCGCCTATTCAGCTACTTATGCCATCTCCTGCCGTTGAGAGCTATTGCCTTTTGTGGCCAAATCCTGGTATCAAGTGCCCCTAAAGTGCCCCCAATGATACGGCCAGCAACCTTCAGGTTCTCAAGGGCTGTCCTGACCGGGTAGGGGCACTGTCCCTGCTGCCCCTGCCCCATGAGGCTCCCATGGCCACCATCGAAAAGCGCGAACGCAAGACCGGGACGGTCTATCTCGCCGACGTTCGCATCCACGGCTTCCCCCGGCAGAAGAAGACGTTTAAGCGTCTGACGGATGCGAAGCTCTGGGCGCAACAGACCGAGGCGTCCATCCGCAAGGGCGAGTTCCAGAATGTCGTCTCGGCGGCGCGGAGCAAGACCCTGAAGGATGTCATCAAGCGCTACCGCGATGATGTGCTGCCGCACAAGGCGGCGACAACGCAGCGGGCGGAAGCCACCTACATTGCCTTCTGGGAGCGCGAGCTGGGCGCTTACGCCCTCTCCTACATCGAGCCGGAGAAAATCAGCGAAAAGCTGCGGGAGCTGGGCGAAGCCGGCGACGGTCGCCGCAAGGCGGACGAAGACGCGGCGGAGAACGGGAGCAAACCCTCGGCCCGCGCTCCGAAGCCGAAGAGCCGGAAGACGCTGAAGCACTACCGCGACACGCTGGCGCTGCTGCTCAAACACGCCAAACAATGGGGCTGGACGGCGGCCAACCCCATCGACGGGGTGAACAAGATCACCAAGATCAGGAACGAGCGGATACGGTTCCTGAGCGACGACGAACGCACGAAGTTGCTTGCGGCCTGCAAGGCAAGCGAGAACGAGCACCTCTACCCCGTCGTTCTCGTCGCCCTGTCCACGGGAGCGCGAAAGAACGAGGTGCTCTCCTTGACCTTCGCCGACCTGGACCTGACGCGCGGCATCGCCGTGTTGCGGAACACGAAGAACGGCGAAACCCGGACGGTGCCGGTCGTGAAGAGCCTGCAAGCCCTGCTCAAGGCGCATATGCGGAAGGTCGAGGCGTTCTACGACAAGCTGGACTACACCCCGCCTACCCGCTGGGTCTTCCCGCGCCGCGACGGCATGGCGCCGATCGACATCCGCACCGCCTGGGAGAATGCCCGCGATGCGGCAGGACTGGTCGATTTCCGCTTCCACGACATCCGGCACTCGACGGCCAGCTATCTGGCCATGAACGGTGCCAGCCTGGTCGAGATTGCCGAGGTGTTGGGTCACCGGACCCTCCAGATGGTGCGCCGCTACGCGCACCTCTCCGAAAGCCACGTCAAGGAGCTGGTCCAGGCCGTCAACGATAAGGTTCTGCCGGCCGAGTTGTAGGCCAGCACACGGCCAGGTAATTGTCGGGAAACCCTGTCCCGGCTATAGATAAGGCTTCCTGCTGTTTATAGGCCCCGAACCATGAGGAAAACATGGTGGATTACAGGGACCTCGCTACCGTGAAGCAGGTTGCGGCGGATTCGCCGGTCATCACGGAGCACACGTTGCGCTGGTGGATATTCCATGCGGAGACGAATGGACTGAAGCCCGCGCTGCTGAAGATCGGTGGCCGGGTCTATATCGACCGCGCCGAATTCAACAAGTGGCTGGAGAGCCAGCGCATGGCTCCGAAGCCGTTGAAGCCCGCGGCCTGACCGGCACCAATCGACGACTGAAGCCCCACCCTCGCGGTGGGGCTTCTTTCGCAGCCGAAATATGGACTTGAAACCATATGCCTTCAACACCATAATAAGCTATGGAATGGGAAGTGATCTTTCATGAGGCGTTCGAGGGCGAGTTCGAGGCCCTGCCGGAGGCCGTACAGGATGAGCTGCTGGCGCACGCCAAGCTGCTTGAGACGTTGGGGCCTCACCTGAAGCGCCCGCGGGCGGACACCCTCAACGGGTCGAAGCACGCGAACATGAAAGAGCTTCGCTTCGAAGCCGACGATGGGGTCTGGCGCGTCGCCTTCGCGTTCGACCCCGAGCGGAAGGGCATCCTGCTGGTGGCCGGCGACAAGTCCGGCCAGTCGGAGAAGCGGTTCTACCGCCAACTGATCGCTAAGGCGGACGAACGCTTTGACGGTCACTTGGCAAGACTGAGCAAGAAAGGAGGTCGATGATGGCGACCACTCTCAAGACGATGATGGACCGGCTCCCGGCCGAACGGCAGAAGCGTGTAGCGGCGCGCGCCGAGGAACTCATCGCGGAAGAGCTGACACTTCGTGATCTCCGCAAGGCGCGCGACCTGACCCAGGAGCGCATGGCGGAGCTGCTTCACATTGGTCAGGATAGCGTTTCGCGCCTCGAACAGCGCTCCGACCTGCTTCTGTCCACGCTGCGCAGCTATGTCACCGCCATGGGCGGAACGCTGGAGCTCATCGCGCGATTTCCCGACCGGCCGCCGGTGGTCGTATCCGGCTTGACCGGATTGACCCCTGAAGCGGGTAGCGCAAAGCGAAAAGACAAACACCCAAAGCAAGCTCGCCGCTGACGGCATCCGCATCAGGCCGCTGCGCGCCGACGAACCTCTTCCAGGATACCGATGAGTTCAACAACACCGGCATCGTCGAAAACGCCTTCGACCCCCATCGCGTCAAAATCGGTAAAGGGGCTCTCATAGAGGAGCCGTGGGTCCATCACACCACGCTCAGTAAGGTAATCGATCACCATGTTGAGAAACTCGATCTGGTTGGCCGACAGCGTTCGCTCGCACTGGAACTGATCGAACGCGTGTTTTGCTGCCTCGCGGTCGAGGCCGACCAGAGAGCGGACGAAAATCCCGAGCCCACCATCATTGCGGACCCGCTCCAGGTCCTCGGGAGCCGCGACAGCCGCTTCGATGAAGATGCGCTCCAGCTCCGCCAGGTCTTGTGCCGTGAGGGGCTCGTTCCGGCGAACCTTTTGAATCGCTATGTGGTTTTCATGCTCCTTGAGGAAGTGCCTGGCTTTCATGCGAAAACGGTGCATATCAGTCCCGACCGCGACGCCTTGAAGCTCGACCTCGGTCGGACCTCCGATTTCGTCCTCGAAGTCGGTGTAAACATGCGGGCGCTTCTTCAGCTCGATGAGCTTGATGAGGCTCCGCAGACGGCGGCGGACGTTTTCGAGCATCCGCGGGGTCACGTCCTGCCAGAACTCGTCGGTCTGTATCTCTAGGATGAATGCCATCTCGGCTGCGACCATCGGTACGTTGCCGAGTTCTTCGAGCGCCGCTGCCAGATCAACGATGCGCTTCTTGTAGCCGGCAAATGCCTTTTCCGCGCGCAGCACCGCCAACTGGGTTTGCAGGATGAGATAATCGAACTGCTTGGCGGAAATGTCGTCATCGACCACGGCAGACGGAAGCCCGGCGATGTGGTCGATGAGCTCGGTGCGCTCGTCCAGACCCAGCTTCGACCAAACATCATCGGCCCTATACTTTTCCACCATCCGCCGCTTGGGTCGAACGATGAAGTTCTCGACGTTCATGCCGTCTACCTCGGCACGAAGCTGGGCGACAACATCGCGCCGCAGCACCGCGGCCGGATCATCGCCGTCCGGATGCCCGTGCCTGTCGAGTTCGCCGACCAGCTCGACGCGCCCCGCAAACAGGCGCTCGCTCAGTGAAACGCCAGATGATCCTTCGGACAAGTCGGGGTTCTGGTTGAAGAACTCAAAGTTTTGGCAGAAATCGAAGACGTAGAAATATTCCTTATGCTGACCAATGCCGAACAGGTCAGGGCACAGCCGCGTTCCCCTCCCGATCATCTGCCAGAACTTGGTTTTCGAGCGAACAATCTTGAAAAAGACGAGGTTGACCACCTCGGGGATGTCGATACCGGTATCGAGCATATCCACCGAGATGGCGATGTGAGGCTCCTTGTCCGCAGACGAGAAATCGTCAATCAGCGACTGGGCATATTCGGTCTTGAAGTCGATCACGCGGGCAAAACGCCCTTGGAGATGCGGATAGTTCGCATCGAAGCGTTCAGCAATGAACTGCGCATGGTCATGGTTCTTGGCGAAGATGATGGTCTTCCCCAGCCGGTCGCCGTCGGCGACCTTCAGACCATGGGTCATGACGTGCTCAAGCACCTTGTCAACGGTGTCCTCGTTGAACAGCCACTTGTTGACGGCCGCCGCCTCAACGCGGTCCGGGATCCCACCGTCCTCGTCCCATTCGATGGCGTCCCACGCTTCCTTCTCTTCTTCCGAGAGGTCGTCGTACTTAATGCCCTCCCGCTGGAACTTGAGCGGCACGGACACAGCCCTGGGCGGCACGAGGAAGCCGTCACTGACGGCCTCGTCTAGCCCATAGGCATCAGTAGGGATACCGCGCTCCAGATCGAAGAGCGCGTAGGTGTCGCGGTCTACCTCATCCTTCGGCGTCGCAGTGAGGCCGACCAGAAGGCTGTCGAAGTAGTCGAAGATCGCTTTGTACTTCCGATAGACCGACCGATGCGCCTCATCGATAACGATCAGGTCGAAATGCCCCGGCCCAAAGCGCCTCACACCGCTTTTCGTCTCGTCGATCAGCCCCATCATTGTCGGGTAGGTGGAAACGTAGACTCGTCCATGGGCAGCCTTGTCGGTGACTAGGTTCACAGGCGAAGCCTGCGGCAGGAACGCCTTGAAAGCGTTCGACGCCTGATTGACGAGCGCAACACGATCAGCAAGGAACAGGATGCGTCTCGCCCAGTTGGCGCGCATCAACAGGTCGGAAAGTGCGATGACGGTGCGCGTCTTGCCCGAACCCGTCGCCATGACCAACAACGCCTTGCGCAGATTGTCCTTCTCGAAAGCCTCCGCAACGCGGCGAATGGCGCGGGTCTGGTAGTAGCGCTCGACAATCTTTGAGTTGATGTCCTCCGGCGCCAGCGGCTTGCGTGTCGCACGCCGCTGGATCGCAAGCTCCAGCTCATCCTTCTTGAGAAATCCCTGGATTGGGCGCGGCGGATAGCGGCGGTCATCCCAGATCCAATGCTCATAGCCATTGGAGTAGAAGATGATCGGCCGCTGCCCAAACTGACGCTCCAGCGCGTCGGCGTACAGTTCGGCCTGACGCTGCCCTTCTCGCGCATCTCGGCGGGTGCGCTTCGCCTCCACCAAGCCGAGCGGTCGGCCGTCGTCGCCCCAGAGCACATAATCGACGAAGCCCTCGCCTGTGGCGTTCGGCATGCCGCTGATGGGACACTCAGTGTCGTGGCCGGGTCTGGTGAAGGTCCACCCAGCTTCCGCCAACAGCAGGTCGATGAAAGCGTCCCGTGTCTGCGCCTCGTTGTAGTCGTGCCCGTCGGGGACGGCCTGGTTGGCCTTCTTGATCTTGGCGATCTCGTCCTGAAGCCGCTTGATCTCGGTTTCCAGCTTCAGCCGATCGCCGTCGCTTTTCAGGCGAAGTTGCTCGGCGCGATCTCGTTCCCTGGCTGCCTCCTCGAAGCGTCTTGCGATTTCCTTGAGCTTTCCGAGAGTGGACGCCTCCACCTGAGTGGTATGCGGCAACGCATCAGCCGAAAATGCGACTGCGGCGGCCGACTTCGCGCCCTTCGCATAGGTACGGACGAGCCAATAGGAGATATGGAACATCTCTCTGACGGCAGTGATGGCGCGCGCGGGGGCGACGGGCTTGGATTCATGAACCGCTGCGTTGCCAAGGTCCTTGACCACCTTCCCTTTGGCGACCAGCGCATCGCCCACCAGCTTCCGGAACGTCGGCTCGTGGATCAGCGCGGATAGTGTCGTCTCATAGGGCGACCGGAGCGCGCGATCATGGCGGTACATCCACTTGACCGCTACCTCCAGCGCCAACCGCGCGTAGAAGCAGGCACTGCGCGGGTCGGAAAGCGCCAGGCTTTCCGCCTTGACGGCATGCTCATGCACCTCCGCGAATTCTGCTTGGAGGAACGAGAACTGCGACATGTCGATCCTCCCTATGTGCCTCGGTAGACGTTGTCGGAATTGATCAGGTTGGTCAGATACGGTGCAAACCCCGCGAGCAACACGGTGATGCCCACAAGGTCGCGCATCTCAATCTCTCGGATGCTGTTGTTGGCGTTGCCTCCATGCCGGATGCCGGGATAGTCGGACGCGAAGCCATAGAGGCATTTCATCGCGTCCTTGACCTTGTTGTGCGGCCATGTGCCGACCTGCTCGCAAATCTGGCCGAGCGTGTTGGTCGTTACCCCGGGGCAGCGCTGGCCAATGGCCTCCAGCAGGTTGACCTGCTTCTGTATGCAGGTCTTGATCCTGCCCGCCGAGCGGTCCGCACGAAGGTCGCGGATGGCATCCTCGAACTCCATCATGAGCGGGTGCAAAGCTGCATCCTGCGCCGTCGCGTCTTTCAGGTCGCGCATGAGACGAGCAAACACACCCGGCAGTGTCGGGTTGAGGCTGAAGGGCCGACGAAGGTCATAGCGCAGGCTGTACTTGTTGAGGAACGCCTCGGTCAGCACGAAGTAGCGGTTCGCCAGCGGATCGCCCCCGAGGTCGACCATCACCCCATGCGCGCGCTCCATGAACTCCAGCAACGCGATCTCGCCCATCAACGCCGAGGCTTTGGTTCGGCGGAATGCCGTGCGGGCCTGATCGGGGTTATCGACGATATCGGCCAGTTCGGTTGCGGGGTCGAGCGGAGCGGAGCAGGCAGCGTTCAATTCGCGGAACAGTTCGCAAAACAGGTCCTCCGGCGCGTCCGGGTGCTTGGCCAGCTTCGACCAGATTTCACGCCAGGTCTCCGACCAGACCCCGATAATCTCTCCCCTCATCGCATCCCCCCGAGTCCAGTCCTTGCGCAGTCGTCCAACTTCCGATGCAGAAGGGATATCAGCGACAGATAATCAGCAGCGTCGTCTTCGCCTTTCCAAAGGAGCTTTGGCTCATGAGCCAAAGGGTTTCGGACAGCGGCGAAGCATCCCTTCAGGAGCGATGCAAAGCCCTTGTGCTCGGACCGTTCGGTTTCCGTCTGGAGCGTGTTGATGGCGAGCATCGGACGGTCGATGGAGAACACCTTATCCACCAGAGCAGCGCCGTCGCCATCCGCACCTGACAACTCCCTGATCCTTTGCGCGAGCCCCTTGGAAGCCTCGAACACGGCGTGGAAATAGTTATCCTGTAGCAGTTCGGGCTTGCAGTACTTGACGACCTCGGAGTGGATGCGACGCCCCCTGAACTTGGCTTGCAGCGTCTTGGCGCGCTGGTGGGCTTCCTCGATCGTCTGCGCCGCCGTGGCCCGCCGGAACTTTCCATCCTCGCCATACTGCAAGCCGGCAAAGGCGAGGACCGCGTTCAACTGCTGGCGTACAACCTCGAACTCGTCCGGTAGCCCCACAAACCCGGCCGGGTCAAGCAGGGTGCGGATGAAGTCGATCAGCTTGCTGGCCGCCCGGTCCTGCCGCTGGTAGTGAAGGAACGTGCCATACACGCGCCGCCACTTCGTGCTTTCGCCTGAAACGTCGTCCAGTCCGAGGCTGTTCAGGACACGGGTGATCTCCGAACCGGTCGCACAGTCACCCAGCAAGCGGGAAACCTGCTCAAGCTGGGCATCTGTGAGAACCGGAACAGTGGGCATACCTATAGCTCCCCCTTGAAGGCGCGGTGTTGGAGGGACTCGAAGAGACGCTGACCTGCCTCCACCTGCGAGTGCAGGGGGGCTCTGATGCCTCGCAACATCGCCATTCTGGCTTGGTAGTCGCGCTGTACACAGATGTCAGGAACTGGGACCTGAAGCTTCTTTAGCCTCCCCATGCTAATGCGGGATCGGGTTTGCCCTAACACGGCGCTGTGAGCCAACTTGAGTGTAGAAGGGTGGTTCAGGAGTCCGACCCAGTACTCAGCTACCGCAACATCATCATTAGGTCGGATTTGAACGCAATCTGCCTTGTTCAATGCAACAGGGATGTTCTCAGGTTGAATGCAGGCTCTCAGGTTGGGGTCGCCAAGCGTGCCCACGATCACATCACCAGGATTGCATTCGTGCTTCTTGAGTTTCACGAAATGCTCTTCTGAAATGAAGGCCTTGTCACTGTCGATGATTTCGCCAACACCAATATTCTGTAATCTCCAGACCCTTACTCCCCGATCAACATAGTGAGAACTCTTTAAATTCGAACCAAAGGGGCCATCAGATATTCTCTCGACGGCATCGCCAATAGGAAGGGTACGCCAGTTTCGAGAATTCAGGCCGGGGTCCCCGAACATCTCATGAAAGAGCGCATGGCCGAGGGTGTTCAGCTTGTCGAGGGCGCGGGTGCGGAGGCGGCGGAGCGCGTCCGCCTGATCCAGTATCGCCGCAATCCGCCTCTGCTCCTCCAAGGGAGGGAGGGGGATTTCTATGCGCTCGACGACGGCCTTCGAGACTTCCTTGAAGGTCGCGCCTGTTCCCATGGCCTGCAACCGTTCTCGGTTGGCGTCCAGCCACCAATAAAGAAAACTGGCATCTAATTCGGGACCGGGTACAAAGCTTTTGAAGCCCTGATTGGTCGCCATTGGCACAGCGTTGATTGCGATGTGACCAATTGGGGCGCGAGACGAGAATAGGACCGATCCCGCCGGAAGTACTTCGGCGGCGCACCCTCTCAATCCTGCATCAGTGATCTTGCGCGGTGTCGAAGAAATGAATTTTTCCCTGAGATCGCTCAAATCCTTGGGTGTCGCCCAGTCGATGTGTCCGCCCCAGAAGCTGGGGTTGTCGGTTTTGGGGGTGGCGCCGCCTACAACCCGCGCAACTTTGGTAATCGGGACCCTCGGCCAACTCATCCGAGCAACTCCTCAAGCCGGTCCAGACCTTCGTTGATTTCGGCTTCGATCGCACGCAGATCTGCAATGATTTCACGCGGAGACTGGTGGATGATCTCTTCGTGCTGCACCTCCTTGTAACGGCTCAGCGACAGGTCCCATGACCCCGTGGCCCGGATATCCTCCACCGGCACCAAGAAGCTCTGCGCGGTGCGGGGGCGCTCGGCCTCGGCGGCGAGATTTCCCCACCGGGCCAGGATGTCGGGCAGATTGTTCTTTTCGTGTTCTGCCTCGGTCAGCGGCTGAGCAGGCGTCGGCCCCTGTTTTTCGGGCGGCAGGAGATCGGCCCGCTTGTCGTCCAGGCTGAGACCGTCTGCCGCCACGTCATAGAACCAGACATTCTCGGTGCCACCGACGCCAGTCTTGGTGAAGAGGAGGATTGCGGTGGACACACCTGCATAGGGGCGGAACACGCCCGAGGGCAGCTTGATGACCGCATCGAGCTTGTGATCCTCGACAAGCATGCGGCGGATGTCCTTGTGCGCACCGGACGAACCGAACAGGACGCCATCGGGCACAATCACCGCCGCCCTGCCTCCGGTTTTCAGGAGACGCAGGAAGAGCGCGATAAAGAGAAGCTCCGTCTTCCTCGTCTTGACGATCTTCTGGAGATCCTTGGCGGTCGCCTCGTAGTCGAGCGACCCGGCGAAAGGCGGATTCGCCAACACCAGGGAATAGGCGCCCGCGTCCTCGGCGTGGTCCTCGGCCAAGCTGTCACGATAGGTGACATTCGGGTTCTCAACGCCGTGCAGCGTCATGTTCATGGCGCCGATGCGCAGCATGGTTGTGTCGAAATCGAACCCGTGGAACAAACCCTCGTGGAAATGCTTCCTCAAGGCTGGGTCACGCATGAGCACGGGATGCTTCTCGCGAAGATACTCGCCGGCGGCGACAAGGAAGCCGCAAGTGCCGGCGGCAGGGTCACAGATTACGTCGGTCGGCTTCGGCGCGGTCATCTCGACCATCAGCCGGATGATGTGCCGTGGCGTGCGGAACTGGCCGTTCTGGCCTGCGCTCGCGATCTTCGCGAGCATGTACTCATAGACATCGCCCTTGGTGTCGCGGTCCTCCATCGGGATGCGATCGAGCTTCTCGACCACCTTCGCCAGCAGCGCCGGATTGGAGAACCCAAGCCGGGCGTCGCGCATCAGCTTGCCGTAGCTGGACTGACTGCCGTTGAGCGCGCGCAGGAACGGAAAGACGTGCTCATCGACCACGTCCATCATCTCGCGCGGCTCGAAATTCTTGAACCGCGACCAGCGAAGATCGTCGTAGGGGCGTCCCTTGTCGTCCTGCCCCTCCGGGAAGATACGGCGCTCCATCGGAATCTTGAGCGTCTGGCTCTTGCGCTCCTCAAGGGTATGCAGCTCGTCCAGACGCTTGATAAACAGCAGATAAGTCATCTGCTCGATGACGGAGAGCGGATTGGCGACGCCGCCTGCCCAGAAGTCGTTCCAGATGCTATCGATCTGGCTGCGGATTTCGCCGGTCAGCATGATTTGCCCCACCCCATAATGTTGTTCTTGACCTTCAAGCCGACGTCTCCCCGTTTCACTTCATCGCCTCAGCCAAGGCGGCATCAAATTCCGCGCGGTTGGTGACGACGACGGGCGTCTCGTGTGGATCGTCGAGAACATCCGCCACGTCCAAACGCAACCGTTTTCGGAAGTAGTAAAGCAGCGCCCGCCTGACGGGGATTGCGATACTGTCGTCGCGCATGCCGTAATCCTGCGCGATTATCTTTCGTTGATTCTCGCCGATCTTCGGATTGGGCGAAAGTTCCACGTCGAAGAAATCTGCCCACTGCTTATCATCTTCGGGTCGTGCCCCGGGCTCCCCAAGCGATCGGGCCTCAAGGCATCGCGAGAGCAAGAAATCCTTGAACCTGTTGTCGATGTGACAGAAGGCGCGGACGTGCCAGCGAAAGCCATCGCTGCCGAAGGCATGAGGGCTGATACGCCGCCAAAGGGGCTCCGGCCGCTGCTCATTCATCGACTGATAGAGAACCTCAACCGAGGCCTGGCCCCGGACCGCAGCCAGGATCATGCGGAGGACAGCGATGTCCACCCGGCGATGCGGCACGGGCATGGTGTCCACGCTCGGGGGATTGGTCAGCCATGTGCGGTCGCCATGAAGAGCGGGGTCGGCCGCGAACAGAAGCTGCGTAAGGTAGCGATCCGCGTCCGGTTTCAGGAAGCGCGGGCGGAACGACTCGGTCGCGAAGTAGCGCTTCTCGCTGCGGTCATACCGCACGTTGTCGGGCGCAAGCTCCTGGTACTGGGTCAGGTCCTTCGACGCCTGCGGCACCGATACGCCGAAAAATCCGGTGATGTCTGAGCGGTTGATGCCGCCCTCCCAGAAGAGGCGGAACTCAATAAACTCAAGCCGTTGCTCGACCCCCCACCGTAGCTCTGGGCCACCTCCCGACATGTGCGCTCCGATCCGTACAGTAACTTTATTGACAGCGAAACACTGCCCGTATACTTTCTTATCCCATGAGGGAATCGCCGTCAACGCATTTGGAGAGAGCGATGTCGAAGAACGACCGGTATGTGGTCAAACACCCGAAGGGCTGGGCTGTGAAAGGCGCTGGCGCGGAGCGGGCCAGTAGCGTCCATGAGCGACAGGCGGATGCCGAACGTGCGGCCAAGCAGGTCGTGGAAAAGGCGGGAGGCGGCGAAGTGCGGATTCAGGGTCGCGACGGAAAGTGGCGCGATTCCGATACGGTCGCGCCTGGCAACGACCCAAACCCGCCCAAAGACAAGAAGCATTAAGAAGCGGCCGCCGGACAGGGAGAACAGACATGCGCACGCAAACTGATCGCTTTACGATTCTCTCCTTGAGCGGCGGCGGCTACCTCGGCCTTTATACGGCGTCGGTCCTCGCAGCACTCGAAGAGAGCTACGGCGCCCCTATCGCCCGCCATTTCGACTTGATTGCCGGCACATCGGTTGGCGGAATTATCGCCCTCGGTCTGGCGAACGAAATACCCGCAAAAGACATTAAGAAGGCATTTGAAGACGACGGCACGATGATCTTTTCCGACCGTCCGGCGCCGCAAGGTATTGCTGGCTCGTTCGCCGACCTGTGCCGCTATTGGCGGAAGCCGAAATACCGACCCGACGCCCTGAGGAACACTATCGTCCGCATCGTGGGCGCCGACACGCTCATTGGTCATTTGAAACACCCGGTCATTGTCCCGGCCGTCAACCTGACCAAGGGCGGGCCGCAGATGTTCAAAACCCCGCATCACGAAGATTTCCGCAGGGATCTGCACCTGAAGGCCGTCGATGTCGCCTTGGCGACCTCCGCGGCACCCACCTACTTTCCTATCGCCGAGGTCGGGGACGCGCTGTTCACCGACGGCGGGCTCTATGCGAACTCCCCCGACTTGCTCGCCGTACATGAGGCCGAGCATTTCTTCCAGAGACCGGCCGACCAAGTTCGGCTGCTGAGTATCGGCACGACCACCGCCCAGTTTTCTTTTGCCCATGCGCACGGCCGCGAGCTTGGTGCCTTCGGATGGATGCGCGAGCAGCGGCTTGTCAGCGTCATCATCGCTGCGCAGCAACATTCTGTTGACTTTATGATGAGGCACCGTTTGGCCGAGCGCTACCTACGGCTTGACGCGGTGCAGTCGAAAGAACAAGAGCGCCATCTTGCGCTCGACGTGGCAACGCCTGACGCCCAGAAAACCATCAAGGGTCTGGCCCAAGCTACTGTCCAGACCGCGCTTAACGCGCCCCTCCTAAAGGAAATAATGTCAGGGCAGGCCCCCGCGCCTGTTTTCTACAATCTCGACACTTTGAAGGGATGATTTTATGGGTTCCGCATCATCGCTTTTTTACAGTTCTAACGATACCGAGAAGCAGACGCTGCATCGGCGCATTACGCCCTCAAGCGAGCAGTTCGAGGAACAGCAGGAGCGCTGGAACGCCCTCGCCGAACACCTCTCCGCCGACTTGCGGGAGAGGAGCGGCTATTCGATCCGCACATGGCTTCAGGGGTCATATAAATTCGGAACGCAAACGCGCCCTGTTCGCTTTGGCGAGGAGTTCGATATCGACCTCGGCATCTATTATGTGTGGAAGGGTTCGCGCGACGACGGAGACTATACCCCTCAAACCCTGAAGGGCTTCGTCAGGGACAGTCTTGTCGCCTATGCGGCGGACAATCCGGACGACGTTCTGGAAGTCGCCCCGTCCAAGCCACGGTGCGAGCGCATCCGGTTCAAGGGAGATTTCCATATCGACGTGCCCGCGTATCATCTGGAACCTGATTTGGACGAGCGGTCCCTTGCGACCCGCGATGGCTGGGAGGACAGCGATCCGAAGGCAATCTACATCTGGTTTCGCGACTCGTTCGATGACATCGAGCGCGGCAAAGTGCGACGCCAGATCAGATACCTAAAGGCGTGGGCCGCCCTCAAGTTCCCTGAATCCGACCGGCCTTCGTCAATCCTTCTAACCGTTCTGATTGCCGAAGCGGCCCAGAAGTTGGGCCAACTTCCGGCCGATGATGAAGCTCTGCGCGATCTCGTCGAGCACATCACCGAGCGCCTTGAGGACGATTGGCAAGTACCTAATCCCGTTGATCCTGATGAAAACCTGGTCCGGATGTCCTCGCAGCAAATGCACGACTTCACCCTTGCGCTATCTGACCTGCTGGACGTAGCTAGCCGCGCCTGCGAGGCGGAAACCGAATTCGCCGCAGCCGACATCTGGCAGGAGGCGTTCGAGCACCTATTCCCGATGCCCGAGGGGCAGCAGGCGCTGGTCGAAATGGCAAAGTGGCTGCCGGTAAGATCGGTGATGCCCGAGATCCGGATCACGGCGGTTTCTCGCAACAACCCGCAGGGCGGGCGGTTCACTGACATGAACCGGATTGGGCCGATACCGAAGGACTGCGATATCAATTTCGAGGTGGTGAATCCGGGACAGCTTCCGGCGAACAGCTCCGTCGCATGGATGGTGCGCAATGAAGGCGGCGAGGCCGAGAACACGAACGATCTTGGCCATTTTGCCGGGCTCGGCCTCACGGCGAATGAACGTTCGGCCTATCGCGGCACCCACTACATGGACTGCGTCGTGAAGGTGGGCAGCCAGACCGTCGCCATGCGACGTGTGCCGGTCACTATCACGGGCATTGCCATGCCCCGCAGGAACCCGGCCGCCAAGCCCGACTACGTCCGCCTTCGCGGCAGAAAGTAGCGGAGATTTGATGCTGGTCGAAGCAAAGACTGTCAATCTTTGTTATGTCGCGTAGCTGCCGTAAGACGGGATATTGTCGAACGGTGGACCCCGAGAGTTCGGGCAACTTCGGCTTGGCTTTGCCCCTCTTGCATCCAGCGCAAGGCTTTGCGGTGCTGATCGCTGGTGATGGCACGACGCCGACCGAGCGTGCGCCCTTGCGCTTTGGCATGGGCCAAGCCAGCACGGGTGCGCTCGCGAATAATCTCCCTCTCAAACTCTGCCACACTGCCCAGCATCTGCATCATCATGCGGCCGGCCGGCGTTGTCGTGTCGATGGCCTCCGTCAGTGACCGGAAGCCGACCCCTACCTTGTCGAGGCGCTCCATGATCCGCAGCAGGTCCGTCAGGGAACGCGAGAGGCGGTCGAGCTTCCAGACGATGACCACATCACCTGGCTGTACGCTGACGAGGAGCTTCTGAAGCGCCGGGCGGTCGAACCGTCCACCCGAGGCCACGTCCTCAAACATCGCCTCTGCCCCCACAGCCTTCAGCGCAGCGACCTGCGGGGCCGTATCCTGGCCCTCAGCTTTCGAGACGCGGACATACCCAAATATCAACCGTCAGCGGCACTCCATTTTTCGCAACAAGTATTCGCAACAGAATTATACAGTACCATCAATATAGTCTGACTTGTTGCATAAACGGTCGTTTTTGCGTGGCATTTCTACTGCCTCCAGAGCCGCTGCGGTTTCATCGAATCCACTCCGCCGCGCCTCATCCGCCAGATACCGGATGCACCAGGCCAGCCTGTCGGCTTCGATGCAGGAGGCCCGTTCGCCGGCCTGTGGCGGCGACGCCGGCCATTCGGTGTCGTATGTCATGCCGCAACCCTTCCCTGATCGATCTCGTCCAGGTTGGCGATGATCGGCGCGCCGGAGCCAGCCCGCTCGCGGACCCGCCCGAGGTAGGCCAGAGACACCTCCAGCCATTCGGCAGCCGCGGTATCTGTGCCAGTCTCCATCGTTCCGCCCAGGCGGACGGGATTCCATCCGGCACGGCGCATAATCGGCTCCATGCGGACGTCCGATACCGACACATAACCGCGCAGCCCGGTGAACAGCCCGAACTCCAGCATGCCGGCCATGAGAATGGCCGCGATGTTACCCGGCGCCGTGGCTTGGTCGGCGCAAAAGCGGGTGCTCTCCCAGATATCGGCTGCGCACGGCATCTCTCCCTCGACGAGCTCGGGGAACACATCGGCCAGAAGATTGGGGCCGGTCGTCGGCAGAAGCCGGGTACAGGCGTTCACGCGGCCGTCGGCGGCGTAGTGAACAAGGTAATGCGCCTCGGGCAGGTCGAACTGGTCGAGCTCCAACCCGTTGACGACAGTGACGCTCCAACCAAGCCGCTCGCTGAAGACCGCGCGGCGGAGCTGGTGCATGGATGCAAGCGCATCCCAGTGCAGGTGTGCATTCTCTTTCGATATGATGTGAAGCAATGGCTTCCCTCCCAATGTGTTTGGGAGCATTGAGCCAGAGAAAGACGCGCCTGCCATCCTGTCAACCTCCACAGGTTACTGGCGAGTAAAGCGCTTTCAGGGGGAGATCATGCCTTCCATGATCGCTTTCATCACGGCGTGATAGACGTTCGCGACGCCCATCTTGGCGCGGACGTTCGCGAGGTGGAAATAGACCGTGCGCTCCGATATCCCGAGTATCTGCGCGGTCTGCCAGGCCGACTTGCCGGCCGCGTTCCAGAGCAGGCATTCCCGCTCGCGCGGCGTCAGGCTGACGGTGGTGCGCCCCATGCGGCCGAGCGCGAGCAGCTCACGGGCATGATTGTGGAAAGCCAGCGAGAGCAGGTGCACATCCTGCCCAACGGTCGACATCAGTCGGTCGAGACCGGCCGCGCCATGGTCGGAAACCATGGACGCCATCGCCAGCGCGCCGCGCGCACCATGGATCGGGATGCCGACGCCTTCCCGGACCCCGAACTCAGCGGCTTCTGCGAACAGGCGCCGTTGTTCCGGCGACGGCTCGATGCCGAATGACATGGCGCTCCAGGTAAAGGGCGCGACCTGCAACGGTCCATTCTGGATCACCGGATCGATGCGGTGATAGCCGTTGTCGATGTAGTGGTTGTACCAGTCATCGGAGAAGGTCGTGAGGATGAGCGGCTTCTCGTCCGGGAGCGCGTCGGTGCGAATGACCTGGTAGGCCCATTCCCGGAATCCGAGGTCCCAGAGCGCCTTCGAGAAGGCAGCTTCGAGGGACGCCACGTCCTCCACATGGCGTATCTGGTCAAGGAAGGCGAAGACGGTCGGCCGAATGCGCGGCTCCTCCATACATTGTATTTTGCCAATACTTATGCGCTTCGGCGAAAATGCGTGAAATAACGATTTCCATATGTCATGATTTCCTCAATTCGTCCTTTCAACAAAAACAACAAGAAAGATCGGACATGACTCTTTTCATTGGAACCATCTCTCAAAAAGGCGGCGTCGGCAAAAGCACGCTGGCCCGCCTCATCGCGCGTGAATATGCGCTTGCCGGCTGGAACGTGAAGATCGCAGACCTCGACATCCAGCAGGGCACCAGCTTCAGTTGGCAGGCGCGGCGCCTTCAGCGCAGCGTCGAGCCGGTGGTCGCGGTCGAACGCTTCGGCACCGTCGGCCAGGCCGTGAAGGCGGCAGCCGGATACGACCTGATGATCCTCGACGGCCCGCCGCACGCTACCATGGGCACGCTTCAGATCGCCGAAGCGAGCACGCTCGTCGTGCTGCCCACCGGGCTTGCCCTGGACGACCTTGAACCAACCGTCCTGCTGGCGCATGAACTGACCCGGAAAGGCATACCGGCCGAGAAGATCGTCGTGGCCTTCTGCCGCGTGGGCGACAGCGAAGGCGAGCTGGCCGAGGCCAGCGCCTATGTGCGTCAGGCGGGATACCGTTCTCTAGCCAACGTTCTGCCCGAGAAGACCGGATTCCGTCGCGCCAGCGACGAAGGTCGCGCCCCGACAGAAACGCGCTTCCCGTCCCTCAACGAACGGGCCGAAGCCATCACCCAGGAGATCGCCGAGCTGATGCAGGCGAGCAGCAACAGGGAGGCCGCCTGAGATGACGAAGATTCTGCCGCCCCAGAGGACGAGCAAGGGCCTGCCGCCCGCCCCGGTTCAGGTCGTGCATAACCTCGATCGCGCCGAGGCGGGTGCTATGAAGCCGCTCAACTTCAAGGTCAGCCCAGAGTTTCACCGCGAGTTCAAAGCCTACGCGGCGGTGCATGGCGTCTCGATGCTGGACATATTGAAAGAGGGCTTCGCGCTGGTGAAACAGCGGCGCGGATGAAGAAATAACGAAATCGCTATATAGGTATTTCTTTATGAAATACAAGCTGTGAAGGTTGACAGGTTTTCCTGCAAACCCTCGATGCCAATATCTGTATCAGGAAGGCGTTGCCGACCCCTCATTTGGCAAAGTCGTCAATTGGGAATGCGACGAACGGGGTCGGCAACACTTCAATTATTGTCTCAAACGATACGAATTACCACACGTCAGCCAATGTAATTTTTCGCCGTCCCATAAACTCTTGGCAAAGTTAACTACCAAGGGAATGCACCATGGGGCATTTATGTCTTCTGTGGCGTCTCGTCAGGCTTGTCCTCGTCGAGCTGCCCATCTGCCTGCTCATCGCAGCACTCATCTGGACCATCATCGACAATCTGACCATCGGCGCCGACCGGCTGGTCGTGCTGGGCACGACGGCAGCCGCGGCCTTCGCGGCGATCCTCTTCTTCGCCTATCGCCTCTCGCGCAAGCCGTCCGATGCACACGGCTCAGCGGCCTTTGCGACGACGGGTGACATCCGCAGCGCCGGGCTGCGCTCGCGTGGCGTAATCCTGGGCAAGAAAGGCGGACGCTTCATCCGCTTCGGGAAGCCGGGGCATTTGCTCACCTTCGCGCCGACGCGCTCGGGCAAGGGTATCGGCGTCGTCATCCCCAACCTGCTCGACCATCCGGGCTCGGTGGTGGTGACCGACATCAAGGGCGAGAACTACCGCATCACCGCCCGCCATCGCGGCACGCTCGGACCGGTGCACGCCTTCGCGCCATTCGATCCCGGCATCGAGAGCGCCTCCTACAATGCCGTCGAGTTCATTCGCGCCGGAACCGTCAACGATGTGGACGACGCGCGGCTGATCGCCGAGATGATCGTGGCTCCCGAAGGCCACGAGCCGAACCACTGGGAGCAAGAGGCCCGTGTGCTGGTCACCGGCCTGCTGCTCCATATCGCCCTGGACATGCCGCCGCACCGCCGGAACCTGCGCGAACTCCGCGTCCTCCTGATGCGCTCGCGCGAGAAGTTCGACGCGGTGCTCGCCCACATGGGCGACAGCAAGCACCCCATCGTCCAGCGCATCGCTGACGGATTCTCGCAGAAGGAGGCCAAGGAGCGCTCGGCCGTCGTCTCGACGGCACAGACGCGCACGGCGGTGTTCGACAGCCCGCAGCTCGCGGCGATCACCAACCATTCGACCTTCCGGCTCGAAGACCTGAAGAACGGCGTCATGTCAATCTTCCTCATCGTCCCGCCGGAATACGCGACGGTCTACCAGCCCTTCCTGCGGCTCATGGTCGGACTGACCACGGCGGCCATGACCCGCAACAAGCGTGTGCCCCGGCATCCGGTGCTCTTCCTGCTGGACGAGCTGCCGACGCTGGGCTCGATGCGGCCCATCGAGGACGGTATCGGCTACCTCGCGGGCTACGGGGCGCATCTGTGGCTGTTCGTCCAGGACCTCGACCAGCTCCAGAGCACCTACCGCAAATGGCGCTCGATGATCGCCAACTGCGCGGTGCGGCAAGCCTTCAACGTTCAGGACAGCGATACCGCGCAGCTTCTCTCCGCCATGCTGGGCAAGCGTACCATCCCCGTCACCAGCGGCGGCAAGAGCGGACGACTGCCGTTCCTCACCTTCGCTTCGACCTACAGCGAACACCAGAGCGAGATCGGCCGC
Organism: Stappia sp. P2PMeth1; assembly: GCF_900185735.1. NCBI lineage: Bacteria > Pseudomonadati > Pseudomonadota > Alphaproteobacteria > Hyphomicrobiales > Stappiaceae > Stappia > Stappia sp. P2PMeth1. The sequence goes on along the minus strand of NZ_FYAW01000037.1, from coordinate 28,609 downwards.
CCGCTGCTGGCGCCGTCCGAGATCATGCTGCTGCCAGAGAGCTGCCAGCTGCTGTTCGTGCAGGGCTGTCGGCCGATCCTGGCGCAGAAGCTCCGCTACTTCGAGGAGCGCGCCTTCAAGGGGCGCTGGACGCCGTGGCGGATGGAAGCGGCCGAGGATGATCCCGGCGCGCTCATCTCCGCCGACATGATGAAATAGCGAAAGGATGAAATGATGAAACCGTTCAATCACGATATCGGCGGGTACGCCTTTCTGGGCCTGCTCGTCGCCACAGTCTGGGCCATCCCGCTCGCTATGTTCCTGGACCGCGACGCCCATGGGAACGCGATGGAGTTGCCGCGATGCGACGAGGCGAGCTCTTCGGATCAGGTTCGCGAGACGCTCGAAGCGCAGGGCCGTCGAACCGTCCTCGGGCTCTACGCAGCGACAGAAATTCGCACTGGTTCAACTGGCGACTACCGACGCTGCAATGCGACCGTCGTGACAAGCGATGAGGAAGCCCGTATCAGGTTCATGATCGGCTGGCATGATCGCCGAAACGGTATGCCATTCTGTACTGGGGACGGATTGTAACTATCCCACTTAGATGGACTTCGAGCGCAGTCTGGGGAGACTTTGACCGTCAGCGCAATTTTCGGTCGGCATCAAATGTCGTAGGATGAAGTATGGCTCAGATAACCCCTACGAAGAGGCCCAAGAAGGTCAAAGCAACCGCCCACGCCGTGCGGCCCGAAGCCGAACTCGAAAGTCGGCTGGCAACAGCCATAGCCACCGCCTTCCCGAACATCCCACGGGACCAGCTTGTGCAGCAGCGGCACTTCAGAGTGCGACTTGGGCATGAGACCCACGAATTCGATAGCGCCGCTCAATGGGAAAAGAGCGGTAGAGCTGACATTCTTATCTTCTACCAGGAGCGTCCGCTCGCGGTGCTGGAGGTCAAGCGGGAAAGCGTGCCCCTGACGCACACCGACTTCGAACAGGCCCAGAGCTACGCCAATCAGATCACACCGCGACCGCCTCTGGTGATCGTCACCAACGGGGCCGATACCCGTATCTACGATGCCAATAATGGCCAGCCATGGTCTGGTGGGGACAACACGGCGACCGCGGTGGAGCAGCTACTGACTAATGCCGCCAAAGTGGCAGCCGCCGACATGCGTTGGGCGATTGAAGCGCTTATGGGTCGGGAGACGGGGGTATGGCCTCGTATCGTTCGAGCAAACACTGATGCGCTCATTGCCGCGATGACAGATCCACCCGGTGCTGCGGATCGCCCCTTCGCCAGGGATCTCCTTTTCCCACGTCTGGCTACGCAAAGAGCCATCAAGGCACTTAAGGGCGGACCAATCTTCATTGTGGTAGAAGGAGCACCGGTGACTGGCAAGACCAGTCTTTTGCGGGAGTTGGCACTGCGGATGGTCGATAGTGAGGACCTGGCAGTGCTAATGCTACGGGGCTCCGGTCCCGGACTTTTCCAGACCCTTGCCAATTTGTTTGCTGCTCAACTGGAGTGGAACATAACATCCAATGACGCGCGTCAATGGCTCCGCCGTATGTCAAACGGTTCCACTGGTCCGACATTGGTGGTCGCAGTCGACGGTGTTGATCCGGGAACGGCGATGGCCGCAGACTTGGAAGAGTTGGCAAGCCTGCATCTAGGCGAAAAGCTGCGGGTAATCCTGACGACAGACCGCCCCGAGAGTTTGGTGAAGGCGCAGAACGGGCGCACGAAGACAGGGCTGGGTGCCCACGCTACCCTGATCGAGCTTGGCCCTCTCGGCTTGGATGAATTTAGAGCAGCACGACGCACCCTGGAGGGTGCCAAGATCGTCTTTCTCGATGGGGCGGAGTACAGCGAGGATTACCGCGCGCCTTGGGTGTTGCGCACCATCTACGACAACATTGCGCGCGACCCCCGTTACAATGATCCGAGCCGCGGGGTACTGCTCCCCCCCTCGCTGGGGCTGGAATTGGTGGACGCTGCCCGCGAAGCCTACGCCGACCAGACAGACCTCCTTCGCGGCTATCGCTTACTCGCTCGCGATGCCCTCGCTGATGGCGGGGCTCATTCGGCTGAACTCGCCTTGACCGCCTCCAATGGCTTCGTTATCCGGCGCGACGCTATTTCAGGCGAAGCCCGCGACAACCTAGCAAGCCTCAAGGCGGCAGGTTGGCTGCGGACCTACCGCCACGCCAGCAGTGACGACGTGGTCGTGCCCACGGTGCCGGCCGCCTTCCTTGTCGAACTTGCCGACGCGGCTGCGGACGAACTCGGGCGCCGGGCGGAAATCGACCCTCACGCCGCCGGCGTGTGGTTGGGACGGCGGCTTGGCGCGGTCTACCTCGGTGATCTGATCGGTGCGCAGGCGATTCGCAGCCTCGCAGACAAATCCGGTGGGTTTAGTTCGGGAATCATCAGCGGACTGTTGTCAGTCGAACCTCAGGAGGAGTTCGTCGAGCACGCGCTGATTGCCCTGGCAACTCCTGACGGCCAGATCGTACACATCAAGATCGAGGACGGTAAGGCTTTCTTATCTGACCGCCATGGCCAAATTCGTGGAGAAGCAATCGACCTCGGAGCCGAGCGGTCTCGCATGTACGCTGACACGACTCCCTGGATGATCCTCGGTCAGTTCGCACGCTTGCCGACCGCTGTCGTCGGTGACGACCGCCAACGGATGGACGCTTCGGTCCTGCTCGAAATCGGCCAATGCCCGTTTCCGCTGCTGCGGGCAAACGAGAAAGGACTGGGTCACTTAGAGCACGACCTGGACAATCTCGGCCGGGTGCTCTGCCAAGAAGGCGCACCCATCGAAGCAGCAACTCAGGCTATGGCCGACCTACTTTCACGCACATGGACCGACGCCGATGCTTGGGTTGACGCCGCCTTGGATAGCGGCTCCCTTCCACTAATCCATCGAGTGATGATTGCACTACGCATGGTGCGGGCGCGCAATATACCGAAGCTGTCGGCTTGGGCGCATGACGCGCTACAAAATCGGGTACATCCTGCCATTACTGCCGCCATCACGTCCCCTGATCGAATGTACGATACCGACACGGATCAGTAGCGGCACATGCTCTTACCAGGTATCACTTATCGAACAAGCTGAGATCTAGCCCGAACGCCCGGCCTCGCTCGCGCTTGCGCTCCCGTTCAAGACGCTTTTCCTTGGCCACGCGCCAGGCGCGATGCAACTGCTCGCGCCGCTCGTCGGCGAGGCGGCTGCGTTCGATAGCGCGTTCGGTCACCCGCGACAGGGCGCGTGCCCGCGCCTTGATCTTCTCCAGCATGGTCTCGCGCAGCATCTGCGGTGAGCCAGCGACATGCTGGAGAAGCTCGTATTCGCGCACGGCGAGCTTCACCCGCTGGCGGGCGCGCTCGATCTCGGCGCGGGTGTGCTCCAGGCGGTTCTTCGCGTCACGCCAGCGCTGGCGGCGCTCGACGATGTAGCGGAAGTAGCGCTTCGCCTCCCGCCTGTCGGCCGTGCGGGTGTCGCCCAATCGGATGCCCCGCACCGCGCCGAGGATGAACGGGTCCTTCTCGATCATCCGCTCGGCGTCGCGGATTCCGAACTTCTCCTCCAGGTCATCCCAGATCGCCCGTGCCTTGTCGGCGTCCCGATAGACCTTGCCCAGAATCTCGTCGAGGCTGCGGCTGCGCTTGCCAAGCCACGCCTCGTCCCGGTGCACCTGCTTCTCGTTGAAGGCTTGCTGGCGTTCGGCGTAGCGCACCTTGCCGGCGGCAGAGCGGTAGGACGCCTCGATCTGGCTCCAGTAGCGGAACTCCATGTCCGCCTGGTCGAAGCGCCGCACGGCCGCCTCGGCCGAACCGCGATCCGGCTCCTCGTCGAACATCCCCTCCACCGTCCGCCGCTCGGCCGGCGCCATGCCGCTGGTGTCAGGGGTGCGCTCCTCCTTGCCTCGATCCCGCTCAGCGACGCGGGCGGCGCGGCGGGCCATGTGGTCGTCGAAGCTCTCGCCGTAGCGTTCCTCCAGGACGTGGAAGCGCACGCCCTTGCCCATGTCCGAGAGCTTGGCGAAGCGGTCGCCGTCGGTGAGCACCAGGCCCTGCCCCTTGCGCTCCATGGTGATGCCCTTGGCGGCGAGGCGCTCGGCCAGGTCATCCCAGTCGCGGGCGCGGATGAAGTCGTCCTTCAGGCGGCGGCGCAGGTCGGTGACGGCATCCTTCTCGAAGGGGCGCTGCGCCTCGCGTTCCTCGCGCCGGGCGCGCCAGTATTCGGCATCGGTCGGGGCCGGGCCGAAATCCTCCACCACCTCGCGGCCGAGCTGGCGCTCGTACTCGCGGTTGCGCAGGATGTTGAGCCCGTGCTCGCGCGCCAGTTCCTGCACGATGTCGGTCAGCCGCCGCCCGTCCTGATGCCGGTCGTAGGCGATGTGCTTCGTCGGGTGCACCCGGTTGACCAGAAAATGCAGGTGGGGGTGGTCGGTGTCGGTGTGGGAATAGACCAGGAGCTGGTGCTCGGTCAGCCCCATCCGCTCGATGACCTGCTGCGCCACGCGGCGCTTCAGCTCCGGCGTCACCTTGCCCGCCGCCGCGTCGTCGGGGTCGAAGGTGACGATGAAATGGTAGGCTGGCTGGCGGCACCGCGCCGACTTCTGGGCGGTGGCGTCCATGACGGCCGCCGCCGAGCGCGGATCGTCGGTGTGGAGGTTGCGCCGTTCGACGAACTCCACCCGGTCGGGCGACAGGCCCTGCACCCGCCCGGCGAGATAGAGGGCGGAGGCCCGGAAGCTCTCCGGCTGGCGGGCAGGCACCTTAAAGCGCATCCGGCCCGTGTCCCGGATCGGACGCGCCGTCGCCTGTCTTGGCCGGTCGCTTCACCGCACGGTGGATCGGCTCCAGCACGCGGCGGAGGATGGAGAGGGTTTCCTCGACCTGAGCCGCGTCCAGCGGCTTGCCCATGTTGGCGCGCCGCGCCATGGCGTTGACCATGTGCCCCGCGCCGTTGATCGCCTCAAGGTGCTCCTCGATGATCGGCGTCAGGTCATGGCGGTCGGTCACCCGCTCGACCAGCTCGCCGCCGACATAGCGTGCCCATTGGCCGAAGTTGGCTTCGCCCGTGGCATCCTCAAGCTGGGAGAGGTTCGTGGCGATGGACGACAGCTCGTAAAGCAGCGCTGCCATGACCCGGTCCTTGACCGGCTTCGGCTTCGGCCGCCGCCCCGTCAGGGTGGCGCGGGCATAGTCGGCGAGCGTCACGCCCGCCTCGGCCGCCCGGCGCCGCAGGTCGTACATCTCGGTCGGGGAGAGCCGAAGGTTCAGGACCTCGGAGCGTTTGCGCTGGGGATCGAGGGTTGGCCGTGCCATGGCTCAGATGCCCCCTGTCCCGGTCGCCTCGCAGAGCAAGATGAGTGTCGCTTGAGACCCCGTCAGGGGGTCGAATGCGGGCGCTGTTGGGTGGAAGAAACTCCCGCCGGGCCGGTCGGCGAAGCCGCGGCCGGTGTCGGGGCGGCAGCCTCGACGCGGGAGTTTTTGTAACGCAACATCCATCTTGCCTCCCCCTGTGACACGAAAACCCTCCCCCGCTTATGGGGTCGGTCCACAGGGTGGAGTGGATTCGGACTGACAGGTCAAACACTTAATGCCAGTGATGGACAACGCGATACTAACCGCAATCGCCCTGTACCACAAGCTACAACACCTACCAACGGCCACCAACACAATGTCGCCGCCGAAACCCGGCACAGCGCCAGCGGGCGGACGGAGGCGCATCAGCGCCGTCGCGGCCGCCCGAAAGCTGCCGGCGGACAGGCATGCGAAAACCCCGCCGGGTCGCCCCGACGGGGTTCGCTCGGGCCGCCGTCTGTCAGGCGGCGTGGAACCAGTGCTCGCGCGCGTCGAGCGGACGGCGGGCGTCGATGATGCTCATGACGCAGCCGTTCGGGCTGAGGCCGCGCTCGAAGGCGGCGAGCACCGTGGCGTAGTCGTCGTCGGCCAGGTCGGCAGCGGTCTCGATAAGGTGCAGGTCCTCCACGGTGATCAGGAACTCGTCCCAGGTGAGCTCGTAGTCGGTGTCGATGGTGTGCAGGGTGTTCATGGTTTGCCTCCTTCCGTTGCTGTGGCCGCGACCGCGGCCTTCCATGGGCAACGTGAGGCGTCGGCAAAGGCGTCCAGCCGCACCCGAAGGGCGAAGCGCAGCGGCAGACGGCGAGGCCCGTCTTTCTTGGAGCGCAGCGACCGCGAGGAATGGCCAAGATCGGCGTCCCCGAGCGACCTGTCGCTTGGGGTGATCGGCCAGGGGAAGAAAGTCGGGCAGCGCCGTTGCGGCGGACGCCGCCGACGCCAGTTTGCCCAGTTGGAAGGCCCGCATCGGTCGCGCGCCTCGGAAGGTGGCAAGCCCCGCCCTGCATGCCCGACCACCGACCCGCTGACCGTGAGGACGTCAGGCGCCGGGTGACACGTCACCGCCATAAGACCCGTGTCGGCCGACCGACGCCTGTGCCGGGGCCAGCTCGCCACGTCACGCCTCGCCGCCGCGATTCGGCACACCATTAGCCCGAGTGCCCGTCAGCCAGGCCACTTGCGCTGCGATCCATAATTTCCGGCAAACTGAAACATCTTCGCCTGAACGGCGTCCCGCTTCGAGCATCACCCCCGCCCAATGGGCGGCGTAAGCGGCATTTCAGTCTGCAATTCTCACAACGCTCAATAGGGAACCGTCCGCGGGGATGCGGCGGCTGTGGTGCCATGATCGTGTTCGTGCTCTGTCTGAACCTGTTCCTCGCCGGCCTCCATTTCGGCGCTGGGAACACCACAGGGTTTTTGCTCAGTCTCGCGGTTGCTGCATGGTGCGTCCATGACATCATCAAGCGCGGCAAGCTCTGCTAACCTGCCCAAACGGTTGGCCCTCCCGCTTCAGCGGGAGGGCTTTGCCATAGGCGGCCTGCGTTTGGCTCCAGGTGACAATCGAAAGTCGGGCGCCTTTGGTTAGTCGCGCGGACGCGACCACATTCCCGATCAGGCCACACGAAAAGCCCCCGCCGCCGAAGCGACGGGGGCGGAACGCACCCTCAGTCGACGCGGATGTCGAGCTGACCAACGCCCTGCCATGGGCGCTCGGTGATGAGGTAGCCAAGGCGGTTGACGAAGTGGAAGCCGGTCAGAAGGTAGAGGCCGTCGTCGTCATCGCTGCTGACGAGCGTCCAGACGCAAGCCGGGTCGGCTGCACGAACGGCGTCGAGTTCGGGGCCGAAGGTCTCGAACATGCAGCCGTCGAACGGCGCATCCGTGCGGAGCGTGTTCGAGACAGGGCGATAGGCGTCGCGCCATTCGTCGTAGCAGAGAGCGGGCGCGGGCGGCGTCGGCTCAGGGTTGGCAGCCTCGCGGGCAAGCTCCTGAAGGGCGAGCTTGAAGCCGGTTGCGATGCCGTCGGCTTCCTTCCACGAATCCCAGTCGTCGGGATCGTCGCTGTCCTCAGCGGCCGCGAGGCGGCGGTCGGCGTCTTCGGCGAGGCGTGCGGCCTCGGCGTGCAGGCGTTGCAGATGGATGTCGGTCAAAGTGATCATGTTGAAATCGTCCATTCGTTAAATCGTCAAACTATCGGGGGAGGCAGCGCCGCCCGCCTCATCGGCGGGCGGCGTCGCCTGCGGTCAGCGGCTCCAGATGAGGGCGAAGCCTTTGTCCTGCTCGACCAGGTTGGCGTAGATCGGGGCGGCGAAGCTCGGGTCGTCCAGCTTGACCGAGATGTATTCGTTGCCGCCCTTGGAGGTGCGGTGCCAGGCCGCGCCGATCTCGACGGCGCCCGCCTTGACGCGGAAGTCGGGGGCGGCGTCTGCGGTTTTCTCGACGCTGGTGATCGCGACCTTGGTGGCCTTGACGCCGAGGGTCTGGATGGTGCCGGTGAAGCCGCTGTCGGTCTTGGTGAAGGTGCCGATGGTTGCCATGATGTAAGTCTCCTCTGTTTGGTTCTGGCGGTCGCGCCCATCGCGACCTTTCCATGGCCCATGAGAGAGACCGTCGAAGCACGGACCCGCACCCGCAGGGCGGAACGCAGTGGGAGACGGCAAGCGGGCTGTTTCTTGAAGCGCAGCGCCCGCGAGGAATGCGGCGAAGCCGCAGGGGAAGAAACTGACCGCGCGCCGTTGCGGGGACGGGCGACGGGCTCAGATGTGGCCATGCGAGGAAAGGACGCGTTTGGGCGGCTGATCCGCGCCAAACAGGGGGAGGACGCGCTGGCGACCTCGGCCTCCTTCGCCCGACACGCGGCCAATCGGTATCAGATCCCGATGGGCGAGAATGGCTACGGTTGCGTCAGTGCTGATGTCGAGAGAATGCGCCGCCTCGTCACCGGACAAGGCAGTGCCGTGTCGAGAAGCGGCCTGCCACATCCGCCATTCCAGGCACGCAACGGATGGGCTCGGTCATGCGGCAGTCGCGGCTACGCATGCACAATCGACCAACCGGTGCAGGACGCCGCCCTCTCCGGATACGAACGGCAAGCACTGTACTGCCCGAGGCGGGACGGCTGCCTACCGATGCGCGGGGGACAATGGCGGACACGAGCCGCTGACGTGCTGCCACTGGCCGTTCCGGCAGAAATACCGGACGCCCGTTTCCACGGACGCACCGGCGCAACTGCAATCGCCGACGTGATCGTGGAGGGTGGCCGGGCAGCCCATGAGCCCCAGGCGAAAGGCGGGGCAGTCCAGCGGGCCATCGGGCTGGCGAACATGGGCGTCCGTTGCTCCACGCTGGTAATCCGTGCAGGCGGAAAGAGTTAGCAGGCAGAGCGCGGGTACGAGCCTTCTCATGTGACGGCCTTCAGGCGCGGTTTGTCCGGCTCAGGCAGCTCCTCGATGCCGATAACGACAAAGCCGGCCTCCGAAGGGTAGTCGCGTGCAAGCAGCCGCGCCGCTTGCTCGATGGAGTCGGCTCTGACCTCGACGTAGCGCGTATCGGCCCATGCGTCACTGAAACCCGTCACGTTCGGCTCACCCGAGTCCAGGAGCAGTCGGACCCAATTGTTGTAAAGGCGCGCCTCGTAGGTCTTCAGCTTCACGTCGATGCAGCACTTCCTTGTGTTGAGATTAACGCGGCCAATCGCAACGAGGGGATCGGCGAGCGGTTCCTCGCCACGCAGACCCACGCCGATGTCCAGCAGCGAGGCTGACGGTCCCCCGCCAGCCTCTGAGGATATATCCATCACTGGATACCTGTTTATTGTGAGACAATATTACCTATTCTGTCAACGAACTGTTTTTATTGGCATTTGTTGTAACAATAGTCCAAAAATATCATGAGTGAATAATGAGAAGGCGACGATTTTATTCGGTGGTTACAGAATAGGTAATTCTGTTTCAGCGTGAGCGTGGCCCTAGATCGAGGCTGTGCACCGCGCCAATTCGGCGCAGTGCACTCAAAACAGACGCGGTCAGCGGGGTTTCTAGCCGCTTCGGATCGCCCGAACAAGCCAACCGAGGATGAGCAGGACGTAGAACAGCCCCAAGGCGGAGAGAATGACGAGCGTGAGGGTCACGATGATCGGCATGGCGACGGCTCCCTGTCCGTCAGGGTGAGGGCGGCGGGCCACGGAACGCGGCCAGCAGCTTGCCGATGATCCAGAGCACGATGGCGGTGACGGGAATGACGAAGGGCACGGCGACGATCGTCCAGAGGAAGTTCTCGGGATTGCCGGTCACATGGGCGATGTAGGCGGCGAGGACAAAAAGCGCGACTGCGCCGAGGATGGTAGGCATGGGACACCTTTCGGATGAGGAATTGACGAAATGAGGAAAGGACGAAGCCCGCCCATGGCGGGCGGGCTTCGCTGGACGGGTCAGGCCGCGTGGGCGGGCTGCGCGTCCTCGGCGACGGCGGGCGTGGGGAAACCGTCGCCAATCGCGTCATCGGCCTCGACCTCGGTCACTTCCTCGGCCTCGGCCATGTCGCCGCCCTCCACCGCGACCCCGCCGAAGCGCATGGCCTCGGGAAGCCATGCATTGGCGCGGGCTTTCAGGTCGGCGGCGATCAGCTTGTCATCGGCGGCGCAACGCTCGAAGTGACGGGCAAGGGCAGCGGCCAGCTGCGTCTTGTTGTAGTCCTTGAGCGCCCCGAGGCGGGTCACCGCGCCCGTCTCCTTGGCGATGGCCTCCAGCTGATCCTTGCGGCGGCGGGTCAGGAACGCCTCGTCGGGGCACCAATGATCCCGCATCGACACCCCGAGATCGCTGGCCACTCGGTTGAACAGGCTCGCGCCCGCGTCGAGCGCGTCCATGTTCCCCTGACCGAAGGTCAGCGTGGTCAGAAGCAGATGCAGCGCATCGAGCGCGGCATCATCGAGGGCGGTCACGGCCTCGTAGAGCGCCAGCGGCTCCTTCTGGGGGCGCAAGAGCGTCTCCCATGCCCCACGGTCGGGCGCGGGATAGCGGCTGGTGAGCGTCGCGGCGATGTCGAGCGCCTCCATCACCACCTGCGCCGCCCCTTCCACCTTGGCGTAGGTGTCGGGCTGCGCATCCTCGCCCGCGAAGTAGGCGAGCGCAGGATGGGCATCGAGACGCGCCCGCGCCGTCCAGTCACAGGCATTCAGCATCGTCACCACGGCCACCTCCCGCGCCTTGCGAGGGTTCGCCAGAAGCCCCGCCATGACGGCGAGCGACTTGTGGGCGGCGACCATGCGGATGACCGCGCCCGTATATTCGGGCTTTTCTTTCGGCGCGGCGGGATGGTCGGCGGTTTCCTCCGCCACGCTCGGGCGCACCTCGCGGCGGACAAGCCCTTCCCGCACTTCCACACGCCCGCTCGGCTTGAAGTGGATGACCACGCCGCCCGCCTCGCCGTCCTGGGCATCGGCCTCGCGGTACTGCCACCACGGTGCGTAGTTTTCGGTCAGCACCTCGACAAAGGCCGCGCCCGCCTCGCGGTGATGTTCGGCCAGCGCCTCGACGGCTTGCGACTGCAAGCGGTGGAACTGCTCGGCATCGTCAAAGAAGGTAGTGTCGTCATCGGCGAACAGGTCGGCGGTGACGGTGCCCGCGTACTGCGCCATCGGGAAGATGGCCAGCGACACGGCGGGTTTCTCGCCCGTCAACATGCCGCGCACATCGTCGGCATCGTAGTGATAGCCCTGCTCCAGCCGCTCGATGAGGGCGCGTTGCTGGTCATTGGTGGCCAAGGTCAGCGCCTCGGCAACCGACAGGGAGAACTCCCCCTCGCGCACAAGCGCCTTGGCTTCATCGCACAGACTGGCCAGCGCCACGCGGCGCTTGACGGTGAGCACCGACACGCCCGCTTTCGCGGCCACATCCTCAAGGCTGGCCCCCTCGCCCAACAGGGCGGCGAACGCCTCGGCCTCGTCCATCGGGGCAAGCTGCTCGCGCTGGATGTTCTCGACGGTGGCGAGGCGCAGCGCGTCGGCCTCCGACAGGCCGCCGCGCACTTCCACGGGCACGGGATAATCCTTCCCGATGTCGCCGCGCTCGGCCAACAGGGCAAGTGCGCGCCAGCGCCGTTCGCCCGAGACGATGCGGAACATCCGCCCGTCCTTGCGCACCACAAGGTTTTGCAGAAGGCCGTCCGCCTTGATCGAGGCGGCAAGCCCCTCGATGGCGGCGGCGTCCATGCTGCGGCGGGGATTGGCGCCCTCGGTCGGGGCGAGTTTCGAGAAGGGGATGGTTTCGATGGTCATGGGTTCAGGTCCTTTCGATGGGGTGAGCGCCCGCGCCGTGACGCGGGCGCGGGTTGTCAGGCGCTGATGCGCCCGTGTTCGTTCGCCTCGGCGGCATAGGCCGTCAGGCTCTTGGTCGGCTTGAAATGAAGGTCGCGCTCGATGGTCAGCCCAGCGGGGCCACGGATGGCGGCAAGCTCCGACAGGCGGACGCTGCCGAATTCAGGGCATCCGAAGCCCAGATCGCAAAGGCCGAAGGCGATATCCTCGTCCTCGGGGTCGATCTCCGAGAGAAGCCACGTCGCGGCACCCCACGGGCAGAACAGCTTCACCACAGGCCAGAAGTCCTGGGTGTTGCCGTCATCCGCCATGCGCTCGGCATTGGCGCGGCCATTGGCCAGCATGCGCGCATGCTGGCAATCCGTGAGAAGCGGCATCATTGCGCGGCCTCCCGTCCGACATGGTCGGTCAGGCGCATCGTGTCGGTCACCGACACGAACAGCGGGCGGATGAGGTATTCGCCCGCCTGCTCGGTCACCGCGCAGATGGCGGCGGCGGGCTGGCCGTCCGCGAAGCAGGAGAACAGGGCGAAGTTGGAAAACGCGCCGCTGGTCAGCGCCTCGAAGGCGCTGCGATGGTCTGGTGTGATGTTGGTCTGGCTCATGGCCGAAGTCCTCCGTTCAGTCGTTCAAGGCTGCGAAGGACACCCACGCCCCGCGCATTACCCTCTGCCCAGCGGCGAGCGACGACAGACGGTGGAGTGCGAGGACGTGCTTGTATTGAGCCTGGCGGCGGCGCGCCGACATCCGACGGGCTCCAAGGGAGCCGCCCCGTCAGGGGGCATCCGGCCAACACGGGAGGGCGGCGTCAGCCGCCCGAATGGAGCGGGCAGGCCGGACGGCGACCTTGGGCAAGCCCGGCGGGGTCGGCATAAGCTGGCAGAAGAGGGTATCGCGCCAAGGCGCGATCAGAGGATCAACTCCGGCCCAAAGGGCCGTCCGCTGCCGCCGCGTCGGGCAGCGTCAGCGCGTGTCCCGGCGCGGCGGCCTACCGGGGCGTTGCGGGCACTCCCGCAGAATGGGGTGCGCCGAAGACATCAGGCTGAGGCCAGGGGAAAGGATACAGTGTATGAGTTTTGAGCGTCCCAAAATAGACAAACTTCGCTAAAGTAAACTGACATGGGGGTGCGCGTAGAACACAAACAATACACGAAGGACCTATATGCCGATGAAATACTTCGCTGGACTTGATGTTTCCAACAAGGAAACTGCCATTTGCATCATGGATTACGAAGGCAAAATCACTAAAGAAGGTATGGTTTCCACAGATCCGTCGTGCATTAGGGAATTTCTCCAATCTTCCGATGTTTCGTTCGAAAAAATTGGCTTGGAAGCAGGTAACCTGTCCGTATGGCTGTACTGGGACCTGTTCCACTCTGGATATAACGTGTCCTGCATTGATGCGCGTCGAACAAGTGCGATTATAAATCTCCAAGCTGTGAAAAGTGACCGGAACGACGCCAGAGCTATAGCGCATTTGATGCGCACCAACCTGTTCACGCCAGTACATGTCAAAAGTGACGAAAGCCAACGCATCCGAATGCTATTAAACAACCGTCGCTGCTTAGTGGATCAGCGGGTTGTCCTTGAGAACCAGATTCGCGGCACGCTTAAGGTATTCGGCCTCAAGGCAGGCGAAGTAACGACTGCGCGGTATGACGGTCGCATACGGGAGTTGATCAAAGGCGACGGTGAATTTGAACTCGCGGTCGAACCATTACTCGAAGTGCGTACATTGCTCTTGAAAAAATTCGGGAACTAGACCGGATACTTGTAGGCCTCGCGAGAACTGACCCGGTATGTCAATTATTGACGACCGCGCCTGGTGTAGGAACACTCACTGCTATCCTCTTCAAAACAGTCATCGATGATCCGAGTCGTTTTGCTAAATCCAAGGATGTGGCATCCGTGATCGGCCTAACTCCCCGAAAGTATGCATCAGGTGACGTTGATTATAACGGCCGCATTTCAAAATCAGGTGACGCCATGCTCCGGAACCATCTCTTTGAAGCAGCATCGATTATCTTACGGCCGTCCATGAAGAGCAACCCAATTAAAGCCTGGGGATTGCGCATTGCAAAACGTAGCAGCTTGAAAAACGCCAGAGTCGCTGTCGCAAGAAGGCTTGCCATTACGATGCACCGCATGTGGGTGGACGGATCAGAATTTCGCTTCAGCTCGGAAAGTTATGCCAATATGGAGCGGGCTGCTTAAGAGGTTTGCAGATTCGGCGGATGTCGAGAAGTTGTCCGGCAGGACGAGGAGTTGGCGGTAAGACAGTGGGGAAAGCTGTGCTTGCCACCAGAATGTTAGTCGCAAAGCATGAGGGAAGGATATGCTCTACCCCAACTCCTTACATTTCGTCGGACAATATTGCAGCGACAAGCCCATTAGGATTCGGCTCTTGTTCAATTAACAAGCTGCCGAAGTAGTCCGGTAGGACGGGGAGCTGGAGGTAAGGCAGAGGGAAAAGCTGTGCCTGGCGCTTTCGCCAAAGCACGAGGAAAGGATGTGCCTGCCTCCACTCTTATCGCACCGTATCCAGTGCCGCCGAGAGTGGTAAGCACGTAGAGAGGCAAGAACCACCGGATTCTTTATTGTCGTATTTCAATGACCGAATCTATCGGTATTCGGTTGTTTTTTTTCGAGGCCGAAAGCTGACTCAATTATTTTGGATTTCTCCAGCTTTCGGCCATTTTGTAGATTTGTTCTTTTCTGTTTGACACAACTCATACAGAGAGGCGTTTCCCCTCAGCAACCTGATGCACCTGTTGAACAAAGTCCTGTTTCCCTGGGGGACTCGCGCGCTTCCAACGGTGCCGTCCAGCGCAACGGGCACGATATTCCGTAGGGGCAGTCTAAATCGACCGGTTAGGCCTTCAATATCTCAGGCACTCTCCTGTAAGCGGCGGAGGCGCCGCAGTCAGAGTGCCTCCCTGTCAGGTCTATATTTTCTGTTCTCACCATAAGACGAGCAAGCAAAACTAAATTGGCTCCCGAAATGCGCGCATTTTCATTACTGACACTATTCGCACTCATATTTTCTCCTCCCATCGCTTTAGGCCAGACAGTCACGAGCAAGGGCTACGGAGGTACTGGCAGTTCCATCGGTCATGTAGAAAATCGCGTTCTCCTGCTTGAGCAATCGACGACGGCGATTACGGCCCAAATGAACAGAGCGATCTCGTCCAACACCGAGGCCATAGAGAAAAACGCGAAGACCATCGAGACGTTGAGGAGCGAGGTTAAGCGCTTGGCTGCACTGCTGGGCTCGGCCGGGGTCTTGGTTCCGAACTCGCCCGAATGCCCGGTCTACATGCCGCCGCAGTGCGGCCCCGGCGAAGTGCTCGTCGCCGGCTCTCCCGACGCAAGCGGGTGTATCTCTGCCCCGACGTGTCGCAAGAAAACGGTCGAGCGTGACTGCCCGCTCTACATGCCACCACAGTGCCGGTCGGGAGAGGTTTTGGTGGGAGGCGCCGCCGGCAAAGACGGCTGCGTTGGTCCGGCGAAATGTGTCAGCAAAATCGGCGCAAGCCAGTGCCCCGACTATGCCGTACCCGAGTGCGAGAAAGGTTTCGTCGTCGCTCCGGGCAAGGCGGGGCCGAATGGCTGTCTGCTCGCTCCATCATGCATAGCAAAAGATCAACTTGGGTCGAGTTCGGCTATCGACAGCGATGCCTGGCTTCTGAACCGGCGGTAGGGGGACATCGGTCGGCATAACGTCGGCTGGCACGCAAAAAGCCGCCCCTGTGATGGGGCGGCCTCTCGCTACGTGCCCTTTCGGGCGTAATCGATTGCCTCGATCGCCAGAGCGATGGCAACGACACAAAGGAAAGTACCGCTGACGACGATGACGGCATTGCCGCCAACGGCCAAGCAACCGGCAACGACAGCGGCGATGAAAGCAACGCCCAAGTCGGCTGCAATGACCAAAGCCGCGGTTGCATCGGCGCCAAGGACAAGCACCAAAGCGGACACAAAAATGACCGTGACGAAGAACATGGCTGGGGATAGGGACAGGACCAGCGATTCAGGCAGGTAGGCACCAAGAAGCGCGCCCACGCTGGCGACCAGAGCGAATGCGCCGAAGGCGAGCGACTTCGAAAGGCTTTTGGACATGGGTCATCAACCGCCGCATAGGGCGACGGGCTCATGATTTCGATGTGTTTGAGGATGAAGCGGTAACGGGCGCGCATCTGCGCACACGAGGAAAAGGTAGGAAGATCCCGCTTCAGAACGACATTGTTGGAACTGCGGACTTTCTTATCAATGCCTCGCAATGATTATTTATTTAGAGTGTCAGGGGATTTGTTGCATCACAATACATAAGAGACCGACAGCTAAATATTGAGAAATAGAAAATGAAATTAAATCGCTCGATCCTTATATCTACTTTTGTCTTTGCTATTGCGATAACCACATCGCATGCCTATGCCCAAGTCATGACCTCTAAGGGGTACAATACCAGTGGCCAGTCCATCAGCCGCGTCGAAAACGATCTGGTTCTTTTGCGTACCGGGACCGAGACGACCATAAACCAGCTAAATCAGCGAATTGAAACACTTCAGACGCAACTCTCGACCATCGAAACATCATTGAGAATATTGGTCAGCGGGAACCCAGGCTCGAGTGGCCCAACCGGTCTGAACGGAATGCTCTACATCTCGGCAATTTCCTGCCCTGAGAACGAGGTTCTCCAGTCCATGGTCGGCGGGCAACCCGTCTGTGTAAGAAAGGGGATCTCCGAATGCCGCGTCAGGCCGGGCGGCAGTTGCCTGGATGGCGAAGTCCTGACCGGGGGCGGCTGTAACAGTGATTGTGTTGCAAGAGGAGACCATAGCTGCTCAGCCAATGCCATCATCGGCACCGCCCCGACGCCAGACTTCATCAATCCCGCGAGAGGCATGATTCTCGACAATCCGAGCGGCGGCCCGGAATACCGTAGCACCAGATGGGAGTGCTCCAGCAGCACACGGACGCATGCATATGCGATCTGCTGCAAGTAGATTGCCGCAATGCGGATCTCTCATATATTGTCTTGTGCATCCTCGGCTCCACGCCGGTAGCCTAAAATAACTTAAAAGAAAGGGCTATATTTCTATAGCCCTTCCCGTTGTTGAGTTGTATGGAGACAACTCCATATCATTATGAATTAACTATATTGATATTGAAACAACATATCCCAATAATATTTATATGCATTGCATAAGGAGAAATATTTCATGAACTCATACTTTTCTGAAAAGAGTATTCTTACTACAGCGTTCACCCTGTTTGCGCTCGCCATCTTCTCGTTCGCGCCCGAGGTAGCCCATGCTAGCGCTGGCCAGGGCCTGCTGACGGACGTGCAGAATCTACTGACCGGTCACCTCGGCACGGTGGTCGGTTTGGGCATTTCCTTGTTCGGCCTGTGGGTCTGGCTGGCCCAGCAAAGTTCGTGGGGTCTGCTGATCGTGATCGCAGGCGCTGCCATCACCGCGTTCCCCGGCCTCTACAAGGGCATGACGCAAGGCTTCAAGTCGGCGTTCGGTACCGTAGGCACCGGCAATTCAGCCATGTAGCCATCGAAACGAAGAGAGCCCGGCAGCAATGTCGGGCTTTTTTTGCGCGGGCGTCAGCCCCGTTCGCACGTCGCCGCATAAGGCTCTGCATGCTGAAACATCAGCCTACTCGGGCTCGTCTGCTTGACATCCAACCCCGCCATCTCGGCGGCGTAAGCGCCGTTGCAGCTTTAACGACATCCCTCCTGCTTCGGCAGGAGGGTTTTTCCGTGCTTGGCGCAACACGCCTATCCATCGGACAGCTCGGTGGTGAAGGTGGATAGGGCAGCTCAAGCTCGTCGCCAAACCGGTGAAGGGAGCCCCAACAAGACAGGAAAGAGGAGCATCCCATCCTTCCCTTATGTGACGGAATGGGCAATTCGGTCACAGAAATCAAGATCGAAAAATCCAGTTAATCCCAGAGTTTGCGGGCCATGCGGCGTTCTTCGGCGCCGACGGCATCGCCGTAGATCGCCGTGGTCGCCAGCTTGGCGTGGCCGAGCCATTTCTGGAGCAGGGTGATCGGGATGCCGCGTTCGAGCGCGGCCACGCCGAAGCCGTGGCGCAGCCCCTTCGCAGTCGCATGCGGCCCGCTCACACCTGCCATCGCCATCACCTCCTTCACGCGCCGGTGCCCGGTCATGCGGTGCCACGGCCACAGCCGCACCGAAGTGCCGCCCTCGGGAGCACCCTGAGCGGCGCGCACCCCGTGCACACGGTCGAGTTCGGCCAGCACCGTCGGCGACACGGGCACCGCCCGATGCACGCCTATTCGGCGCTTTTTAAGGCTGCGGAAGACGATGACGCCCGCGCGCAGATCGATGTGATCGGCGGTCAGGGCAAGCGCCTCGGAAAGGCGGCAACCGGTATCCTTCAGCACGAGGCAGAGCGTGTAGACCTCCGGCGCCTGGTTCTTCGCAGCCTTGATGAATGCCCGCCGTTCGGCCTCGGTCAGGTACTTCCGGTGGCCGGCCGTGTCGAACAGGCTCCAGTCCATATCGCCTCGCGCGTGATTGAAGGCCGTCCCTCCGTTACTGTTTCAACTTCTTGAATCGTAACGCAGGACCGCTTGGGCGAGCGACACTATTGCCCATTCTGTCACTCACTCGGCCTGACGCCCTGTTGCAGAGAAACCACGATTTCTTTTCGACGCGGGTCGGTTGGCTTTTTCGACAACCCGCTTCGGGAGGACAGGATGTCAAGGAGTTGGTGCACGTTTCCAGTAGTCGCGTTGCTTGCACTCACCGCCTGCAATGGCGGCGACAGGGTCGATGTCAAAATTATCGGCAAAGAGAATTTGGGTGAAGGATCGACCCGGACCTGCATGGTGAATGTGGAAATCACCAACCGGGGTTCCGCCATGTTGAGGAGTTTCAACTATTGGCTTTCTTTCAACGATAACCGGAGATCGGTGCCGTATGTTGGTCCGGTTAGCAACGTTCCTGCCGGCGGAAGCAAGACGAGCTTTGTTCAGTTCGTAGGTGTCCCCTGCGCGCAGGTTCCGGCCAGGCTGGAATTACGTGTACTGGAATGCGTCATGGGCGAGCGTGACTGCACGAACGCTGTATCGTTACGGTCTTGACGGACCGGACAATGCACAGAGGCTGATTTTGAGCGAGAAAGAGGCGGCCGTGAGGTCGCCTCAGACTGCTGACGCGGGCGTGTTGACAAAGGGGGTTCCCTAATCGTCTTCGATCTGCTTCAAGGCTGCTCTTTGCGGGAGGGCGGCCGTGGTTCGAGGGCGGATGACGGACGAGGAGTGGGCGATTTTCGCAATCTTTCTGGTGCGCGAGGGCGCTCGCGGCGGCAGGCTTCCGCAGGATCACTGAGCTATCCTCGACGCCGTCTTCTGGATCGCCCGCACAGGCGCCCCGTGGCGTGACCTGGACGCGAGCTTTCCCAAGTTGGGCCAGGATCTACCGCCAGTTCCGGCACTGGACCCTGACCAGGGTTTGGGACGTCATCCTCGACGCTCTCAAAGAGAGCGACGAGGAGCATGCCAGAGCGTCCAGATGGTCGACAGCACCATCGTCCGCGCCCGCCGAGTGCTGGTGGGCGCGAAAAATAAGGGATTAGCTTCAAGCCCTTCGCACCACGATATCGGGCGTTCTCATGGTGACCTCGCGACCCGCTAAGACAAAACCTCAGCCAGCCACCTCGGCTTAGCGCTCATCGGAGCCATCCGGCTGTGGATCAGGCACTTTGGCAACACCGCCTAATGTCTGGGTCTTTAGAGATACCGGTCGTTGGGAGCTTGAACCGCGCCTCATGATCTGATAGATAGTAATTGATCACTATCTTTTGGAGGTGCCTGTGATCTCGCGAACGGCCTACCTTTCCGCAGAGGAGCGACGTGAGGTGACGGTTGAGACCGTCATCGACTTGGCGGCGGAGCAAAATCCTACAGACATCACAACTGGCGCGATCGCCAAGCGGATGGGAGTGACCCAAGGGGCCTTGTTTAGGCACTTCCCCTCCAAGGACGCGATTCTTCAGGCCGTCATGGAATGGGTATCAGAGCGCTTGCTGGCACGGATCGACAAGGCGACTTCCGCTGCGGCCTCTCCGCTTGACGCGCTGGAGGCTGCGTTCACTGCGCATATCGAATTCATCTCCGAGCACCCCGGCGTGCCCCGGATGCTGTTTGGAGAGTTGCAACGCGCTGAGCAGACAGTAGCCAAGCGTATGGCGCACACCCTGATCCAGCGTTATGGCGAGCGCCTCGGACGGCTCGTTGCGGAGGGCAAGGAGCGTGGCGAGTTGGCCGCGACGCTGGATGACAAGGCCGCAGTCACACTCTTCATCGGTACAATTCAGGGTCTCGTCATGCAGTCCCTCATCGCCGGTGACGTCAAACGCATCCGCGCCAGTGCACCAGGAGCGTTTGCGCTGTATCGACGCGCTGTCGAGGCGGCCAGATGACCCATCCGCATTTCTCGGCCGCCACATCTCCGCTTCGATCCCTCGAAGCTATGTTTAGGGCTGATATTGCCTATCTCGCGGATCATCCGAACATTCCACGCATGTTGCTGGGCGCGCTCGGCAGGACGAGCAGCTCCGCACTTAGAGTGATGATCGAGGCAGTTATCCAGCGCTACGAACGGCATCTCTCCAGCATAATCGAAGAGGCCCGGCAGTGTGGCGAAATACGAACCACGATCGAGAAAAGGACTGCTGCCCGTCTGTTCATAGCCGCCGTCCAACATCTGGTGTTTAGAGCGCTGATCGCCGGGAATCTCGACAGCATCCGCAAGGCGACTCTGGATGCCTTCGAATCATATCACGCATGCATGGAGGCAAACCCGTGAAATTGCTTTCATTGCAGCGTCGCACATTGATGCTCATAGGCGTCGGAGCCGTGACTGCCGCCTTGTTCGGCTACGTGGTGTTGCGCTCTGGGCCGCTCGCGCCGGTCGCTGTCACTACCGCTGCCGTCGAGGTCCGCTCAATCTCACCTGCTCTCTTCGGCATCGGCACGGTTGAAGCTCGCTTCTCTTACAAGATCGGCCCCACCTTCGCAGGTCGCATCGCCAAGATACATGTTGATGTGGGCGATAGGGTGAAAGCCGGTCAGGTTCTGGCGGAAATGGACCCGGTGGACCTTGACGCCCGCATCGCAGCGCTCGATGCGGCGATCGGCCGGGCAGAAGCATCAATAAAGACTGCGGAAGCGCAGGTAGACGATGCACTGGCGCGTAATGATTTCGCGCTTGCCCAGGCGAAACGCTATGAAGAGCTCTGGAAGACCCGCGCCGTCAGCCAAGTCGCGGTGGAAACCAAGCGGCAGGACAGCCAGGTGGCTGACGCTTCTCTCTCGGCCGCTCGGTCGAATCTCCTTGCATCGCAACAGGATCTCCAACGCAATCGCGCCGACCGCGACGGCCTGATCAAGCAACGGGAAAATCTGGTTCTGCGTGCGCCGGTCGACGGGGTGATCGCAGCACGCAAGGCTGAACCGGGAACGACCTTGGTTGCCGGCCAAGCGGTCATAGAAATGATCGATCCGACGAACCTCTGGATCAATACCCGTTTCGACCAAATTGCGGCAACAGGCCTACGGCAGGACCTACCCGCCTCGATTGCATTGCGTTCACGCGCCGGCAAAGGCGTACCGGGACGAGTGGCGCGTGTGGAAGTCCTTGCGGACGCGGTGACGGAAGAAAATCTGGCCAAGGTAGAGTTCGACACGCTTCCCGAGCCGTTGCCTCCGATTGGAGAACTGGCCGAGGTATCGGTCGCCCTGCCGGAGCTTGCCGCGTCACCGACAATCCCGAACGCTGCGATCCAGAATGTCGGACGCAAATTGGGCGTTTGGAAAATCGAAGACGGGAAAATCCGCTTTACGGCGGTCCAACTCGGAGCAGCAGACCTGGAAGGGATCGTACAGGTCACAAAAGGCCTGAAGGTCGGGGATCAGATCGTTGTTTACAGCGCATCCAGATTGGCAAGTACGAGCCGCATTCGTGTAGCCGACAATCCTGCCGAGCTACTCAAATGATCAGCCTCGCCGGACGTGACATTCTGCATTCATGGGGCAAGTTCGTCTTCACGGGGATCGGGCTTGGCCTGCTCATCGGTGTGACCTTCACCATGGCTGGCGTCTATCGAGGGATGGTCGACGACGGCAAGGTGCTGCTCGACAACAGCGGTGCCGACATGTGGGTCGTCCAGCAGAACACACTCGGCCCATACGCAGAATCCTCAAGCATCAATGATGACATCTATCGCGTGATCCTGGCGATCCCCGGCGTCGAGCGGGTCGCTAACGTAACCTATCTGACGATGCAGGTTCAAAAGGGAAACTCGGACGTACGCGCCATGGTGGTGGGCATCGCGCCGGGAGATATGGCGACACCCGGCCGGCCACCGTTTCTTGTCGCAGGACGGCAGATCACGCGCAGCCACTATGAGGCGGTGGCCGATGTCGCTACGGGGTTTTCCCTTGGGGACACAATCGTTATTCGACGAAACCATTATACAATTGTGGGCCTCACCCGGCGGACAGTATCGTCAGGCGGCGATCCGATGGTCTTCATCCCGCTGAAGGATGCGCAGGAAGCGCAATTCCTCAAGGACAACGACTCCATAGTCCGTCAGCGCCGACGCACCAGCGAAAATCCAGAGTTCAACCGGCCCTGGGTGCCTGGCTTGCTGGACGCAGTGATCGCCTCGCAAAACAGCAACCCTTACGTGAACGCAGTCCTGGTCCGCGTCAAACCTGGCTATGACCCGGAGCGCATTGCAACTGACATAGCAAGGTGGAAGCGGCTGACGGTTTATACGCGACCACAGATGGAAGAAATTCTGATCGGGAAACTCATCGCGACGTCCGCCAAGCAGATCGGCATGTTCCTCGCCATCCTGGCCATCGTCAGCGCCGCCATCGTCGCCTTCATCATCTACACGCTCACGATGGACAAGATACGCGAGATTGCCGTGCTGAAGCTGATCGGCACGCGCAATCGCACCATCGCGTCCATGATCCTGCAGCAGGCCGTCGTACTTGGATTGATCGGCTTCGTCGTCGGCAAGATCACGGCAACCTTCGCGGCACCTCTTTTTCCGAAATTCGTCCTTCTTCTTTCCGTAGACACTATGATCGGGCTCATAGCCGTCATCGTCATATGCGCACTAGCCAGCGTCGTCGCCATCCGCATGGCGCTCAAGGTCGATCCCGCCGAGGCCATCGGAGGTTGAGATGGGCAGCGGCGGAATCCTCATCGAGAAAATTAGGAAGCGCTATGGCAGCGGCGACACCGCCGTCGATGCCCTGCAAGACGTCAATATGCAGGTCGCACCCGGCGAGGTGGTCGGCCTGATCGGTCCGTCGGGATCGGGCAAGAGCACGTTGCTCAAAGCCTTGGGTGCCGTGATCGATCCGAGCGGGGGGCGTATGACTCTCGGCGACGAGGTGATTTATGACGACGGCTGGAAAATTTCAGACCTTCGCGCGTTGCGGCGGGACAAGATCGGCTTCGTCTTCCAAGCGCCTTACCTCATCCCCTTTCTGGACGTCACCGACAATGTCGCCTTGCTGCCGATGCTAGCGGGTGTTCCCAATAATGAATCGCGCCAGCGCGCGAGTGAACTCCTGAAGGCTCTCGACATCGCGCATCGCGCTGCCGCCATGCCATCGCAGCTATCTGGCGGAGAACAACAGCGGGTCGCGATTGCGCGCGGACTGGTCAACCGGCCACCAGTTATTCTTGCCGACGAGCCGACTGCGCCGCTTGATAGCGTGCGTGCTCTGACCGTGATCCGCATCCTCAACGACATGGCAGTCAAATTTGGAACGGCCATCATCGTCGTCACGCATGACGAGAAGATCATCCCGACCTTCAGGCGCATTTATCACATCAGAGACGGCGTGACGCATGAAGAAGCAGGCGAGGGGCGCGGCTTTGACTGACAGCACAAACGAACATGTTCCCCATTTGGCAAAACATCTTGACCTTAGGAGCCGACAAAGTGGAGAAGTTAAAAGGAATTAATCGTGGAAGCCTTCAGCAAAGGCGCTTCGTATTACAGATATTATGGCTCGCACTCGTCATGGCAACCGTGGCTTTGAATAACGCGAGCAAGGCGGAGGAGCCGTCCCCAGCCCATAATATTACAGATGGGCATCCATGGAAGATGACGACAGACGATGGCCGCGTGGGAACTCTTGTGCTTTTCAAGAATGGCACAGGAAAAATGGTGGGCGAAATCATGGACCTGTCCCCGAAGTGGCGGCCGACCCCGGATGGCCTATGCCTTAAACCTGGGGCACTGCTTCCCGAACGATGCGTCAAACTGGTTCGTTCCGAAAACGGGTATGTCGGCCTGAGAGGCGGCAAACTAGCCTTCAGATTGGAGCGGTAGTACGCGCCTTCCGAAATGAATAAGGAGGAGAAGTCATGGTGTCTGTTTGGACATCAAATTTGGCAACTAAAGTACTTGCTGGAATCGCGCTTCTGTTCGGAATAGCCACACTCGTTTCCGGAGGAAACGCTCTTTTTGATCTGTATAGAACAGAAACCTCCACAGCAAAAATCGTTCCCTTCGTATTGCATTTCAACTTTGCAGCCGGTTTCGCATATATCGCCACCGGCGCTGGATTGATGTTGAAGCGTGGGTGGGCGCCTATATCTGCCTTGGCGATCGCTGCAGCGACCGCCATAGTCTTCCTTGGTTTGGTTGGATGGATATTGGCGGGCAACGCTTACGAAATGCGAACCGTCGTTGCTATGAGCCTGCGAACGGCGTTCTGGTCGAGCTTAGCGATAATTTCATTAGCCAGTTATCGCCAGCACTCAACACCACCTAATGTATCGAACAACTCATGATTAGCGGCCGTCAGGCCGACTCCTCCACTTCAGCGGATTGCAGGCCACCGAGGAAGTCGGTGGCCTTGGTCGCCTGCGAGGTGGCGGCGAAGATGGCCTTCTTGTCGACCTTGAGCACCTTCAGCCAGTTGTCGATGTAGGCGGAACGGTCGGGCGCGGGGTGAGCGTCAGATCGCCGTCCGAAGAGATCCAAGGGCCACCCCTCGGGCATCCGGCCAACACGGGAGGGCGGCGTCAGCCGCCCGAATGGAGCGGGAAGGCCGGGCGGCGACCTTGGGCAAGGCCGGCGGGGTCGGCACAAGCTGGCAGTAGACGTTATCGCGCCAAGGCGGGATCAAGGATCGGCCTCGGCCCGACGGGCCGTCCATATCCGGGGCGTTCAAGGGCTTCCTCGACGTCCGCTACAGCACGCGGGGTCGTTCTCGGCCTGTGCAGAGTTCTCGCGGGAAGGACAGGACGAGAACGACCCCGCCATCGGCGCCGCTGGCCACCTCGTCGGCCACTTCTGCATTCACAATCGAGATCATTCGGGCTTCGTCTGCGAACGTGACTGACTTCTTCAACAGCCTACTAGACAAGTACGAAGGGCGGTGACCGGTCGTTCGCTGAGGTTGCTGGAGAGTCCGCTACCGAAGGCTAATCCAGACATTCACGAACTCTGCGAAGTTGTCCTCGCCCTCGCCAGCACTACGATATCGCCGAAGCGGCGACCATCGGATTCATCCATAGCGACCGTCAGATACTCGATGCCGAGTCGTTCAAAAAAAGGCCTGCGGTGGAGAATACCATTCCGCTGGGTATCGATAAACCAAGCCTTGGCCTTCCAGCTTGGCCGACGGACTCGTGCCAACGTCCTGCGCAATCAGCGGAATTACGTAGCACAAGTTTACGGGCGCGTCCTCGTGAACGAGGATTTCGGCGTCAGCACTGCGGTAGCCATGTCGGTCTGAAAGTCGATCTGCCAATACTCCGCTCCAACTGGCGCCATCAGCACCTAGTTTGCTTGACTTTGAGACGGCCGGCAAGTTCAGGCAAGCTGCATCGCAGCATGTCGACTTCCTACGAAAGGCGGGAATGGGCCGCCAACCGTCGAACGACAGCGATTTTCGCGTGAAGACCGCCAGCTTCGCCCCCTGTGCTAGCAGCCGCTGGCAGTGCGCTCCGTCCCACAGCCAGGGTGTTGCCACTCGTTTCGCCACGATCGCAGCCGCGAACAAGAACTGGCAGTACTCTTTCTTATCAAGCTCAGGCGTGAAAACCGTTGACGTTCGCCTTGTTTAAAGTTAGGAATCCTAATCAAATAACCTCCATGGAACCCTTATGTCCGAACCATCCGATCAGATTACCTTCGCCCTTGGCCGATTAGCCGTTCTTTGGCGGGCAGGGGTCTGGCAGGCGGCGGCGGCCGAAGGGCTTAACCCCGCCCAAGCCGAAATCCTCGGCCATCTTGCCCGACGGGGGCCGGTGCGGCAGGTCGATCTGGCCGCAGCTCTCGGGGTTTCGGCGGCAAGCCTGAGCGACTCTGTGGCAAGCCTTGCGGCCAAAGGGCTTGTCATGCGGCAGCCTGACCCCGACGACGGCCGCGCCAGACGGGTCGCACTTTGCGTTGCAGGGCAGCACATCGCGGAACGGCTGGCCACCGCGTCCGACGTCCTGACAGCCGCGGTGTCGGACCTGCCCGCAGCCGAGTCCGGGTCACTTCTGCGTATGCTCACCCGCCTGATCCGCGCCCTGCAGGAGGCGCGCGCCATCCCGGTGCAACGGATGTGTGCGACCTGCACCCATTTCCGCCCCCATGCCCATGCCGATGCGGCCTACCCGCATCATTGCGCCTTTGTGGACGCCGCCTTCGGGGACGCGCAGCTGCGCCTCGACTGCGGTGAACACGAAGCGGCCCCTGCTGAGACAGCCGCCGCCATCTGGCGGCGGTTCGAAGCGGCCTGAGCCGTAAAGCCGGACGCCCCGCCCGCGGCAACGGGCGAGGCGTCCTTGATGTCCGACCCGACTCTCGAAAAGACAGGAGACGTTTCACAATGCCACAGAAAGCCACGTTCTACCATGCCGGCTGCGCCGTTTGCGTTGCAGCCGAACAGCAGGTCGCGCAGGCGCTCGATCCGCAGCGCTACGAGGTCGAGATCGTCCACCTCGGCGCCGACAAGGCCCGCATAGCCGAGGCCGACGCCGCCGGGGTCGCCTCGGTCCCCGCCCTCGTGATCGATGGGGTGCCCTATCACATCAACTTCGGTGCATCACTGGCCGATGTGAGAGGAGCAGCGTGATGCGGAGCTTGACCATCCTGACGAGCGCGGCGCTGCTGGTTGCAACGACAGCGGCCTGGGCGCATGGCGAGGGCGATCATGCCCACGGCATCGCCGCGACCGCCGGCACTGTCGCACACGCCGATTTCGACATCGTTTCGGCCACGATCACCACCGAGGGCCGGATCGCCACCTTCGCCATGTCGGTTGCCGGCACGCCGGGCGCGACCGTGCCGGAACCGGCCGATGGGTTGGCCGGGGCGTCGGTCTTCTCCTACGTTTGGCCGACCAGCCTTGACCCCTCGGCGGTGGGCTTCGAGCCCGGCGCGGGGATCTTGGCCTTTGCCGTCACCATCCACCCGGACTTCGACGACACGCCCTTGTTCGACGAAGGCAACACCGGGCGGACCGACGACGACGGCGGCATCTGGCACAGCCACTGGGTGGTTCTGGGCGCGGACGAGGCCTGCGGGCCGGGCGCGCTGAAGGTGATCGACATCCCCGACGGCGCCACCCCCGCGCTGCCGCTGACCTGGCCCGGACTGCCGCTGCTGCTCGACAGCCCCGGCTGGTCGCCGATCTTTGCCGGCGAGACCCTGTCGGTGCGCGCTCCCTTCGCCGATATCGGTGCGGTCGAGGCGGCGAGCTTTGACGGGGTGACGGCAGCGCTGCGGGTGAATGCCAACATCCATGCACCGCTTTTGTGCGTGACCGACGTGTTCGACGTCGCCTCGGGCGACCTGAGCCTGCCGGGCCGGGTGAACCACTGACAACGCCGGGCGGCGGTCGCTTGCCGCCGCCCAAGCCTATGAGGGCATCATGGCCGAACCTGTCCCGTTTCACGCTGCCGAATGGCTGAACGCCGATGCGTCGCTTTCGCTGGCCGACTTCACCGGCAGGGTTCTGGTGGTCGAGGTGTTCCAGATGCTCTGCCCCGGCTGCGTCAGTCACGGCCTGCCGCAGGCGCAACGGATCGCCGCCGCCTTCGACCTGGCCGAGGTGGCGGTGATCGGGCTACATTCGGTCTTCGAGCACCACTCCGCCATGACGCCGGTTGCCCTGCGGGCCTTCCTGCACGAATACCGCATCCGCTTTCCGGTCGCGGTGGACGCCCCCAGCGAGGACCCCATGCCCCGAACAATGGAAGCCTGGGGCCTGCAGGGCACCCCGACGCTGGTGCTCATCGACCGGCAGGGGCGGATGCGGGCGCGCCACTTCGGGCAGGTGTCGGATCTGGCGCTCGGGGCGCAGATCATGGCGCTGGTGCTGGAGGCACCAGAGTGACCGCATTTCGTGTCGTCGAACTCCGGATCGGCCGTGCCCGCCCCTGCGGTCCGCAGGGCCAGCCTTCGGCCATCGACAAGCAGCGGGTGTCAGGGCTGCTGATGGCACCGTCAAAAGAGTGAACAGCCGCAATACGGAAAT
This sequence comes from Stappia sp. P2PMeth1, assembly GCF_900185735.1. Classification (NCBI taxonomy): domain Bacteria; kingdom Pseudomonadati; phylum Pseudomonadota; class Alphaproteobacteria; order Hyphomicrobiales; family Stappiaceae; genus Stappia; species Stappia sp. P2PMeth1. The sequence goes on along the minus strand of NZ_FYAW01000037.1, from coordinate 375 downwards.
GAGACGAAAATGTCTGACAGTCAACTATGGGCCCATACCGCTATTCAAGTGAGGTGAGGCCGCCTAAGCGGCGGCCTCGGTAGTGTCCTCGGAATGCAGGCCACCGAGGAAGTCGGTGGCCTTGGCGGCGGCGCTGGCGGCGGTGAAGATCGCCTTCTTGTCGGCCTTGAGTACCTTCAGCCAGTTGTCGATGTAGGCGGCGTGATCGGGGCGCGGGGTGAGCGTCACGCCCAGGTCGGCGCAGAGGAACGCCGCGCCCAGCTCGGCCACGAGTTCTTCCATGGCGTAGGCGTCGTCGCCGAAGCGCTTGCCGAATTGGCGGTCACAGCGGTTCGGAGCGCCGGAGTAATGCCCCTTATGCCGATATCGGCATAA
>NZ_FYAW01000015.1:0-229098 GCF_900185735.1 Stappia sp. P2PMeth1 | reverse complement strand
ATCAACGGCTTGTCCAGAACGGAAAGAAGCCAATCGTCGCCATCGCCGCTCTCATGAGAAAGATCGTCGTCATCCTCAATGCAAGGCTCAGAGATCAGATCCAACAACAGAGTTGATGACGGCCGAGGGGATGTGAGGTCATGCCTTCCTCTCAGGACGTCATCCCGGCCGCAGGCGAAGCCGGAGAGCCGGGAACCATTGGCACCCTCAGCGGAGGTTGGTTGCACAGACCTTTCCCCGCGTCTTCCCGGACGAGGCTGAAGGCCGAAGATCCGGGACCGGAGAGCCACCGCGGTCGTGGGGGCGTTCGGGAGTGCCTTCGTGAGGCCCTCGGCTCTCCGGTCCCGGGTCGCGGCTTCGCCTTGCCCGGGATGACGAAAGGAGGGGCGGAACGGGGAGGAAAGGCGGCGCGCCCTCAGGCGGCGAGGCGGACCCAGACGGGGACGTGGTCGGAGGGCTTTTCCCAGGCGCGGACATGGGCATCGATGCCGGCGCCCTCGAAACTGTCGGTCGCCTCCGGCGACATCAGCACATGGTCGATGCGGATGCCGTTGTTCTTCTGCCAGGCGCCGGCCTGATAATCCCAGAAAGTGTAGACATCCGCGTCGGTGTTGACCGCGCGCACCGCCTCGGTGAAGCCGAGCGCGACAAGCGCGCGGAAGGCCGAGCGGCTTTCCGGCTGGAACAGCGCATCGTCCACCCAGTTCTGCGGATTGCGCGCGTCGATCGGCTGCGGGATGACGTTGTAGTCGCCGAGCAGCAGGAAACGCTCCTCGTCGGCGAGGCGCGCGCGGGCATGGGCGATCAGCCGCTGCATCCAGGCGAGCTTGTAGGGAAACTTTTCCGTGCCGAGCGGATTGCCGTTCGGCAGGTAGAGACAGCCGACGCGCAAGGGGCGGGCGGTGCTGCCCTCCGTCCCGATCCGCGCCTCGATGTAGCGGGCCTGCTCGTCGCCGTCGTCGCCGGGAAGGCCGCGCAGGACCTCGCTCACCGGCGTTCGCGAGAGAATGGCGACGCCGTTGAAGCCCTTCTGGCCGTGGGTCTCGACATGATAGCCGAGCGCCTCGAAGGCCTCGCGCGGGAAGCCCTCGTCGACCGACTTGATCTCCTGCAGGCAGGCGACATCGGGCGCCGCCTCGCGCAGCCAGGCAAGCGCCGCGTCGAGGCGCGCCTTGACGCCGTTGATGTTCCAGGTGGCGATTTTCAACGGCGTTGTCCCGTAATGCGCGGCGAAAAGGATCGCCGTCAGATGGCGAAGCTGGTGCCGCAGCCGCAGCCGGCGGTGGCGAGCGGATTGCGGATCTGGAAGGACTGGCCCATCAGGTCGTCGACGAAATCGATGACCGCGCCTTCCATGTATTGCAGCGAGACGGGATCGATGAGGACGCTGGCCCCGTCGCGGGCAAGGACGATGTCGCCCTCTTCCTGCCCGGTGACCAGGTCATACCTGTACTGGAAGCCGGAGCAGCCGCCGCCCTCGACCGAGATGCGCAGGCTGGTGCCCGCCGGCTCGGAAGCGAGGATGCGGGCGATGCGGCGCACGGCGGCGTCGCTCAGCTCCACGCCCTGGGCTGTAGGGGCCTGTGTCGTCGCGTCCTGATGCGCTGAAGCAATGTGATCGGCCATGGTCGTCACTCTCTTTCTGCCGCCGCGACGGATCGCTTGCTGCGCCGTCGCCGCGGTGCCGCCGGGCGGCGGCTGGCGGGCCTGAGGCGAAATTTCCGCCGCTCGCTCGCATGCCGCCCTGTGCAAGGGGTTACCGAATAGGTATGAACAGCGCGAGCATGCGTCAACAGTCTCGCATGGATGGCGCGGCAGCGCGAGCCCGCGCCGGACACCGGCCAGACCGCGGGCGGCACGCGCGAGCGCAACGACCAGGGAGCCCCCATGACCGCACCGCTTGGCTATGGAGCCCAGCCGCGCGCGCCCTACGCCACGGACCCGGAGCACAGCGTCGGCCGGCTCGTGCCCGAGCCGGAAAGCCCGACGCGCACGCCGTTCCAGCGCGACCGCGACCGGATCATCCATTCGACCGCGTTCCGGCGGCTGAAGCACAAGACGCAGGTCTTCGTCTATCACGAGGGCGACCACTTCCGCACCCGGCTGACGCATACGATCGAGGTGTCGCAGATCGCCCGCTCGCTGGCGCGCGCGCTCAGGCTCGACGAGGATCTCGCCGAATGCCTGGCGCTGGCGCATGACCTCGGCCACACGCCCTTCGGCCATGAGGGCGAGGACGTGATGGACGCCTGCATGGCGCCCTATGGCGGCTTCGACCACAATGCCCAGTCCCTGCGGATCGTGACGCTGCTGGAGCGGCGCTACGCGGAGTTCGACGGGCTGAACCTGTCGTGGGAGACGCTGGAAGGCCTCGTCAAGCACAACGGCCCGCTGACGGGCGCCGACGGCACGCCGCTCGGCAAGTTCGCCAAGACCGGGCTGCCCTTCGCGATCGCTCAGCACGCGCTGAAGCAGGATCTGCGGCTCGACACCTGGCCGAGCGCGGAGGCGCAGGCCGCGGCGATCGCCGACGACATCGCCTATGACGCGCATGATCTCGACGACGGATTGCGCGCCGGGCTGCTGTCGCTGGACCAACTCGGCGAGGTGCCGTTCTTCGCCGACATCCTGGCCGAGGTCGACGCGCGCTATCCGGGACTGGAGGAGGCGCGGCGCATCCACGAGATCGTCCGCCGCTCGATCACCCGGATGGTGGAGGATGTGATCGGCGAGGCGGTGCGGCGGCTGGAGCGGCTCGCCCCGCACAGCGTCGAGGACATCCGCGCGGCGGGCGCACCGGTGGTGACCTTCTCGGACGCGATGGCGGCGCGGGAGAGCGAGGTGAAGGCGTTCCTCTTCGCGAATCTCTACCGGCACGAATCCGTGCTGGCCGTGCGCCGGGAGGTGGCGGCGGTGGTGCGCGAGCTCTTCGCCGGCTATATGGCGGACCCTCAGCGGATGCCGGAGGAGTGGCGCCGCGGCCTCGATGCGGCCGACGAGGCGCGGCGGGCGCGCAGGGTCTGCGACTTCATCGCCGGCATGACCGACCGTTTCGCCATCGAGGAACATCTGCGGCTGTTTGACCGCACACCCGATTTGCGATAGGTCGCCGCCGTCCGTTCCGCGCCACTTGCCAGACGTTCAACCGAAAGACCGACATGAACATCTTCAGCCATTATGCCGACCTGGTCCGGGCGGCGATCCGCGAGCTGCATCCGGGAGACGAGGTGAGCGCCGAACTGCTGCAGCGCTGCGTCGTCGAGCCGCCGCGCGACAGCGCCCACGGGGATCTTGCCACCAACGCCGCGATGGTGCTGGCCAAGCCGCTGAAGGTCAATCCGCGCGCGCTCGCCGAGCAACTGGCCGCGCGGCTGGCGGAGAACGACGACATCGCCAGCGCCGAGGTGGCGGGGCCGGGCTTCATCAACCTGCGGCTCACCGAGGGCGTGTGGGCGAAGGTGGTGGCGGCGATCCTGGCGGCGGGCACCGACTACGGCCGCTCGCAGATGGGCGGCGGGCTGAAGGTCAATGTCGAATACGTCTCGGCCAACCCGACCGGGCCGATGCATGTGGGCCATTGCCGCGGCGCGGTGGTGGGCGATGCGCTGGCCTCGCTGCTCGATTTCGCCGGTTATGACGTCACCCGCGAATATTACATCAACGATGCCGGCTCGCAGGTCGACACGCTGGCGAATTCCGCCTTCCTGCGCTACCGCGAGGCGCTCGGCGAGGACATCGGCGCGATCCCCGAAGGGCTCTATCCGGGCGACTATCTGGTGCCGGTCGGGCGCAGGCTCGCCGAACAGTATGGCGACGCCCTGCTGGCGATGGCGGAGGACGCGCGGCTGGCGCTGGTCAAGGAAGCCACCATCGCCGCGATGATGGAGCTGATCCGCGAGGATCTGGCGCTGCTCAACGTGCATCACGAGGAGTTCTTCTCCGAGCGCTCGCTGCATGCGCGCGAGGGCGGCAATGGCTCGCAGATCGACCGGATGCTGGACGAATTGCGCGCGCGCGACCTCGTCTACGAGGGCACGCTGCCGCCGCCGAAGGGGCAATTGCCGGAGGACTGGGAGGACCGCGAGCAGACGCTGTTCCGCGCCACCGCCTATGGCGACGACATCGACCGGCCGCTGAAGAAGTCGGACGGGTCCTACACGTATTTCGCGGCGGACGTGGCGTATTTCCTGTCGAAATACCAGCGCGGCTTCAAGGAGATGATCTTCATCCTGGGTGCCGACCACGGCGGCTATGTCAAGCGGCTGGAGGCGGTCGGCCGGGCGATCTCGCAGGGCGAGGCGAAGGTGATCGTGCGGCTGTGCCAGCTCGTGAAGCTCTATCGCGGCGGCGAGCAGGTGACCATGTCGAAGCGCTCCGGCGAGTTCGTGACGCTGCGCGACGTGGTGGAAGAGGTGGGCCGCGACCCGGTGCGCTTCATGATGCTCTACCGCAAGAACGACGCGCCGCTCGACTTCGACTTCCAGAAGGTGACCGAACAGTCGAAGGACAATCCCGTCTTCTACGTGCAGTATGGGCACGCCCGCTGCCGCTCGGTGCTGCGCCAGGCCGGCGAGGAGTTCGGCGCAGACGCGGTTTCGCCGCAAGCCCTTGGAAAGGCGGACTTCTCGCGGCTGACCGATTCGGGCGAGCGGGACATCGCCGCCAAGCTGGCCGCCTGGCCGCGGCTGGTGGAAAGCGCAGCGGAAGCACACGAGCCGCACAGGGTGTCGTTCTACCTGCACGAACTGGCGAGCGCCCTGCATTCGCAATGGAATAAAGGCAAGGATTCGCCGCAATTACGTTTTATTAACGCTGAAGATCGACAAACAACACTGGCCCGCCTGGGTCTCGTACATGCGATCTCCCTCGTTCTTGCCTCCGGCCTTGGCATTCTCGGCGTGGCGGCTCCGGAGGAGATGCGATAGGGCGGGATGGATCGCCGGTGCGCGAGGCGCGCCGCAGTCAGCGGAGAAGTCCCTAGCACCATGTCCAGTCGCTCGAACTATCCGGTCCAGGGCCAGCGCGGCGATCGCTACACGTCCGATCAAGGCCAGTCCGGGCAGGGCGCCGGGTTCGAGGAGGATCCGCTCGTCGAACTCGCCCGCATCGTCAGCGAGGGCAATGCCCGCTATCGCCCGGTCGCCCTCGGCACCGAAGGGGACGCGCCGCAGGGCAACTATGACGCCTCCCGCGACCTGGTCGACCACGAGGCGTGGGCGCGCGAGCTCGAGGCCGGGCTGTCCAGCGATTTCGGCACCTACGCACCCGAGCCCCAGGCTTTCGAGACCCCTGTTTCCGAAAGCCATGCTCTGGAGAGCCATGCGCGGGGCGGCGCGGCGGACCATGCCGACGACAGCTATCCGCAGGACCAGCGCGATCTCGACGCGCTGGAGCCGCAGCCCTTGGTGGACGAGGTCTATGCGGACCGGGCCCTGGAGGACGAGGGCCTCGCCTATGGGCACCGGCCGGCCGATCATGGCGATGCTGCCTATGCGGACGACGCCTATGCCGAAGACGCCTATGCCGAGGAGGCCTACGCGGAAGAGGCCTATGCCGAGGCGGCCGTCGAGGCGGCCGACCCTTACGCGCCGCGCCAGGCCGGCGGCTACGACGCACAGGACTCTTATGACGACGAGGACGTGCTGGCGGACGAGGCGGCCTATGATGCAGCCTATTATGCCGAGCCGGCCGTGCCCGCCCGCGCCTCTGGCTCCCTCACCGACGATCTGACCGCCTCGCTGGAAGACGAATTGCTCGGCGCCTTGGGCGCGCCGCGCGCCGCCGAGCCCGGCTGGGACGGGGAAGTGGTCGAGGACGAGGCACAGCAGGACGCCTACGATCTGGGTGAGGACGACCTGCTCGCCGAGGAGTTCATTGCCGAGGACGAGGATCTGGCGGCGGACGGCCGTTACGACGACGCCGGCGGCTATGGCGCGTCGGCTCGCTACCGCGATGCCTTCGATGAGGCTGTCGACGATATTTTCGCGGCCGAGGCGGAAGCCCCGCCGCCGCCGGGCGGCTACGATCTCGACGAGGTCGCGCAGGCGATGCGCGAGGGCAACCCTCATCTTGGCGGCCATGGCGTGCTGCCGCCGCATTCGCAGCTCGAGATGGAGGCGGCCGAGCCGGCGCCGAAGTCGAAGCGCGGGCTCTATGTCGCGGCCGCCGTGCTCGGCGTCGTGGTGCTGGGCGGCGGCGTCTTCGCGCTGACCAATATCGGCGGCGGCGAGAGTTCCGGTCCGCCGCCGGTGATCACCGCCGAGGGCGAGGACCTGAAGGTTTATCCCGACAATCAGGCGCCGGCCGCCAACGGCCAGAGCAAGCTGATCTACGACCGCGTCGGCTCGGACGGCGAGGAACGGCTGGTCCTGCAGGAGGAGGAGGCTCCGGTCGCCACCCTGCCGCCGGCGCCGCTTCCCGAGGCGAACGAGAGCGAACGCGCCGCCGGCACGCCGGCCGGGCCGCGCCGGGTCCGCACCGTGGTGGTGCGCCCTGACGGGACGATCATTTCCACCGACGAGCCGGCCGGCGCGCCGGCCCAGCAGGCCCCCGCCGCGACCGCCGATGCCGACGGCGTGCGCCAGGTGGCGACGACGCCGATCACCGGCGGCGGCGTCGGGGATCTGGATGCGGCGGATGCCAGCCAGTTGGCGCCGCCTTCCGATCCGGCCGGGCAGCCGGCGACGGAGACGGCCACCGGACCCGCCGAGGCACAGCCGCTGGGCACGCCGGCTGCAGCCGGCACCGATCCGGCCGGCCCCAACGTGCCGCGCACCAAGCCGGGCGATATCGACACGCTGGCCGCCAATGCGGCGCCCGCACGCCAGGCCGAGCCCGCCCGCAGCCCGCAGGCGCCGCTGGACCTGACGGCGCAGGCCCCGCGCGTGCCGACCACGCCGGCGCCCGCCCAGCCGCAGCCGGCGGCAACGCAGGCCCCCGCGACGCAGGCCCCCGCGACACAGGCCTCCGCGCCGGCGGCGAGCGGCGGCACGATCCCGGCCGGCACCTATATCGTCCAGGTCTCGTCGCAGCGGACCCGGGAACAGGCGCAGACCGCCTTCAACGACCTGCAGCGGCGCTACGGCTCCGTGCTCGGCGGCGTCTCGCCGGTGATCGAGCAGGCCGATCTCGGCGACCGCGGCACCTTCTACCGGGTGCGCATCCCGACCTCGTCGCGCGACGACGCCATCTCGCTGTGCGAGCGGCTGAAATCGGCCGGCGGCGACTGTTTCGTGCGCCGCAACTGACGGAACGCGCCCCGTAGCGAGGCCAGACATGCAAGCGGGCGGACCGGGGAACGGCCCGCCCGTTTTCGCGAGCCCAAGCCTTCCACCCCATGACCGGCGCCTTGAGGCGGCCGGACGACAACGGGATTTCCAGCCGATGACCAAGGCCTTCATCACCGGATGCGCCGGCCAGGGCTTAAGCGAGGAGGAGCGGGCGTTCCTGGCCCGCGAGCAGCCCTGGGGCCTGATCCTGTTCGGCCGCAACTGTCACTCGGCCGAGCAGATCGCCGCGCTGTGCGCGGATTTCCGCAAGTGCGTCGGGCGGGCCGACGCGCCGGTGCTGATCGACCAGGAAGGCGGGCGTGTGCGCCGGCTGCGCCCGCCGCTGGTCGGTGACTATCCGGCCGGCGCGGTCTATGGGCAACTGCTCGCCCGCGACCGCGAGGCGGGCCTCAGGGCCGCGTTCCTGGGCGGCCGGCTGATCGGCGACGACCTGATCGGCATGGGCATCACCGTCGACTGCGCGCCGATCCTCGACGTGCCGGTTGCGGAAACCAGCCAGGCGATCGGCGACCGCGCCTATGCCGCCCACCCGGACGACGTCGCGGCGCTCGGCCGCGCCTTTGCCGACGGGCTGCTCGCCGCCGGCGTGCTGCCGGTGATCAAGCACATGCCCGGTCACGGCCGGGCGAGCGTCGACAGCCATTACGAATTGCCGGTGGTGGAGGCGGGGCTGGCTGAACTGGAGGCCGCGGACTTCGCGCCGTTCCGGGCGCTGGCCGACCTGCCGCTCGGCATGACCGCGCATGTGATCTTCACCGCCGTCGATCCCGAGCGCCCGGCGACCCAGTCGGCGCCGGTGATCGAGCGGATCATTCGCGGGACCATCGGCTTCGACGGGCTCCTGATGAGCGACGATCTGTCGATGAAGGCGCTCGGCGGCGAGGTGGGCGAGCGGGTGCGGCGGCTGTTCGCCGCCGGCTGCGACATGGCGCTCCACTGCAATGGCGAGATGGCCGAGATGACGGCGGTGGCCGATGCCAGCCCGGAATTGACCGGCGAGCCCCTGCGGCGGGCGCAGGCGGCGCTGCGGGCAAGGCCGCAGCCGGCGCCGCTCGACCGGCGGGCAGCGCGCGCCGAATTCGACGCCTTGCTGGCGGAGGCGCGCGCTGTGTCCTAAAAGGTTGGAAACCGATTGGGGGCAGGGGTGCAGGACACCTTTTTCGAGGATCCGGATCCGGCAAGCGTCGCGGCAGACCGCGCGTTGAGCGATCCGGCGCTGGTGGTGGATGTCGACGGCTTCGAAGGGCCGCTCGACCTGCTGCTGACGCTCGCCCGCAAGCAGAAGGTCGATCTCGCCCGCATCTCGATCCTGGCCTTGGTCGAGCAATATCTGGACTTCGTCGCCGAGGCGCGGCGGCTGCGGCTGGAACTGGCGGCCGACTATCTGGTGATGGCGGCCTGGCTCGCCTATCTCAAGTCGCGCCTGCTGATCCCCGAGCAGAAGCACGAGGACCAGCTTTCGGGCGAGGAGATGGCGGCCGCGCTCGCCTTCCGCCTGCGCCGGCTGGAGGCGATGCGCCAGGCGGCGGCAAAGCTGATGAACCGCAACCGGCTGGGGCGGGACATCTTCGCCCGCGGCCTGCCCGAGGCGGTGTCGATTTCCCGGCGCGGCGCCTGGTCGGCGACGCTCTACGACCTGCTGACCGCCTATGCGGCGCAGCGCCAGCGCACCTCGGTCACCTCCGTTCAGGTGCTCCGCCGCACCGTCTGGTCGCTGCAGGAGGCCCGCGACCTGCTGACACGGATTGTCGGATTGCATATGGACTGGGTGCCGCTGGACGCCTATCTGTCAAGATACATGGGTGACGGCAGCCAGGCGAGCACGGTGCTGGCCAGCACCTTTTCGGCAAGTCTCGAACTCGTGCGCGAGGGCGAGCTGGAATTGCGCCAGGCAGAGCCCTTCGCCCCGCTCTACCTGCGGCGCCGGCCCGATCCGGGCGACCGCGAGCCAGGCTACCGGGAACCGGGAGACGGCGGGGCGGCGGCCGGCGAGGGCGGAGAGAACGAGGCGTGACGTGACGAGCGGCCGGGAGCAGGCAGCACAGGGCGAGAGCGCATTGCTGGCGGGGGAGGGCGGCGCGCTGCCGCTCGGCGACCTGCAGGCGATGCCGGATCCCTCGCCCGACAGCGGACTGCGCATGGTGGAGGCCCTGCTCTTCGCCTCGCGCGACCTGCTCAGCGTCGAGGAGATCGCGGCAAGGTTGCCGCTAGGTGCCAATGTTCCCGCGCTGATAGAGGTGCTGCGCCGCGCCTATGCCACGCGCGGCGTGAATGTTGTGGAAATCGGCGGCAAGTTCGGCTTTCGCACGGCGGAGGATCTCGCCTATCTGCTGTCGCGCGAGCAGGTGGAAGAGCGCAAGCTCTCCCGCGCGGCGCTGGAGACGCTCGCCATCATCGCCTATCACCAGCCGGTGACGCGGGCGGAGATCGAGGAGATCCGGGGCGTTTCGACCTCCAAGGGCACGCTCGACGTGCTGCTGGAAACCGGCTGGATCCGCATGCGCGGGCGGCGCCGGACGCCGGGACGGCCCGTGACCTATGGCACCACGGAGGCCTTCCTGGAGCATTTCATGCTGACATCGGTCGGCGATCTGCCGGGGCTGGAGGAGCTGAAGGGATCCGGCCTGCTCGACAGCGCCGTGCCGGCCAGTTTCCTCGTGCCGGTGCCCGACGATTCCTCCGACCTGCGCGAGGAGGAAGACCCGATCGACGAGAACGAACTGTTCGACCTGATCCGACAGGAGGATGACCCGACAGATGACCGCAACGGCTAAAGCCCTTCCCGCCGAGACCCCGGCACCGCGCTGGGGCACCCGTGGCACCGCCGGCGCGACGATCGCCGCGCGGCTCGCCTTCGAGGCGGTGAGCCACGCCTATGGCCATCTGGCCGCGGTGCGCTCGGTGTCGCTGACGGTGGAGCCGGGCGAGGTGCTGTGCCTGCTCGGCCATTCCGGCTGCGGCAAGACCACCTTGCTGCGGATCGCCGCCGGAGTGGAGCGGCAGTCGGCAGGGCGGGTGCTGATCAACGAGCGGGAAGTGGCGGGGCCGCAGGCGTTCCTGCCGCCGGAGCGGCGCGGCGTCGGCCTGATGTTCCAGGACTATGCGCTGTTTCCGCATCTGACGATCGCCGAGAACGTCGCCTTCGGCCTGACCCATCTGGCACGGGCGGAGGCGCGGCAAACCGCGCTGACGGCGCTGACCAGGGTCGGCCTTGCCGCGCATGCCAACGATTATCCGCATGCGCTGTCGGGCGGCGAGCAGCAGCGCGTGGCGCTGGCGCGGGCGATTGCCCCGCGGCCCGGCGTGCTGCTGATGGACGAGCCGTTCTCCGGCCTCGACCGGCGCCTGCGCGACACGGTGCGCGACGAGACGCTGGCGGTGCTGCGCGAGACGCGGGCGACCTGCGTGATGGTCACCCACGATCCGGAGGAGGCGATGCGCATGGGCGACCGGATCGCCCTGATGCGCAAGGGCCGCCTGGTGCAGGTCGGCAGCGCCGACGACATCTACAACCGGCCGGTCGACATGTTCGCCGCGCGCTTCTTCTCCGAGCTGAACGAGCTGGAGGCAGTCGCCGGCGACAACGAGGTGGAGACCGCCTTCGGCCGCTTCGCCGCGCCCGGCCTTGCCAAGGGCATGGCGGCCGATGTCTGCGTGCGTCCGCAAGGCATTCTGCTGGGCGAGCCGGGCGAGGGCCTGCGCGGGCGCATCACGCGCCGGCGCTTCATCGGCGAGGTGGACCTGGTGGAAGTGGCGGTGGAAGGGCTCGACCTGCCGCTCCACGCCAGGATCCGCGACGGCGGACGCTTCGCCGTCGGCATGGATGTCGGGGTGCGCCTCGATGCGCGCGACGTGATCGCCTTCCCGCGCGAGCGCGCGGAATAGGGCCGAGGGTTCGGTTGCGGTGGCGACCGCTTTGTTGCAATAGTGCCGCGCCGGGGCGCGTGCACCGGAAGACCAGGGAGTTGGGCGTATGGGTATCAGCATTTGGCAGATCCTGATCATCGCGGTGATCGTTGTTCTGCTGTTCGGCCGCGGCAAGATCTCCGAGCTCATGGGCGACGTCGCCAAGGGCATCAAGAGCTTCAAGAAGGGGCTCAACGAGGACGACGAGGCGGAGACCGCCAGCCGCAAGACGATCGATCACAAGGCCGACGAGACCGTGGTCACCAGCAAGTCCGAGGACAAGTCCCAGGCCGGCTGAGCACCAGCGGCACCCGGGGACCGGCCCGCAGTCCGCCCGCAACGGGCGGCGCGCGGACGCGGACACTGACCTTTCGAGCGCGGAAAACGGACCGAGATGTTCGACATCGGCTGGACGGAACTGATTGTTGTCGCGGTCGTCATGATCCTTGTCGTGGGGCCGAAGGACCTGCCGCGCATGCTGCGCACGTTCGGCCAGACGATCGGCAAGGTGCGGCGGATGGCCGGCGAGTTCCAGTCGACCTTCAACGAGGCCTTGCGCGAGGCCGAGCAGCAGGCCGACATCGCCGACATGAAGAAGCAGGTCGAGAAGGCGGCGAATTTCGACCCGCTCGGCGACATCAAGAAGTCCATCGAGGCGGACTTCAAGACGCCGAAACCGGCGCCGAAGAAGCCGGCGGAGACCGCCGCGCCAGCGGTGCCGGCTGCGGAAACCGCCAAGCCGGGAAACGCGGCTTCGGGCGAGGCAGCCTCGGAGAGCGCGCCGGACGCCGCGATGCCGTCCGACAGCGACACGGCCAACACGACGACAGCCAATACGGCGGCGGCCAACACGGCGAGTGACAGGACGGCATGAGCCAGGAAGACATCGACGCCTCCAAGGCGCCGCTCATCGAGCACTTGATCGAACTGCGCAGCCGGCTGCTGAAGTCGGTGGTGGCGACGCTGATCGCGTTCCTCGTGTGCTTCTATTTCGCCAAGGACATCTACAACATCCTCATCATCCCGTATGAGAATGCCGCCGGCCATCCGGTGGAGATGATCTATACCGCGCCGCAGGAGCTGTTCTTCACCCAGTTGAAGCTCGCCTTCTTCGGCGCGCTGTTCGTCGCCTTCCCGGTGATCGCCGGCCAGCTCTACATGTTCGTCGCCCCCGGCCTCTACAAGCACGAGCGCGGCGCCTTCCTGCCCTTCCTGGTGGCGACGCCGATCCTGTTCGCCATCGGCGCCTCGCTGGTGTTCTTCCTGGTGATGCCGCTCGCCATGGGCTTCTTCCTGTCGATGGAGCAGGACGGCTCGGGCGGCACCGCCAAGATCCAGCTCATGGCGCGGGTGAGCGAGTATCTCGGCCTGATCATGACGCTGATCTTCGCCTTCGGCCTGGTGTTCCAGTTGCCGGTGCTGCTGACCCTGCTCGGCCGTGTCGGCCTGGTCAGCGCCGACGGGCTGCGGACCAAGCGCAAGTATGCCATCGTCGTCGCCTTCGTCGCGGCGGCGGTGCTGACCCCGCCGGACCCGATCAGCCAGATCGGCCTTGCACTTCCCACCCTGCTTCTCTACGAAGTGTCCATCATCTGCGTCAGGCTGGTCGAGAAGAAGCGGGCCGAGCGGGAGGCCGCCGCCGAGGCGGAGGCCTGACCCGGGGCCGCGACGGACGATCCGCCATCACGGCGCGCCGGCAGCTATCCCGGGGTTTCTCATGTTCGACATCAAGTGGATCCGCGACAATGCGGCGGCTTTCGACCGCGCCATGGACCGGCGCGGGCTGGAGCCGCAGGCGGCGCGGCTGATCGCCATCGACGACCGGCGGCGGGCGCTCGTCGCCGAGCTGCAGCAGGCGCAGGAGCGGCGCAACGCCGCCTCGCGCGAGATCGGCAAGGCGAAGGCCTCCGGCGACGAGGCCGCCGCCCAGGCGGTGATCGACGAGGTGGCGAGCCTCAAGGCGAAGATCCAGCAGGGCGAGGAGCAGGAGCGGCAGATCGATGCCGAACTGCAGGATGCCCTGTCGGTGCTGCCCAACATGCCGCATGACGACGTGCCGGACGGCAAGGACGAGAGCGACAACGTGGAAGTGCGCCGCGTCGGCACGCCGCGGGCCTTCGACTTCCAGCCGAAAGAGCATTTCGAGATCGCCGGCGCGCTGCCGGGCCTTGCCTTCGAGCGGGCCGCGCGCATCGCCGGCGCGCGCTTCGTGCTGCTGCAGGGCCGGCTTGCCCGGCTGGAGCGGGCGCTCGGCCAGTTCATGATGGACCTGCAGACCGGCGAGCACGGCTATATGGAAGTGTCGCCGCCGCTGCTGGTGCGCGACGAGGCGCTCTACGGCACCTCGCAGCTTCCGAAATTCGCCGAGGACCTGTTCAAGACCACCGACGGGCGCTGGCTGATCCCGACCGCCGAGGTGCCGCTGACCAACATGGTGGCCGGCGAGACGCTGGACGAGGCGGAACTGCCCTTGCGCGTCACCGCGCTGACCCCGTGCTTCCGCTCGGAAGCCGGCTCGGCCGGGCGCGACGTGCGCGGCATGCTGCGCCAGCACCAGTTCTGGAAATGCGAGCTGGTGTCGGTGACCCGCGCGGAAGACTCGCTCGATGAACTGGAGCGGATGACCGGCTGCGCCGAAGAGGTGCTGAAGCGGCTCGGGCTGCCCTACCGGGTGATGGCGCTGTCGGCCGGCGACATGGGCTTCGGCGCGCGCAAGACCTATGACATCGAGGTCTGGCTGCCGGGGCAGGACGCCTATCGCGAGATTTCGAGCTGCTCGGTCTGCGGCGACTTCCAGGCCCGGCGGATGAACGCGCGCTACCGCCCGCAGGGCGAGAAGGGCCTCAAGTTCGTCCACACGCTGAACGGCTCGGGCCTTGCCGTCGGCCGCGCGCTGATCGCCGTGCTCGAAAACTACCAGAACGCCGACGGCAGCATCACGGTGCCCGAGGCGCTACGGCCGTATATGGGCGGCATCGACATGATCGAGGGGCTGTGATGCGTATCCTGCTGACCAATGACGACGGTATCCACGCGGCCGGCTTCGCCGCGCTGGAACAGATCGCCCGGGAGCTGACCGACGACGTGTGGGTGGTGGCGCCGGAGACCGACCAGTCGGGCGTCGCCCATTCGCTGACCCTGCATGATCCGCTGCGCCTGCGGGAAATGGGCGATCGCCGCTACTCCGTGCGCGGCACGCCGACCGACTGCGTCATCATGGGCGTGCGCGAGATCCTGACCGACAAGCGGCCGGACCTGATCCTGTCCGGCGTCAACCGCGGGCAGAACGCGGCCGACGACGTGACCTATTCCGGCACCATTGCCGGCGCCATGGAAGGCACGCTGATGGGCGTGCGCTCCATCGCCCTGTCGCAGGGCGTCGCCTGGGCGAAGGGCGCGCCGGCCGACTATTCCTGCGCTCTTGCTCACGGGCCGGCGCTGATCGACCGGCTGCTGGGCTTCAGCTTCCCGCCAGACACGCTGCTCAACGTCAACTTCCCGGCCTGTCGCGCGGAGGAGGTCGAGGGCATCGAGGTGACCCGCCAGGGCAAGCGCAAGGTCAGCGAACTCGGGGTCGATGCGCGCACCGACGCGCGCGGCGTGCCCTATTACTGGCTCGGCTTCCGCAGCGCCCAGGAGGATCCGCCGCGCGACACCGACCTTTCGGCGATGGCGCACAACCGGATTTCGGTGACGCCGCTGAAGCTGGACTTGACGGCGCACGACCTGCTCGGCGAACTGAAGGACCTGCTCGGCTGACGGCGCATCTCGCGCCCCCCGGCCGGCGATGGCCGAGGGAGGAGAGGCTGGTGAGCGATACGGGAGACGGCCGGGAGAACGGCTGGTCCGCCGATGGCGAGGACCCGCGCAGCGCCGCCGAGCGGCAGGCGGAGGCCGACCGCGAGGCGACCGCCGCGCTGATCCTGCGCCTGCGCTCGCAGGGCATCCGCAACACGCGGCTGCTCTCGGCGATGGAGCGGGTGCCGCGCCGGCTGTTCCTGTCGGCCGAGCTGCAGCGCCACGCGGGCGAGGACACCGCGCTTCCCATCGAATGCGGCCAGACCATCTCGCAGCCGAGCCTCGTCGCGCGGATGACCGATGCGCTGGACGTCCAGCCCGGCCACAAGGTGCTGGAGATCGGCACCGGCTCCGGCTTCCAGGCGGCGATCCTCGGCCTGATGGCGGGCGAGGTGCACAGTATCGAACGCTACCGCACCCTGGTGGACCTCGCGCGCGAGCGGCTGGCCTCGCTGCGCATCGACACGGTGCGGGTGCATCACGGCGACGGCATGGAGGGCCTTGCGGAGCAGGCGCCGTTCGACCGCATCATCGTCACCGCCGCCGGCCCCGAAATCCCCGCCGCGCTGGTCGAGCAACTGGCCGAGGGCGGCAAGCTGATCATGCCGCGCGGACCGAGCGGCAGCATCCAGCGGCTGGTGCTGGCGGAGAAGCAGGGCGGCCGGCTGTCGGAAAAGGTGCTGGCGGACGTGCGCTTCGTGCCGCTGGTCGAAGGGGTCGCCAGCCGGCTGTAATCGCGCTTGGGCGCTGCGAGGGGCGGCAGGGCGCGTGCGAGAGTTCCGGCACAAAACGCAAATTGGTTTACGGCGAAGCTGCGACTTTAAGTCTTTATCAACGTTACCGGCATTTAATCGACATCATGAACTCAGGTGTCTTCAGTCCGAGTAGCGCCATGACAATGCAGGTTCTTCGCCCCAGATCCCGACTGCTTGCGCAGACTGCCGTGGTGCTCGTGCTTGCCGCGCTCGCGGGAGCCTGCAGCGGCGGCGTCGAGCGGTTCGCGGAGCCGATCTTCACCGGCAATACCGACAATCAGCGCGCGATGCTGGGCAGCAAATCCCAGCCGAGCTACGACAGCGTGGTGGCCGGTCCCAGCCAGAGCGCCAGCGCGGTGCAGCGGTCGACGCTGCCGCCGCCGCCAGGCGCCAACCAGCAGGTCTCGACCGGCTCGATCACTCCGATGCGCAGCACGGCCCCGGCGCCCGCGCAGGCCTCGTTGCCGGCCAGCGCCACGGCGGCGCCGGACGGCGCGCCGGTGCGCACGGTGCGCGGCTGGACGACGGCGGGCGCCACCCAGGTGACGGCCCGCCAGGGCGATACGGTCTCCGGCCTGTCGCGGCGCTACGGCATTCCCCAGAACGTGCTGGCCGACATCAACGGCGTCGGGCCGAACGACGGTTTCGCCGCCGGCCAGCGGGTGACCATCCCGACCTATGTGCACGGCGCCCCGAATGTCGCGGCCGCCGCCCCGGCGCAGCCGACGCGCCTGCCGGCGGCCGGCGGCTCGCCGGGCGTCACCGGATCGATTTCCGGCAACGGCACGCTTGCCAGTGCGCCGCGGCCGCAGGCAAAGCCCGGCGCACGGGTCGCCGCCGCGACCTCGGTGCAGCCTGGCAAGGCCAGTGGCAGCCAGCCCAAGAGCAAGCCCTCCGCCCTGTCCAGCCGGCCGACCCAGCCGGTCGCCGCCGCGCCGACGACGCCGGTCACCCCGGCGGTCGCCCGCAGCGAACCGGCTCCGGTGGCGCCGGTCGCGGTCACCCAGGACAGCGAGCCGGCGCCGGCCGCCAATGGCGAGCGGCGGTTCCGCTGGCCGGCGCGGGGGCGGATCATCTCCGAGTTCGGCCCGAAGCCGGGCGGGGCGCATAATGACGGCATCAACCTGGCCCTGCCGGAGGGCACCGAGATCAAATCGGTGGAAAACGGCACGGTGATCTACTCGGGCAACGAGCTGAAAGGCTTCGGCAACCTGGTGCTGATCCGTCACGACGACGGCTGGGTCTCCGCCTATGCCCATAACAGCGCGCTGCTGGTGAAGCGGGGCGACAGCGTCCAGCGCGGCCAGACCATCGCCCGGGCCGGGTCCACCGGATCGGTCAGCCAGCCGCAGCTCCACTTCGAGCTGCGCCGGGGCAACAAGCCGGTCGACCCGATGAAGTATCTCGCGAGCCTGTAACGGTTTTCGCCCGCCGGTCACGCGCGGAGCGCGACGGAACGCTGCAACGGACGCGCCTTGCCGGGCGCGTCCGTTTCGTTTTCCACAAGCGGGGAGGGCGCGGGCCAAGCCACTTCGCACAATCGTCACATGCGGGGCCGCTTGCGCTTGACTTGGCGCGCGGGGCGCCGTACATCACCGCCACTCCCGGCGGCCAAGCGTCGCCAAGAGGTGAGCGGGTGTAGCTCAGTTGGTTAGAGTGCCGGCCTGTCACGCCGGAGGTCGCGGGTTCGAGCCCCGTCACTCGCGCCACTCACCTTTTACGGGAGCCTTTCGCAGCACTGCGAAGCGGGCGAGCGGGTGTAGCTCAGTTGGTTAGAGTGCCGGCCTGTCACGCCGGAGGTCGCGGGTTCGAGCCCCGTCACTCGCGCCACTCGCCCCTTTTTCTTCCAGACCCTGTTGTGTGCGGCATGCCGGCGCATCCCTGCGCGGCGCTGGCGGCTGCCGCCGCCGGGCGGCCGGCCCGCCGATCCGCCGCCGGGATGTCGGCCGGGCACCGCCCGTCGACGCAGGAGCCTTTCGCGCCCGAAAAAAACCGCTTTCGATTACACCGTCGTCGGACTTGCGTTGCGATTGAGCGTGGGCTAAGCGTGCCCCATGGGCACAGGCGGGAGCGTGCCTCCACGCGCATCCGCCGCAATCGCCGGGAGAGGGACCGGCTGCGCGTCGCGCGGCCGGGAATGTCGCAGGCAGCGCAGGCTGTCGCGGCGCAAAAGGCCCGGCGGAAGGACATTAGGACATGGAAGAGCTCCTGAGAGATTACGTTCCGATCCTCGTCTTCATCGGGGTTGCGCTCGTCATCGGCCTCGCGCTTTTGATTTCGCCGTTCCTGCTCGCCTACAAGAATCCCGATTCGGAAAAGCTGTCGGCCTACGAGTGCGGCTTCAACGCCTTCGACGACGCGCGCATGAAGTTCGACATCCGCTTCTATCTGGTCGCGCTGCTGTTCATCATCTTCGATCTCGAAGTGGCGTTCCTGTTCCCCTGGGCGGTCGCGTTCGGCGATCTCGGCTGGTACGGCTTCTGGTCGATGATGGCCTTCCTCGGCGTGCTGACCGTCGGCTTCATCTACGAATGGAAGAAGGGGGCCCTGGAATGGGACTGACCTCGCAGCAGCCGCTCATCGCCCAGGCCCCGAAGGGCGTCCTGGACCCGGCCACCGGCAAGCCTGTCGGGGCGAGCGATCCGTTCTTCATGGAGATCAACGACGAACTGGCCGACAAGGGCTTCGTCGTCACCGCCACCGACAATCTGATCCAGTGGGCGCGCACCGGCTCGCTGATGTGGATGACCTTCGGTCTCGCCTGCTGCGCGGTCGAGATGATGCAGATGTCGATGCCGCGCTATGACGCCGAGCGCTTCGGCTTCGCGCCGCGCGCCTCGCCGCGCCAGTCGGACGTGATGATCGTCGCCGGCACGCTGACCAACAAGATGGCTCCGGCCCTGCGCAAGGTCTATGACCAGATGCCGGAGCCGCGCTATGTCATTTCCATGGGCTCCTGCGCCAATGGCGGCGGCTATTACCACTACTCCTATTCGGTGGTGCGCGGCTGCGACCGGGTGGTGCCGGTCGACATCTATGTTCCCGGCTGTCCCCCGACCGCCGAGGCGCTGCTCTACGGCGTTCTTCTGCTGCAGAAGAAGATCCGCCGCACCGGAACGATCGAACGCTGAACGCCGCCAGCGGAGCGCCGGCCCGGCCGGCGCGCCTCCCGCAAGCGACTAGACGGGTCAGGATCATGGACGAGACGCTCGCCGAGCTTGGCGAACACATTCAGGCGCATCTGGGCGATGCCCTCGACGGCTACAAGGTCGCGTATGGGGAGCTGACGCTCGTCGCGCGGGCTTCCGAGATCGTCCAGGTGGTGCGGTTCCTGCGCGACGATTCCAGTTGCCAGTTCGTCAACCTGACGGACCTGTGCGGCGTCGATTGGCCGAAGCGGGACAACCGCTTCGACGTGGTCTACCACTTCCTGTCGCCGAAGCAGAACCTGCGCATCCGCGTCAAGGTGATGGCCGACGAGGAGACGCCGGTGCCCTCCATCGTCGACGTGTTCCCCGGCGCGGAATGGTTCGAGCGCGAGGCCTATGACATGTATGGCGTGCTGTTCTCCGGCCATCCGGACCTGCGCCGCATCCTGACCGACTACGGCTTCGACGGCCATCCGCTGCGCAAGGATTTCCCGCTGACGGGCTATGTCGAGGTTCGCTACGACGACGAGAAGAAGCGGGTGGTGTACGAGCCGGTGCGGCTCACCCAGGAATTCCGCGACTTCGACTTCATGTCGCCTTGGGAGGGTGCGGACTACATCCTGCCCGGCGACGAAAAAGCCAAGACCAATTGAGGCAGCCGATGGCAGAGGCTCAGGTCCGCAACTTCAACATCAATTTCGGTCCGCAGCATCCGGCGGCGCACGGCGTGCTGCGCCTGGTGCTGGAGCTGGACGGCGAGGTGGTGACGCGCGTCGATCCGCATATCGGTCTGCTGCATCGCGGCACCGAGAAGCTGATCGAGCACAAGACCTACCTGCAGGCGGTGCCCTATTTCGACCGGCTCGACTATGTCGCGCCGATGAACCAGGAGCATGCCTTCGCGCTGGCGGTCGAGAAGATGCTCGGCATCACCGTGCCCAAGCGCGGCCAGCTCATCCGCGTGCTCTATTCGGAGATCGGCCGGATCCTGTCGCACCTGCTGAACGTGACGACGCAGGCGCTCGACGTCGGCGCGCTGACCCCGCCGCTGTGGGGCTTCGAGCCGCGCGAGGAGCTGATGGTGTTCTACGAGCGGGCCTGCGGCGCGCGCATGCATGCCGCCTATGTGCGGCCGGGCGGCGTGCACCAGGACCTGCCGAAGGAGCTGCTCGACGACATCTGGGACTTCTGCGATCCGTTCCTGCAGTCGCTGGACGATATCGAGGGCCTGTTGACCGACAACCGCATCTTCAAGCAGCGCAACGTCGATATCGGCGTGGTGTCGCTGGAGGACGCCTGGGCGCGGGGCTTCTCCGGCGTCATGGTGCGCGGCTCGGGCGCGGCCTGGGACCTGCGCAAGGCGCAGCCCTATGAGTGCTATGCCGAACTCGATTTCGACATCCCGATCGGCAAGAACGGCGACTGCTACGACCGCTATCTGATCCGCATGGAAGAGATGCGCCAGTCGGTGCGGCTGATGAAGCAGTGCCTGGAGAAGCTGACGGTGGAAAAGGGGCCGGTGTCGTCGGTCGACGGCAAGGTGGTTCCGCCCAAGCGCGGCGAGATGAAGCGCTCGATGGAAGCGCTGATCCACCACTTCAAGCTCTACACGGAAGGTTACCGCGTGCCGGAAGGCGAAGTCTATGCGGCCGTCGAGGCGCCGAAGGGCGAGTTCGGCGTCTATCTCGTCGCCGACGGCAGCAACAAGCCCTATCGCTGCAAGATCAAGGCCCCCGGCTTTGCCCATCTGCAGGCGATGGATTTCATGTGCCGTGGACACCAGTTGGCCGACGTGTCGGCGGTGCTCGGCTCCCTCGACATCGTGTTCGGAGAGGTTGACCGGTAATGGCCGTTCGTCGCCTTCACCCTGAGCAGCCCGCGAGCTTCGCCTTCACGGCGGCCAATCTGGAATGGGCCAGGAAGATCATCGCGCGCTATCCCGACGGCCGGCAGGCCTCGGCGGTGATCCCGCTGCTGTGGCGGGCGCAGGAACAGCATGACGGCTGGCTGCCCGAGCCGGCGATCCGCTATGTCGCCGAAATGCTCGGCATGCCGGACATCCGCGTGCTGGAGGTCGCGACCTTCTACACGATGTTCCAGCTCGCCCCGGTCGGCAAGAAGGCGCATATCCAGGTCTGCGGCACGACGCCGTGCCAGTTGCGCGGCGCCGAAGACCTGATCCGCGTGTGCAAGTCGAAGATCGCCGCCCATGCGCATGAACTGTCGGCGGATGGCGATTTCTCCTGGGAAGAGGTCGAGTGCCTTGGCGCCTGCGTCAACGCGCCGATGGTGCAGATCTTCAAGGACACCTACGAGGACCTGACGCCGGAGAGCCTGGAACAGCTCATCGACGACATTTCCGCCGGGCGCGAGGTGACGCCGGGCCCGCAGAACGGCCGCCGCTTCGGCGCGCCGGAGGGCGGCGCGACGACGCTGACCGGCCTTGCCGACACGACCCGCGGCGGCGATCCGCTGCCGCATGTGGTCAAGGGCGCCGAGGTGGCCTCGCATGCCTTTGCCGGCGCCTCGATCAATGCCGGCGGCAGCGACTATAACGGCGTTCCGGGCGCGGCCGAGGCGACCAGCCCCAGCACCAAGGCGCCGGCGCCCCGGCCCGGCAAGCCCGCCGATCTCGCCAAGCCCGAGGCCAAGCCCGAGACCAAGACCAAGCTGCCGGACGTGCCGGCCGATGATCCGGGACCCAAGCCGATGGAGGCGGGACGGCCCGTCTCCGCCGTCAAGGACCACGAGAGCCCGCAGACCAGCCTCGACCTTGCCGGCGGCACCGCCGGCGAGACGCGGCCTGAGCTGCTGGAAGGCGCGCGCGGCGGCGCGGCCGACAATCTGAAGCGGATCAAGGGCGTCGGCCCGAAGATCGAGGGCATCCTCAACGAGCTCGGCGTCTATCATTTCGACCAGATCGCCGCCTGGACCGAGGAGAACAAGGCCTGGGTCGACACACGGCTGAGGTTCAAGGGGCGTATCGACCGCGAGGACTGGATCGCCCAGGCCCAGATCCTGGCGGCCGGCGGCGAAACCGAGTTCTCCAGGCGCGCCGGCAGCGGCGATGCGCCGACCAACGAGTCGTAAGGGAAGGGGATCGCGATGCTGAAGGATCAGGACCGGATCTTCACCAATATCTACGGCCTGCACGACTGGGGCCTCGACGGCGCGCGCCAGCGCGGCCACTGGGACGGCACCAAGGGCCTCATCGACAAGGGCCGCGACTGGATCATCAACGAGATGAAGACGTCGGGCCTGCGCGGGCGCGGCGGCGCCGGCTTCCCGACCGGGCTCAAGTGGTCGTTCATGCCGAAGGAGTCGGACGGGCGTCCGGCCTATCTCGTCGTCAATGCGGACGAGTCGGAGCCGGGCACCTGCAAGGACCGCGAGATCCTGCGCCATGACCCGCACACCCTGGTCGAGGGCTGTCTGATCGCCGGCTACGCGATGGGCGCCATCGCCGCCTATATCTATGTGCGCGGCGAGTTCATCCGCGAGCGCGAGCGGCTGCAGGCGGCGATCGACCAGGCCTATGACGCCGGGCTGATCGGCAAGAACAACAAGAACGGCTACGACTTCGACATCTATGTCCATCACGGCGCCGGCGCCTATATCTGCGGCGAGGAAACCGCGCTGCTGGAGAGCCTGGAGGGCAAGAAGGGCCAGCCGCGGCTGAAGCCGCCGTTCCCGGCCAATGTCGGCCTCTACGGTTGCCCGACGACGGTGAACAATGTCGAGTCGATCGCCGTTGCCCCGACGATCCTGCGCCGGGGTGCCGCCTGGTTCGCCGGCCTCGGCAAGCCGAACAATGCCGGCACCAAGCTGTTCTGCGTCTCCGGCCACGTCAACCGTCCCTGCACGGTCGAGGAGGAGATGGGCATTCCCTTCCGCGAGCTGATCGAGCGCCATTGCGGCGGCATTCGCGGCGGCTGGGACAATCTGCTCGCGGTGATCCCCGGCGGCTCGTCGGTGCCTTGCGTGACGGCCGAGAACATCATCGACTGTCCGATGGACTTCGACAGCCTGCGCGGGCTGGGATCGGGCCTCGGCACGGCGGCCGTGATCGTGATGGACCGCTCCACCGACATCATCAAGGCGATTGCCCGGCTCTCGTATTTCTACAAGCACGAGAGCTGCGGCCAGTGCACCCCGTGCCGCGAGGGCACGGGCTGGATGTGGCGGGTGATGGAGCGGATGGTGGCGGGCAACGCCTCCAAGGAAGAGATCGACATGCTCTTCGACGTCACCAAGCAGGTGGAAGGCCATACGATCTGCGCCCTCGGCGATGCGGCCGCCTGGCCGATCCAGGGACTGATCAAGAACTTCCGCCCGGTGATCGAAGAGCGCATCGACCAGTATGTGGCCAAGAGCCGCAAGCCGGCGCAGTCGCTGGCGGCGGCACAGTAAGGCGGCCGTAGAGATGGCCGCGGAAAACAGAACGACACGTTCGCGCGCATCAAGGGCGCTGCGGGCAAGCCGCGAGGGCAGCAAGGCATGAACAAGACGATCTTTGTCGACGGCAAGGAGATCGAGGTTCCGCAGGACTACACGCTGCTGCAGGCTTGCGAGGCGGCGGGTGCCGAGGTGCCGCGCTTCTGTTTCCACGACCGGCTGTCGATCGCCGGCAACTGTCGCATGTGCCTGGTCGAGGTGAAGGGCGGGCCGCCGAAGCCGGTCGCCTCCTGCGCCATGAACGTGCGCGACCTGCGCCCGGGCCCGAACGGCGAGCCGCCGGAGGTCTTCACCAAGACCCCGATGGTCAAGAAGGCCCGCGAGGGCGTGATGGAGTTCCTGCTGATCAACCATCCGCTCGACTGCCCGATCTGCGACCAGGGCGGCGAGTGCGACCTGCAGGACCAGGCGATGGCCTATGGCGTCGATTCCTCGCGCTATGCGGAGAACAAGCGCGCCGTCGAGGACAAGTATATCGGCCCGCTGGTGAAGACGATCATGACGCGCTGCATCCATTGCACGCGTTGCGTCCGTTTCACCACGGAGGTCTGCGGCGTCGCCGATCTCGGCCTGATCGGCCGGGGCGAGGACGCGGAGATCACCTCCTATCTGGAACAGGCGCTGTCCTCGGAGATGCAGGGCAACGTCGTTGACCTGTGCCCGGTCGGCGCGCTGACCCACAAGCCCTATGCGTTCCAGGCCCGGCCCTGGGAGCTGAAGAAGACCGAGAGCATCGACGTGATGGATGCGGTCGGCTCGGCGATCCGCGTCGACACCCGCGGCCGCGAGGTCATGCGCGTGCTGCCGCGTCTCAACGAGGCGGTCAACGAGGAGTGGATCTCCGACAAGACCCGCTACATCTGGGACGGGCTGAAGACCCAGCGCCTCGACCGCCCCTATGTGCGCGTCGACGGCCGGCTGCGGCCGGCAAGCTGGGGCGAGGCCTTCGCGGCCATCTCCGCCAAGGTCAAGGCGTCGAGCCCGGAGAAGCTTGCGGCGATCGCCGGGGATCTCGCCAGCGTCGAGGAAATGTTCGCGCTGAAGAGCCTGATGAGCGCGCTCGGCTCGGCCAATCTCGACTGCCGCCAGGACGGCGCGGCGCTGGATCCGGCGCTCGGCCGCTCCTCCTACCTGTTCAACGCGACGATCGAGGGCATCGAGGACGCGGACGCGGTGCTGATCATCGGCTCCAACCCGCGGCTCGAGGCGCCGGTGCTGAATTCGCGCATCCGCAAGCGCATGCGCATGGGCCCGCTCCCCGTCGGCGTCATCGGCCAGCCGGCCGACCTGACCTATCCGGCGACCTATCTGGGCGCCGGCGCCGAGACGCTGGTGGATCTGGCGGCCGGCAAGCACGGCTTTGCCAAGGTGCTCAAGGACGCCGAGCGTCCGCTGATCATCGTCGGCCAGGGCGCGCTGTCGCGCAGCGATGGCGCTGCCGTGCTGTCGGCGGCGGCCGCGCTGGCGCAGTCGGTCGGCGCGGTCGGGCCCGACTGGAACGGCTTCTCGGTTCTGCACACGGCGGCGGCGCGCGTCGGCGGCCTCGACATCGGCTTCGTGCCGGGCGAGGGCGGCAAGGGCACGGCGGCGATCCAGCAGGCGGCCGGCGAGGGCGCGATGGACGTCGTAGTCCTGCTCGGCGCCGACGAGATGGACATGGGCGCCTTTGGCGGGGCCTTCGTCGTCTATATCGGCACCCATGGCGACCGCGGCGCGCATCGCGCCGACGTGATCCTGCCGGGGGCGGCCTATACCGAGAAGTCGGGCACCTTCGTCAACACGGAAGGGCGCGTGCAGCTCGGCGAGCGTGCCGCCTTCCCGCCGGGCGAGGCGCGCGAGGACTGGGCGATCCTGCGGGCGCTGTCGGCCCAGCTCGGCGCGGCGCTGCCGTTCGATTCGCTCGAGGAACTGCGCAAGGCGCTCTATGCGGCGCATCCGCTGATGGCCGGCATCGACGCCATCGACAGCGATGGCGGCGAGGGCACCGCGAAGGCGGCCGCGCTCGGCGGCAAGATGACCGGCGAGGCGTTCCAGCCGGCGGTCACCGACTTCTACCTTACCAATCCGATCGCGCGGGCCTCCGCGACGATGGCCGAGTGTTCGGCCCTCGCCAAGGCACGCGCGGCAGAGGCCGCGGAGTAAACGGGGGCAATGATGGCGGACTTCTGGGCGGATTACCTCTTCCCGCTGATCATCATGGTGGCACAGAGCCTGCTGCTGTTGGTCGCGCTGCTGCTGATCGTGGCCTATATCCTGTATGCCGACCGCAAGATCTGGGCGGCGGTGCAGATCCGGCGCGGCCCGAACGTGGTCGGCCCCTGGGGCCTGCTGCAGTCCTTCGCCGACCTTTTGAAATTCGTGCTGAAGGAGCCGGTGATCCCGGCCGGCGCCAACAAGGGCCTGTTCCTGCTGGCGCCGCTGGTCACGGTGACGCTGGCGCTGACCGCCTGGGCGGTGGTGCCGGTCGCTGAAGGCTGGGTGATCGCCGACATCAATGTCGGCATCCTGTTCATCCTCGCGATTTCCTCGCTCGGCGTCTACGGCATCATCATCGGCGGCTGGGCCTCGAACTCGAAATATCCGTTCCTGTCGGCGCTGCGCTCGGCGGCGCAGATGGTCTCCTACGAGGTGTCGATCGGCTTCGTCATCGTGACGGTGCTCCTGTGCGTCGGCTCGCTGAACCTTTCGGACATCGTCCGGGCGCAGGAAACCGGCCTTGCCAGCGCGCTCGGCGTGCCGTGGCTGGCCTTCCTGAACTGGTACTGGCTGCCGCTGTTCCCGATGTTCGTGATCTTCTTCATCTCGGCGCTGGCGGAAACCAACCGGCCGCCGTTCGACCTTGCCGAGGCCGAGTCCGAGCTGGTCGCCGGCTTCATGGTCGAGTACGGCTCCACGCCCTACATGATGTTCATGCTCGGCGAGTATGTGTCGATCGCGCTGATGTGCGCGCTGACGACCATCCTGTTCATGGGCGGCTGGCTGCCGCCGCTGGACTTCGCGCCGTTCACCTGGGTGCCGGGCTTCGTCTGGTTCCTGCTGAAGTCGCTGCTGGTGTTCTTCATGTTCGCGATGGTCAAGGCGATGGTCCCGCGCTACCGCTACGACCAGTTGATGCGCCTCGGCTGGAAGGTGTTCCTGCCGCTGTCGCTGGCCATGGTGTTCATCGTCGCGGCGGTGCTGATGGCGATGGGCTGGGCGCCGACCGGCGCGTAACGGCCGGCCACGGCCTAGGTAGGGGGAGGGCGGCATGTCGGTCTCGATTGCCGGACTGATCGGTGCCGCCATCGGCCTCTATGTGGGCTGGATCGACTACAAGATCGTCGTCGGCGTGTTGCGGGCGGCGGCGGAGCGACAGAAGCGGCAGCAGGGCGGGCGCGACAGCCTGCTCGGCCGCTACATGGGCCAGATCCAGATCCTGGTGATGGCCTTCTCGCTGGTCGGGTTTCCGGTGGTCGGATACCTCGCCGGCAGCGCGCTCGCCGGATAGGCGGACGAAAGTTTCGAGCCGGCGGCCGGGGACGGCATGCCGGCACAGTTCAAGGATTTGGCCGCTCGCGGTCCGCGCCTTTGCGAAAGGCTCGCGGGACCGATGCGGGGCCAGAGGAAAACGTAACCACGGGGCTCGACGCCATGGCACTGCAACAGGCGGCAAAATCGCTTCTGCTGAAGGAGTTCGTCTCGGCCTTCTTCCTGGCGATGCGCTACTTCTTCAAGCCGAAGCCGACGATCAACTACCCGTTCGAGAAGGGGCCGGTGAGCCCGCGCTTCCGCGGCGAGCACGCGCTGCGCCGCTATCCGAACGGCGAGGAGCGCTGCATCGCCTGCAAGCTGTGCGAGGCGATCTGCCCGGCCCAGGCGATCACCATCGAGGCCGGCCCGCGCCGCAACGACGGCACGCGGCGCACGACCCGTTACGATATCGACATGGTCAAGTGCATCTATTGCGGCTTCTGTCAGGAGGCCTGTCCGGTGGATGCCATCGTCGAGGGACCGAACTTCGAGTTCGCCACCGAGACGCGCGAGGAACTCTACTACGACAAGGACAAGCTGCTGGCGAACGGCGACCGTTGGGAGCGGGAGATCGCCAGCAACATCGCGATGGACGCGCCTTATCGCTGAGGCGCGGGGAGTGGACGGCGCGCGGCCCGTGGTCTAAGACGAGGCCGACCCGCGCCGGACACGCCATTCAACTGGAGCCGCGAAGCGGCTGCGACTTAAACGGGGACGACGGGGGCACACCGCGACATGGTCCTGCAAGCCATCTTCTTCTATCTCTTCGCCACGGTTGCCGTGGCGTCGGCCTTCATGGTCATCGCCTCGCGCAATCCGGTCCACTCCGTCCTGTTCCTGATTCTCGCCTTCTTCAACGCCGCCGGCCTGTTCATCCTGCTCGGCGCCGAGTTCCTGGCGATGCTGCTGATCGTCGTCTATGTCGGCGCGGTGATGGTGCTGTTCCTGTTCGTGGTGATGATGCTCGACGTCGATTTCGTCGAGATGCGCCAGGGCTTCCTGCAATACATGCCGGTGGGCGGGCTGATCGGGCTGATCCTGCTGGCCGAGCTGCTGTTCGTGCTCGGCGCCTGGGTGATCTCGCCGGAGATCGCCGGCACCGCGGCAGCGCCCGCGCCGCTGCCCGCCGACATGTCGAACATCCGCGCCCTCGGCGAGCTGATCTACACCCGCTACATCCTGTTCTTCCAGACGGCCGGCCTGATCCTGCTGGTGGCGATGATCGGCGCCATCGTGCTGACGCTGCACCACAGGAAGGGCGTCAAGCGGCAGGACATCTCGGCGCAGGTCGGCCGCACGCGCGAGGCGTCGGTCGAGGTGCGCAAGGTCGAAACCGGCAAGGGGATCTGAGGATCCCGCCACTCGCATTCACGGTGCGCGCCCGCCCGGGCCGCGCGCCGAAGGTCTCACTCGGGGGAGCATCACGAGGCGCCCATGGAAATCGGTCTGTCACACTATCTGGCGGTCGCCGCGATTCTGTTCACCATCGGAATCTTCGGCATCTTCCTGAACCGCAAGAACGTGATCGTCATCCTGATGTCGGTGGAGCTCCTGCTGCTCTCCGTCAACATCAACCTGGTCGCCTTCTCGGCGTTCCTCGGCGATCTGGTCGGGCAGGTCTTCGCGCTGCTGGTGCTGACCGTCGCCGCCGCCGAGGCGGCCATCGGCCTTGCGATCCTGGTGGTGTTCTACCGCAACCGCGGCTCGATCGCGGTTGAAGACGTCAACATGATGAAGGGGTAAGGGCAGGATGTACCAGCTTATCGTCTTTCTGCCCCTGATCGGCTTCCTGATCGCCGGCCTGTTCGGCCGGATGATCGGCGCCAAGGCGAGCGAATACATCACCTCCGGCCTGCTGATCGTCGCGGCGATCCTGTCGTGGATCGGCTTCATTTCCATCGGCTACGGCGACACCGCAGTGGTCAAGGAACCGGTGATGCGCTGGATGACCTCCGGCGCGCTGGACGTGGAGTGGACGATCCGCGTCGACACCCTGACCGCCGTCATGCTGGTGGTGGTCAACACGGTGTCGGCGCTCGTGCATGTCTACTCCATCGGTTACATGCACCACGATCCGCACCGGCCGCGCTTCTTCGCCTATCTGTCGCTGTTCACCTTCGCGATGCTGACGCTGGTGACCTCCGACAACCTGCTGCAGATGTTCTTCGGCTGGGAGGGCGTCGGCCTTGCCTCCTATCTGCTGATCGGCTTCTGGTACCAGAAGCCCTCGGCGAACGCGGCGGCGATGAAGGCCTTCATCGTCAACCGCGTCGGCGACTTCGGCTTCATCCTCGGCATCTTCGGCATCTTCGTCCTGTTCAATTCCACCGATTACGACGCGATCTTCGCCAATGCCCAGGGCTTCGCCGCCGGCGAGCCGCAGGTGGTGCTGAGCTTCCTCGGCTATCAGCTCACCCAGGACACGGCGCTGACCGTCACCTGCCTGCTGCTGTTCATGGGCGCCATGGGCAAGTCGGCGCAGTTCCTGCTGCACACCTGGCTGCCGGACGCGATGGAGGGCCCGACGCCGGTCTCCGCGCTGATCCACGCCGCCACCATGGTGACGGCGGGCGTGTTCATGGTGGCGCGCCTGTCGCCGGTGTTCGAACTGTCGCACACCGCGCTGACCGTCGTGACCTTCTTCGGCGCGACGACGGCGTTCTTCGCGGCGACCGTCGGCCTCGTCCAGAACGACATCAAGCGGGTGATCGCCTATTCGACCTGCTCGCAGCTCGGCTACATGTTCGTCGCGCTCGGCGTCGGGGCCTATTCTATCGCGATCTTCCACCTGTTCACGCATGCCTTCTTCAAGGCGCTGCTGTTCCTCGGCGCCGGCTCGGTGATCCATGCCGTGTCGAACGAGCAGGACATGCGCAAGATGGGCGGCCTCGCCAAGCACATCCCGCTGACCTACTGGATGATGGTGATCGGCACGCTGGCGCTGACCGGCTTCCCGCTGACCGCCGGCTTCTTCTCCAAGGACGGCGTCATCGAGGCGGCCTATGTCGGCCACAATGCCTTCGCCCAGTACGGCTTCTGGCTGACGGTCGCGGCGGCGGGCCTGACCTCGTTCTACTCCTGGCGCCTGGCCTTCATGACCTTCCACGGCAAGCCGCGCGCCTCCGTCGACGTGATGAAGCATGTGCACGAGAGCCCGCTGGTGATGACCGTGCCCCTGATGATCCTCGCGGTCGGTGCGGTGTTCGCGGGCCTTGTCTTCGCCGGCGTGTTCATGGGCCAAGGCTACGAGAGCTTCTGGAAGGGGGCGCTGTTCACCTCCGAGGAGAACCACATCCTGCACGACATCCACGAGGTGCCGCTGTGGGTGAAGGCCTCGCCCTTCGTGATGATGGTCGGCGGGTTCGCCGTCGCCTGGCTGTTCTACATCCGCTCGCCGGAGATTCCGCGGCGGCTCGCCGAGCGTCACGACGGCCTGTACCGCTTCCTCTTGAACAAGTGGTACTTCGACGAGCTCTATGACGTGATCTTCGTCCGGCCCGCCATGTGGCTCGGCCGCCAGCTCTGGAAGAAGGGCGACGAGGCGACGATCGACCGGCTCGGGCCGGACGGCATCGCCGCCCGGGTCCAGGATGTCAGTTCCTGGGCCGTGCGCCTGCAGACCGGGTATCTCTATCACTACGCATTCGCCATGCTGATCGGCGTCGCCGCGCTGATCACCTGGTCCATGTTCTCCGTCGGGGGCGCTCACTGATGAGCAACTGGCCGCTTCTTTCGATCACGACCTTCCTTCCGCTGGTCGGCGTCTTCTTCATCCTGCTGGTCCGCGGCGAGGACGAGGGGGCGAAGGAGAACATGCGCCGCGTGGCGCTGATCACCACCGTGTTCACCTTCATCGTGTCGCTGTTCATCTGGGGCGGCTTCGACAAGGGCAATCCGGGCTTCCAGTTCCAGGAGAGCGGCGAGTGGCTCGGCGGCAGCATCGGCTACCGCATGGGCGTCGACGGCATTTCCATGCTGTTCGTCATCCTCACCACCTTCCTGATGCCCTTCTGCATCCTGGCGAGCTGGCAGAGCGTGCAGTTGCGCGTGAAGGAATACATGGTCGCCTTCCTGGTGCTGGAAACGCTGATGATCGGCGTGTTCTGCGCGCTGGACCTGGTGATGTTCTATGTGTTCTTCGAGGCCAGCCTGATCCCGATGTTCCTGATCATCGGCGTGTGGGGCGGCAAGCGGCGCGTCTATGCCAGCTACAAGTTCTTCCTCTACACGCTGCTCGGCTCGGTGCTGATGCTGATCGCGCTGATGGCGATGTACTGGGATGCGGGCACCTCCGATATCCCGACGCTGATGGCGCATGGCTTCCCCGGAAGCATGCAGACCTGGCTGTGGCTGGCCTTCTTCGCCTCCTTCGCGGTGAAGATGCCGATGTGGCCGGTGCACACCTGGCTGCCGGATGCGCACGTGGAGGCGCCGACGGCCGGCTCGGTGATCCTGGCGGCGATCCTGCTGAAGATGGGCGGCTACGGCTTCCTGCGGTTTTCGCTGCCGATGTTCCCGCTGGCGAGCGAGATGTTCGCGCCGCTGGTGTTCACGCTGTCCGTCGTGGCGATCGTCTACACCTCGCTGGTGGCGCTCGCCCAGGAGGACATCAAGAAGCTGATCGCCTATTCCTCGGTGGCGCACATGGGCTATGTCACCATGGGCATCTTCACCATGACCGAGCAGGGCGTGCAGGGCGCGCTGTTCCAGATGCTGTCGCACGGCATCGTCTCCGGCGCGCTGTTCCTGTGCGTCGGCGTCATCTACGACCGCATGCACACCCGCGACATCTCCGCCTATGGCGGCCTGGTCAACCGGATGCCGTTCTACGCGGTGGCCTTCCTGATCTTCACCATGGCCAATGTCGGCCTGCCGGGCACCAGCGGCTTCGTCGGCGAGTTCCTGACGCTGATGGGCGCGTTCCAGGTCAACACCTGGGTGGCGCTGCTGGCGACGTCGGGCGTCATCCTGTCGGCCGCCTATGCGCTCTACCTCTACCGGCGCGTGGTGTTCGGCGCGCTCGACAAGGAGAGCCTGAAGTCGATCACCGACCTGACGTTGCGCGAAAAGGTGATCCTGGTTCCGATGATCATCCTGACCATCCTGTTCGGCTTCTATCCCTCGCCGATCCTGGATGCCACGGCCGCCTCGGTGGGGGCGCTCGTGACGAAATACCACGCCGCGATCGAGGCGGCCCACTCGACCGCCATGCTGGTGCAGTAAGGTCCCGAGGACGAAAGACGCCATGACCGCCTATTCCCAACTCCCGGATCTGTCGCCCGCGCTGCCGGAGCTGTTCCTCGCCGCAGGTGCGCTGGCGCTCTTGATGATCGGCGTGTTCGGTGGCCGCAGGATCACGCCTTACGTGACCGCGCTGTCGGTGGCGCTGCTGGCGGTGGCGGCGCTGCCGCTGCTGCTGCCCGCGCAGTTCGGCATCACCGCGACGACGACCTTCCACGGCGCCTTCGTGCTGGACGGCTTCGCCCGCTATCTCAAGCTGCTGACGCTGGTCGGCTCGGGCTTCGCCATCGCCATGTCGGTGGCCTTCGCCCGCAACGAGAATTTCGAGCGCTTCGAGTATCCGGTGCTGATCGTGCTGTCGACGCTCGGCATGCTCTTGATGCTGTCGGCCAACGACCTGATCACGCTCTATCTCGGCCTCGAACTGTCGTCGCTGGCGCTCTATGTGATCGCCGCCTTCAACCGCGACAGCGTCCGCTCCACCGAGGCGGGCCTGAAATATTTCGTCCTCGGCTCGGTCTCCTCCGGCATGCTGCTCTACGGCATGTCGCTGGTCTACGGCTTCACCGGCCAGACCGGCTTTGCCGCCATCGCCGCCGCCATCGCGGCGCAGGGCGGCTCCTCGCTCGGCCTGATCTTCGGCCTCGTCTTCATCCTGGCCGGCCTTGCCTTCAAGATCTCGGCGGTGCCGTTCCACATGTGGACGCCGGACGTCTACGAGGGCGCGCCGACGCCGGTCACCGCCTTCTTCGCGGCGGCGCCGAAGATCGCCGCCATGGGCCTCCTGACCCGCGTCGTCATCGAGGCGTTCGAGCCGGTGACCCGCGACTGGCAGCAGATCGTCGTCTTCATCTCCATCGCCTCGATGGCGCTCGGCGCCTTCGCCGCGATCGGCCAGAAGAATATCAAGCGGCTGATGGCCTATTCCTCGATCAGCCATATGGGCTTCGCGCTGGTCGGCCTTGCCGCCGGATCGCGGGCCGGCGTCGAGGGTGTCATGATCTACATGACCGCCTATCTGGTGATGACGCTCGGCGCCTTCGCCTGCATCCTGTCGATGCGGCGCAAGGAGGGCATGGTCGAGGAGATTTCCGACCTTGCCGGCCTGTCGCGCACCAACCTGCCGATGGCGGTGCTGCTCGGCATCCTGATGTTCTCGCTGGCCGGCATTCCGCCGTTCATCGGCTTCTTCGCCAAGTTCTACGTGTTCCTGGCGGCGGTCGAGGCGGGGCTCTATCCGCTGGCGGTGATCGGCGTTCTCGCCTCGGTGGTGGGTGCCTATTACTACCTGCGCATCTTCAAGGTGATGTTCTTCGACGAGCCGGCGCGCCAGTTCCTGCCGATGCCGGTGGAGCTGAAGTTCACCCTCGGCCTGTCGACCGCCTTCGTGGTGCTGTTCATCGTCTTTGCCGGGCCGGTGGTGGAGATGGTCGGCGCGGCGGCGGGGACGCTGTTCTGAGCATGCTCGCCTTCGACGGCCGGGTTCGCGAGGTTGCCGGCGTCGCGGGATACCGCGTTGCCGCCCATGCGGAGCTTGGGTCGACCAACAGCGCGGCCCTGGCCGCGGCAGGCGAGGGCGATCCGGGAAACCTGTGGGTCCTTGCCGGCCGCCAGACCTCGGGCCGGGGCCGGCGGGCGCGGCCCTGGGTGTCCGAGCCGGGCAATCTCTATGCCTCGCTGCTGACCATCGATCCGATGCCGGCGGAGCGCATCGGCCAGTTTCCGCTGGTCGCGGCGCTGGCGCTTGCCGACGCGGTCGACGCGATGACCGGCTCCTATGGGCTGGTCCGGCTGAAGTGGCCGAACGACCTTTTGGTGGACGGCGCCAAGATCTCCGGCATCCTGCTTGAGGCGACACTGCTTGCGGACGGGCGGCGTGCGGTGGTATGCGGCTTCGGGCTCAACCTTGCGCATCATCCGGAGCTGCCGGACTACAAGGCGGCGAACCTTGCCGGGCTCGGCTTTCCGGTCCGCCTCGAGCGGGCCTTCGCCGCGCTCGCGGCGAGCGTCGAGCGCTACATGATGCGCTGGCGCGAGGAGCCGTTCTCGCTGTGCCTCGACGACTGGCGCCGCCGGGCTGTCGGCATCGGCGCACCGATCCGGGTGCGGCTGGAGGACCGGGAGCTCAACGGGATTTTTGCCGGGCTCGACCCGGACGGGCGGCTGGTGCTGGAAGCCGGCGACACGAGGCAGACGATCGCCGCCGGCGACGTCTTCTTCGATGGCGCGGCTCTTCGCACCTCCGCCGCCGGCAGAACGGCCGGCTGACGACGAGATTGCAGGCGGGCCTGTCGCGGAAGCCCTGCCGGTGAACTGTCCCGCGAGACCAGGCTGTCCGCATCCGGCGGATGGTCCATATCGGTATTTTGGAAGACCGGCGGCAGGGCGCGGATCCGCAAGGACGGCCGCTGTCCGATCCGGACAGGAGTATGGAATGGCCACCAGAAAGAAGGCGGGCGGCAAGGGCTCGGGCGAGAGCGAACTCGTTTTTGTCGCGCTCGGCGGTCTCGGCGAGATCGGCATGAACATGGCGCTTTACGGCTTCGGGCCGGCCCATGATCGCCGCTGGCTGATGGTCGACTGCGGCGTCACCTTTGCCGGGCCGGACCTTCCCGGCGTCGACATCGTCGTGCCGGACATCCGCTTCATCGAGGAAGAGCTCGACCGGCTCGACGGCATCGTCATCACCCACGCGCATGAGGACCATTACGGCGCCATCGTGCATCTGTGGCCGCGGCTGAAGGCGCCGCTCTACATGACCGCCTTCACGGCGGCTCTGCTGGAGGCGAAGGCGGCAAGCGAGCCGGGCGCCGGCAAGATCCCGGTGACGGTGGTGGAGCAGGGCGCGCGGGTGGAGATCGGCCCGTTCGAGGTCGAGTTCGTCGCCATGTCGCACTCGATTCCCGAGCCCTGCGCGCTGGCGATCCGCAGCCCGGCCGGCACGGTGCTGCATTCGGGCGACTGGAAGATCGACCCGACGCCGGGCATCGGCAAGCCGATCGATACCGAGCGGCTCGCCGAGATCGGCCGCGAGGGCGTCGTCGCACTGATCTGCGACAGCACCAATGCGCCGCGCGAGGGATCGAGCCCGAGCGAGGCGGATGTCGCCAAGGACCTCGCCAGGGTGATCCGCAAGGCCAAGCGCCGCGTCGCGGTGACCACCTTCGCCTCGAACGTCGCGCGCATCCGCTCGGTGGCGCTGGCGGCGAAGGCGGCCGAGCGGGACGTCGTCGTGATGGGCCGCTCGATGCATAGAACCATCGAGGTCTCGCGCGAACTCGGCTATCTCGACGACCTGCCAGCCTTTCTCTCGGAAGATGCCTATGGCTACCTGCCGCCGGAGCGGGTGGTGCTGCTGCTGACCGGCAGCCAGGGCGAGGAGCGGGCAGCGCTCGCCCGTATCGCCGCCGGCGACCATCGCAACGTGGCGCTGTCGAAGGGCGACACGGTGATCTTCTCCTCGCGCACGATCCCCGGCAACGAGAAGGCGGTCGGGGCGATCGCCAACCGGCTGGCCGAGGCGGAGGTGGAGATCGTCACCGACCGCGACGCGCTCGTCCATGTGTCCGGCCATCCGCGCCAGGACGAGCTGGTCCAGCTCTACGACCTGGTCAAGCCGAAGGCGCTCATTCCCGCCCATGGCGAGGCGGTGCACCTGAAGGCGCACCGGGACCTGGCGTTGCGCCACGGCATCAAGAACACGCTGATCGCCCGCAACGGCGACATTGTCCGGCTGGCGCCGGGCAAGCTGACGGTGGTGGACGAGGTGCCGACCGGCATCACGGTCAAGGACGGGCTGCTCTATGGCGACCCGGAGGAGATGGGCGTCAACGAGCGGCGCAAGCTGTCCTTCGCCGGCGCCGTCACCGTCTGCGTCGTGATCGATGCCAAGGGCACGCTGATCGGCGAGCCGATGGTGTCGCTGTTCGGCCTGCCGGAGACCGACCGCGACGGCGACGACCTTGAGGACATCGTCATCGACGAGGTGATGTCGGCGCTGGACAGCATTCCGAAGAACCGGCGCAAGGACGACGATCTCGTCGCCGAGGCGGCGCGGCGGGCGGCGCGCGCGGCGGTGCGCGACTGCTGGGGCAAGAAGCCGCTGACCGAGGCGCTGGTTCAGCGCGTGTGACCAATTGACGGGTGGCGGGCGCGCCCGCCATGCGTCATGAGTGACGCAGCCGGCCGGTTAGCCGGCGCTCGTCTGTCGTGGAGGGAAGCTGATGATCGGACGCCTGAACCATGTGGCCATCGCCGTGCCGGACCTTGCGGCGGCGACCGCCACCTATCGCGACACGCTGGGCGCTCGGGTGTCGCAGCCGCAGGCCGAGCCGGACCATGGCGTGACGGTGGTGTTCATCGAACTGCCCAACACCAAGATCGAGCTGCTGGAAGCGCTCGGCGACAACTCGCCGATCAATGCCTTCCTGGAGCGCAACCCCTCCGGCGGCATCCACCATGTCTGCTACGAGGTGGAGGACATTCTCGCCGCCCGCGACCGGCTGGTGGAAAAGGGGGCACGGGTGCTGGGCACGGGCGAGCCGAAGATCGGCGCCCATGGCAAGCCGGTGCTGTTCCTGCATCCGAAGGATTTCAATGGTACGCTGGTGGAGCTGGAGCAGGTCTGACGACCGGCCGGCGCCGCGACGGCAACAGATCTTCGAAAAGGCAAGAC
The DNA here is from genome assembly GCF_900185735.1 of Stappia sp. P2PMeth1. Taxonomy (NCBI): domain Bacteria; kingdom Pseudomonadati; phylum Pseudomonadota; class Alphaproteobacteria; order Hyphomicrobiales; family Stappiaceae; genus Stappia; species Stappia sp. P2PMeth1. The sequence goes on along the minus strand of NZ_FYAW01000015.1, from coordinate 192,320 downwards.
GGTGTCTCTGGTATCCTCGCTCGCGATCTATTTCGTCATCTGGTGGATCATCCTCTTCGCGATCCTGCCGATCGGCGTGGTGACGCAGGAGGAGGGCGGAGAGGTGTCGCCGGGCACCGTGTCCAGCGCTCCGATGCGGCCGCAGCTTCTCCGCAAGGCCTTGATCACCACCGCCGTGGCGGCGGTGGTCTTCGCCGCCTTCTACTGGCTGAAGGTCTATTCCGGCATGACGCTGGACGATCTTCCGTTCAAGCCGCCAAGCAGCCGGTGACGGCGGCGCGGGCGCTGGCGCGGCAGGCGGCCATCCCGGCCATAGGGCCGGCGGCTCTTCAGCGCGATGGCGACGACGAGCTCGCGTTCGCAGTCCGGAATCAGCAGGGCCTTCTGCTCGCGGGTCAGGCGGGAAAGGTCGCGGTTGCCGAATCTGCGCGCGGCCAGCCCCTTGGCGAGCCGGATCTGGTCGTGGCGCCCCAGCTTCAGCAGCAACTGGTCGAAACGCCAGTCGATCGACCAGCCCGACTGCGCGGGCGTCTTGTCGTGCGGATCCCCAAACAGCATTGACGCGCTCCCTCGGGGCGGCGACTCCAGGGGTAAGGCGAAACCGGTCCGCGAACCGGCTGCCTTTCCGCGCCCTGACTGCCTGCGCCCTGACTGTCGGCGCCCTGACTGTCGGGGCTCTCAGTTCGAGCCCTGTTCTTGCCCTCGAATATCGATGTTCGACGGCCGATACCGCGGGGGTGTTGCGGAGATCGGTGCGCCGGCTTGTCTGTTTTCTATCTTCGGTTGCAGGGCGTGATCGCATCGTTATGACGCGGGGGACGAGGAAGGCGGACTGCGGCGCGCGTGCGGCTTGTCAGGCGCGCCGGACCCCGGTAAGGAACCGCATGAGGAGTTCCGGGCTCGGCGATACGGGCGTTGAGGCCGCTGGCGTGCCGCAAGCGGGCCGGCCCGACAATGCGAAGAGGCGTGCAATGGGCGATTACGAGCAGGTCCGCACCCATATGGTGGACAACCAGCTACGGACCAACGACGTCACCGACCTGCGGGTTCTTGACGCCATGGAGAGCGTGCCGCGCGAACGCTTCGTGCCGGCCTCCCGGCGCTGCATCGCCTATAGCGACCAGGACGTCCTCGTTGCCGGCGAGGGGAGCGCAAGCCGCTACCTGATGAAGCCGCATGTCTTCGGCAAGCTGGTGCAGCTCGCCGCCGTCCAGCCTGGCGAAGTCGTGTTGTGCGTCGGCTGCGGCACCGGCTACAGCGTCGCGGTCTTCGCGCAACTGGCGGGCTCCGTGGTCGGCCTCGAATCGGACAGCGCGGTCGCGGCGGCCGCGTCCGAACTGCTGGTCGAACTCGGGATCGAGAACGCCGCGGTGATCGAGGGCGACCTCGTCAAGGGCGGCGCTTCCGAGGGGCCCTATGACGTGATCTTCGTCGACGGCGCCATCGAGGTGCTGCCGGAGGCGCTGACGGCGCAGCTCAAGGATGGCGGCCGGCTGGTGGCGGTGCGCGGCCTTGGCGGCGCGGGCCAGGCCGAGCTCCATGTCCGCTCCGGCGATGCGGTTTCGGGGCGCTTCGCCTTCAATGCCTCGGCCCGGCTGCTGCCCGGCTTCGCGCGGGAGAAGACTTTCGTGTTCTGACGGGGTTCTACCGACCTTCGCGAGCAGTCTGAGGCCGCGCCGGACGGATGTCCGCGCGGCCTTTTCGTTTGCCGCTTTCCCTTGCCCCCCCTTTTCCCTTGCCCCTGCGTGATTTTCCGGCACATGTGTTGCCAAGAGGTCGCATTCGGCCGCGAATGCGCCTTTCGTTACTTTTCGGCGGTTGTGTCGCGCCGGACTGGAGATAACAGTACACATCCGACTGACGACTGGCGCGAAAGGTCAGATGATCGGTCTGCCTTGGCTCGCCTGCTGCGGGAGGGGCTGACGGGTGCAGGACCGGAAGCGACGGCGGCACGACGGCCGACGACAGAAACGGCAATAAAAACAAGAACAACAACAGTAGATGACTGAGGCCGGAACACCAGCGGCCGCAACGAACGGGGATCGATAAGCGACGCAGGCCCATGGGGCCGGAACGTCGCGGATCCCGACAGGCAGAGGCATATGGGCCGCGAGCAGGGATCGCGGAACCGGCGTCAAACAGAAGTCGGCCGTCGGCACTGGTGCCGGTGCGGCCGCTCCGGAGTTGTACAGGGGTGTTCAAGGTGAAGCGGACGGGTTCATGGCTCTTCGCGGCCGCGCTTGCGGCGGCAGTCGCTGGCGTTCCCGCGACGGCGCAGGCGCAGTCGATCGACCAGGCGCTGGCGCAGGCTTATTCCGACAATCCGACACTGAACGCGGCGCGGGCGGCGCTGCGTTCGGTCAATGAGTCGGTGCCGCAGGCACTGTCCGGTTGGCGGCCGCAGATCTTCGGCCGGATCGACGTCGGCTCGCAATATTCCCACACCGATCCGGGCGGCTCGCGCTACAGGAACACCGCATCGGCCGGCATATCGCTGTCGCAGGCGCTGTTTCGCGGCTTCCGCACGGTGAATTCGGTTCGCCAGGCCGAGGCCGTGGTGCGGGCCGAGCGCGAGAGCCTGCGGGCGACCGAGCAGGCGGTGCTGCTGGATGCGGCCACCGCCTATATGGATGTGATCAGCACCACCGCCATCGTGTCGCTGCGGCGCAGCAGCCTTGCCTTCCTGTCCGAACAGGTGCGCGCGGCGCAGGATCGCTTCGAAGTGGGCGAGGGCACCCGCACCGACGTGTCGCAGGCCCGCGCCCGCTATTCGGAGGCGCAGTCCGACCTCAACCTGGCGCTGGCCAATGTCAACAGCGCCCGCGCCATCTATCGCCAGGTGGTCGGCTCCGACCCCAAGTCGCTGTCCGCCCGCACCTCGATCTATGGCCGCCTGCCGCGCACGCTCGACGAGGGGCTGAAACTCAGCGACAGCAATCACCCTTCGATTCTCGCGGCGCAGCATCTGGTCGATGCCGGCACCTTCGGCGTCAAGACCATCGAGGGCGAGTTGCTGCCGACGGTGACGGTCGAGGCCGACCTGCAGCGGCAGTGGCGTCCGCCGTCCTCGCCGACGACCGATACGGTCGACAGCGCCAGCATCTTCGGCCGGGTGTCGATCCCGCTCTATCAGGGCGGCGCCGTCTCCTCCCGCGTGCGGCAGGCGAAGGAGGATCTCGGCCAGACCCAGATCCAGCTCGATGTCGCCCGCGACCGGATCCGCGCCAATGTGGTCTCGGCCTGGGGCCAGTATCAGGCGGCCCAGGCCTCGATCCAGGCGGGCGAGGACGCGGTGGCGGCCAACCAGCTCGCGCTGGAAGGCGTGATCGAGGAACAGCGCGTCGGCCAGCGTACGACGCTCGACGTGCTGAACGCGCAGTTCGATCTGGTCAACAGCCGGGTCAGCCTGATCAGCGCGCAGCGCAACCGCACGGTCGCCGCCTATGCGCTGATCTCGGCGATCGGCCGGCTGACCTCCGACCAGATCGGCCTTGGCGTTGCCCGCTATGACGAGACTGCGCATTACAAGAAAGTGCGCAATAGCTGGTACGGGCTGACGACCCCGGACGGCCGCTGACCGGCGTCGGCCGGTCGACCGGATGAGGCGAAACGGGACGCCGCCCTCGCATCGCGGGGGCGGTTTTTCGTGCAAAGCCGGCCGAATCGGGGAATTGTTGGCCCGCACAGGTTCGCAGCGGGGGCCGCGCGGCAAGCTCGTCCGTTTCCCCTCGCGGTTTAACAGGTTATAGTTTTTCGTGATCGACTCGGCAGTTCCGTCAAGGGCTGCGAGCCGATCAGGAGTTGCTTGGTCCCGGGGGCCGGGCTCAGCGTTGTCGAGTGCGGGGATCGATATGGCCAACGCCAGTCAAGCTCAAGAACCTTCAATGGAGGAAATCCTGGCGTCCATTCGCCGGATCATTTCCGATGAAGACACACCCGCAGGGGGGAAGGCGGGGGCCGAACCGGAGAACGATATGCCCGCTGCCGGCGAGGAGATGTCCCAGGACGACCTCGACAAACTGTTTGATTCCGCCGGCGACGACGAGGTCGAGGTGGAGATCGAGGCACCTGCCGCCGCCGAGGCCGAGGACGAGGACGAGGATACGGCCGACGATGTCCTGCAACTGACCGAGGACCAGGCGGTCGAGGAGACGGACGCCGACGGCTTCGATCTGGTCGAGGGGCTGGCCACCGGCGACGATATCGCCGGCGATGTTGCCTTTGTCGATCAGGCGCCCGAGCCCGAGCCGGCCCCGAGGCCCGCGCCGCGCGCTTCGGCCGAGCCCTCCGGCGAGGATCTTCTGTCGCCGTCCGCCAACCAGGCGGTTCAGGCGGCGTTCCACAATCTCGCCGGCACGATCCTGTCCAACAATGCCCGCACGCTGGAGGATCTGGTCAAGGAGATGCTCCGCCCGATGCTGAAGGGCTGGCTGGACGAGAACCTGCCGCCGCTGGTCGAGCGGCTCGTACGCCAGGAAATCGAGCGGGTCTCGCGCGGGCGCTGACGCCTCGCGCTTCTTCCGCTCGATGCGCCGCCCACCGGGCGGCGTTTTCGTTTGCGCCGCCGGCCCGCCGCCGCGCGAGTGTTGACTTGGCGGCGCGCCAGCGAGTAACCACGCGATCAGTTCACAAATCCCCGGGAAAACCGATGCTCGACAAGACCTATGACGCTGCCACAGTCGAACCCAGGATCGCCAGGACCTGGGACGAGGCGGAGGCCTTCAAGGCGGGGGCCGGCGCCGAGCCGGGCGCGGCGTCCTATTCGATCGTCATCCCGCCGCCCAACGTCACCGGCTCCCTGCATATGGGCCACGCGCTCAACAACACGCTGCAGGACATTCTCATCCGCTTCGAGCGCATGCGCGGGCGCGACGTGCTGTGGCAGCCGGGCATGGACCATGCCGGCATCGCCACGCAGATGGTGGTCGAGCGGCAACTGGCCGAGCGGCAGCAGCCGGGCCGCCGCGACATGGGCCGCGAGGCCTTCGTCGAGCGGGTGTGGGAGTGGAAGGCCGAATCCGGCGGCATGATCATCAACCAGCTCAAGCGGCTGGGCGCCTCCTGCGACTGGTCGCGCGAGCGCTTCACCATGGACGAGGGCCTGTCCCGCGCCGTGCTGGAGGTCTTTGTCGGCCTCTACCGGGAAGGGCTGATCTACAAGGACAAGCGGCTGGTCAACTGGGACCCGAAGCTGCTCACCGCGATCTCCGACCTTGAGGTCGAGCAGATCGAGATCAAGGGCAATCTCTGGCACTTCCGCTATTCCCTGGACGGCGGCGAGACGTTCCAGGCGCCAGTCGCATGGGACGAGGACGGCAACGCGACCGAGTTCGAGACGCGCGACTACATCACCGTCGCCACCACCCGGCCCGAGACGATGCTCGGCGACACGGCGGTCGCGGTGAACCCGGAGGATCCGCGCTACAAGGGCCTGATCGGCAAGCATGTGGTGCTGCCGCTGGTCGGCCGGCGCATTCCCATCGTCGCCGACGACTATGCCGATCCGGATGCAGGCTCGGGCGCGGTCAAGGTCACCCCGGCGCATGATTTCAACGACTTCGAGGTCGGCCGCCGGCACGACCTGCCGATGATCTCCGTGCTCGACCGCGAGGCGAAGGTGCGTCTCGCCGAGAATCCGGAGTTCCTGGCGGGCGTTGCCGAGAGCGCGGAGCTCTCCGAGACGATCTCGGCCTATGAGGGCTGCGACCGCTTCGACGTGCGCAAGCGTCTCGTCGCGCGGATGGAGGAGCTCGGCCTGCTCGACCGGATCGAGCCGCACACCCATATGGTGCCGCATGGCGACCGCGGCGGCGTGCCGATCGAGCCGCTCCTGACCGACCAGTGGTATGTCGATGCCAAGACGCTGGCCCAGCCGGCGATCGCCAGCGTGCGCGAGGGGCGGACCAATTTCGTCCCGCGCAACTGGGACAAGACCTATTACGAGTGGATGGAGAACATCCAGCCCTGGTGCATCTCGCGCCAGCTCTGGTGGGGCCACCGCATCCCGGCCTGGTACGGGCCGGACGGCAGGATCTTCGTCGAGCGCAGCGAGGACGAGGCGCTGGCGGCCGCGCGTGCCCATTATGCCCGCGACGTCGAGATCCTCGAGATGGAGGCCGCGCTCGCCCGCTGGGAGGCCGGCGGGGAGGGCACCGTCGCGCTCTACCGCGACGAGGACGTGCTCGACACCTGGTTCTCCTCGGCGCTGTGGCCGTTCTCGACGCTCGGCTGGCCGGACAAGACGCCGGAGCTCGCCAACTATTATCCGACGAGCGTCCTGATCACCGGCTTCGACATCATCTTTTTCTGGGTCGCCCGGATGATGATGCTCGGCGACCACTACATGAAGACCGAGCCCTTCCACACGGTCTATATCCACGCCCTGGTCCGCGACGAGAAGGGCCAGAAGATGTCGAAGTCGAAGGGCAACGTCATCGACCCGCTGGCGCTGATCGACGAGTACGGCGCCGATGCGCTGCGCTTCACGCTGGCGGCGATGGCGGCGCAGGGGCGCGACATCAAGCTCGCCACCGGGCGCGTCGCCGGCTATCGCAACTTCGTCACCAAGCTGTGGAACGCCGCCCGCTTCGTCGAGATGAACGGCGGCACGCGGCCCGCCGGCTTCGATCCGGCCGGGGTGCGCGAGACCGTCAACCGCTGGATCGTCACCGAGACCGGGCGCTGCATCACCGAGGTCACCGAGGCGCTGGAGGGCTTCCGCTTCAACGAGGCGGCGGGCGCGGCCTATCGCTTCGTCTGGAACACCTATTGCGACTGGTATCTGGAGCTGGCCAAGCCGATCTTCGGCGAGGGCAGCGCGGAGGCGCGGGACGAGGCGCGGGCGACCGCCGCCTGGGTTCTCGACGAGATCCTCAAGGTGCTGCATCCGTTCATGCCGTTCATGACCGAGGAGCTGTGGGCGCGCGCCGTCGAAGGCGAGGGCGAGGGCGAGGCCGGGGCCGCGCGGGCGCGGCTGCTGGTCCACACCCGCTGGCCGGTGTCGCCCGGCGGCGACCAGACCTCGGCTTCCGAGATCAACTGGCTGGTGGATCTCATCACCTCGATCCGCTCGGTGCGGGCGGAGATGAACGTGCCGGCCGGCGCCCGCGTGCCGCTGGTCGTCACCGGCGCCAGCGAGGTGACGCGGCAGCGGCTTGCCACCCACGAGGCGGCGATCCTGCGGCTCGCGCGGGCCGAGAGCGTCACGCTCGCCGATGCGCCGCCGCGCGGCTCCGTGCAGATTGTCAGTGGAGAGGCGGTGTTCTGCCTTCCTCTCGCCGATTTCATCGATCTTGGTGCCGAGGCGGCCCGGCTTGCCAAGGAGGAAGCCAGGCTGGACGGCGAGGTCGCCCGGATCGACAAGAAGCTCGGCAATCCGGCTTTCGTCGCCAAGGCGCCGGAAGAGATCGTCGTCGCGGAACAGGAAAAGCGGGCGGAACTCGTGGAGTTGCGCGACAAGGTGGTCGAGGCGCGCAAGCGGCTGGCCGACCTGTCGCACGCGTGATCGGGCAAGCTGAGCGGGGAACGTGCGGATGAAGCTGGCTGCGGAGTTGCGGAGCCTTCTGCCCGGTATGGCGGGCGCGGCGATGGTGCTGGTGGCGGGCCTGTCGCCGGCTGCTGCCGACAAGATCGAGAATCCGGTGGCGGTGTTCTCCGGCCTCGACAAGATCACCGGCCGCATCATCAGCTTCGACGTCTATATCGGCGAGACGGTGCAGTTCGGCGCGCTGCAGGTGACGCCGCGCCAGTGCAACACCCGGCCCGAGACCGAGGCGCCGCAGACCACCGCCTTCGTCGAGGTCGACGAGATCACGCTCAACAACGAGGTGCGGCGGATCTTTACGGGGTGGATGTTCGCGGCGAGCCCCGGCCTGCATGCGGTCGAGCACGCGGTCTATGACGTGTGGCTGACCGACTGCAAGCAGTCCTCCACCGTTGCCCCGCCGGCCAATTACAGCGGCCCGCCGATCTCGGCGGAAGCGGCGGCCGGCGAGGATCCGCTGGCCGGCACCAAGCCGGAGCTCGGCCCCGGCGAGGTGCTTCCCCGGCTCAAGCCGCCGATGTGAGGGCGGGCCGGATCTCCGTCAGGCGAGGCTGCGGCCCAGCCGGCCGGCGAGGTCCTGGATGAACTGGAAGGCGACGCGGCCCGAGCGGCTGCCGCGGGTCGTCGACCATTCCAGCGCCTCGGCGCGCAAGCTCGCGGGGTCGTAGTCGAGGCCATAGTGCCGGACATAGCCCTCGATCATCGCCAGGAACTCGTCCTGGCTGCATTTGTGGAAGCCGAGCCACAGGCCGAAGCGATCCGACAGCGACACTTTCTCCTCCACCGCCTCGCTCGGATTGATTGCGGTCGAGCGCTCGTTCTCGATCATGTCGCGCGGCAGCAGGTGGCGTCGGTTGGAGGTGGCGTAGAACAGCACCGTCTCGGGCCGGCCCTCGATGCCGCCGTCGAGCGCGGCCTTCAGCGACTTGTAGGAGGCATCGCCGCTGTCGAAGCTGAGATCGTCGCAAAAGACGATGGTGCGGTGGCCGCCGGCCTTCACCAGCTTCATCAGGGCCGGCAGGCTCTCGATGTCCTCGCGGTGGATCTCGATCAGCTTCAGCCGTTGGGCCGCGCCCCGGCCGGCGAGGGCGGCGTTGACATGGGCGTGGCTCGCCTTGACCAGCGACGACTTGCCCATGCCGCGCGCGCCCCACAGCAGCACGTTGTTGGCGGCAAAGCCGCTGGCGAAGCGCATCGTGTTGTCGACGAGCTGGTCGCGGGCCCGGTCGACACCCTGCAGCAGGTCGATATCGACCCGGTTGACCTTCTCCACCGGCTCCAGGGAGCTCGTGTCGGCCTGCCAGACGAAGGCGTCGGCGGCGGCGAAGTCGGGAGCGGGGCGGGCCGGCGGCACCGCGCGCGAGATCAGCTCGATGAGCGTGTCGAGGCGGCTGGCGAGTTCGTCGACCTGGGTCTTGTACTGCTGAGCGGGATCCATATCTGTGCCATTGGTGTTTGTGATGGGGCCTGCCGGGTCGAGACGGCCGGCAGCGCAGGTGCGGGGGAGTTTCCTAGCACGGGGCAGGGCCGCGCCAAAGCCGGGAAACACCGGCGGAAGCAGGCCGCGAACCGCGCGGTTCGTCTTGCAAAGACCGGCGCGACTTGTATAGTCCGCGCGACTTTCGTTCAGTCGCCAGCCTAGGGGATTGTCCGCGAATGCGCGCGGCCTCCGGGGCGGCAAGGGAGATGTACATGCTGATTTCACCCGCCTATGCCCAGGGAGCCGGCGGCTCCGGCACGCCCGATCTGCTGATGTCGCTGCTGCCCTTCGTGCTGATCTTCGTGATCATGTACTTCCTGATCATCCGGCCGCAGCGCCAGCGGATGAAGCAGCACCAGGAGCTGGTCGCGAACCTGCGCCGCGGCGACACGGTCGTCACCGCCGGCGGGCTGATCGGCAAGGTCTCCAAGGTGGTGGACGAGGGCGAGGTGCAGCTCGAACTCGCCGAGGGGCTGAAGGTGCGCGCGGTGCGCAGCATGATCACGGAAGTCCGCTCGAAGTCCGAGCCCGTCAAGGACAACGGCTGACCCGAGGGTCGAACTCTTTCCCAGTCCGGCGGGGCGCCAGCAGGCGGCCTGCCGGAACACCAGAAGCGGCACCGTCATGCTCTATTTCGCACGCTGGAAGATCGCGCTGATCGTCCTCGTCATTCTCGCCGGGGCGATCACCACCCTGCCGAACTTCCTGTCGCCTGCGGCCTTGCGCGCGTTGCCGGACTGGTTGCCCTCCCGCCAGATCGTGCTGGGTCTCGACCTGCAGGGCGGCGCCTATCTGCTCTATGAGGTCGACCGCACCGACTATGTGCAGAAGCGGCTGAAGACGCTGGAAGGCGACATCCGCCAGAAGCTGCGGGAAGAGCCGCGCATCGGCTATACCGGCCTTGGCGTGCAGGGCGAGGGCGTGCAGGTGCGCATCCGCGATCTGGAGCGGCTTCAGGACGCGCGCACGCGGCTGAACGAGCTGACCAACCCGCTGGTCACCAATCTCTTCGGCGGCCAGACCGTCAACGAATTCTCGATGACCGTCGCCGATGACGGGCTGGTCCGCTTCGCCTATACCGAGCAGGGCCTGGCGCAGCGCATCGGCACCATCGTCCAGCAGTCGATCGAGGTGATTCGACTGCGCCTCGACGAATTCGGCACGACCGAGCCCAGCATCCAGCGCCAGGGCGAGGACCGCATCCTGGTGGAGGCGCCGGGCGAGGGCGATCCGCAGCGCCTGAAGGAGCTGATCGGCCAGACGGCGCAGCTCACCTTCCACATGGTCGACCAGTCGATGGCGCCGGAGCAGGCACTGCAGAGCCGGCCGCCGGCCGGGACGATCGTGCTCTATTCGATGGACGATCCGCCCTATCCCTATCTGCTGGAGGAGGCGCCGCTGCTGTCGGGCGAGGATCTCGTCGACGCGCAGGTCTCCTTCGATTCGCGCAGCAACGAGCCGGTGGTCAACTTCCGCTTCAACACCTCGGGCGCGCGCACTTTCTCGGTCGTCACCCAGCGCAATGTCGGGCGGCCCTTCGCCATCGTCCTCGACAACGAGGTGATCTCGGCGCCGGTCATCCGCGAGCCGATCACCGGCGGCTCGGGCCAGATCTCCGGCAGCTTCACGGTGGAAAGCGCCAACGACCTCGCGGTGCTGCTGCGCGCCGGCGCGCTGCCGGCCAAGCTCTCCGTCGTCGAGGAGCGCTCCATCGGTCCGGGCCTCGGCCAGGATTCGGTCGATGCCGGCCGTATCGCCGCGGTGATCGCCGCAGCGCTGGTGGTGATCTTCATGGTGCTGGCCTATGGCCGCTTCGGCGTCATCGCCGATCTGGCGCTGGCGACCAATATCCTGCTGATCTTCGGGGCGCTGACGACGCTGCAGGCGACGCTGACCTTGCCCGGCATCGCCGGCATCGTGCTCACCGTCGGCATGGCGGTCGATGCCAACGTGCTGATCTTCGAGCGCATCCGCGAGGAATTGCGGGCCGGGCGCTCGGCGATCAGTGCCATCGACGCAGGCTATTCGCGGGCGCTCGGGACCATCCTCGACGCCAACATCACGACGCTCATCGCGGCGCTCATCCTGTTCCAGCTCGGCTCCGGCCCGATCCGCGGCTTCGCGGTGACGCTGGCCATCGGCATCTTCACGACGGTGTTCTCGGCCTTCACGGTGTCGCGCCTGCTCGTGTCGCTGTGGGTGCGCTGGAAGCGCCCGAGCAAACTGACGCTCTGAGCGCCGGGAGATAAGACCATGCTCTTGAAACTGATCCCGGAAGGCACCCGCATCCAGTTCATGCGGTACAGGACCATTTCCTATCCGCTGTCGGCGGTGATGTTCCTTGCCTCTATCGCGCTGTTCTTCTCGGTCGGGCTGAATTTCGGCATCGACTTCCGTGGCGGCACCGTGTTCGAGATGAAGACGATGGAATCGCCGGCGGACGTCGCCTCGATCCGCGCCCAACTCGGCACGCTCAACCTCGGCGACGTCCAGGTGCAGCAGTTCGGCGGCCCGGACGAGGTGCTGGTGCGCGTGCAGCAGCCGGAAGGCGGCGAGCTTGCCCAGCAGGCGGTGGTGTCGCTGGTGCGCGAGAGCTTCGCCGAAAGCGTCGAGTTCCGCCGCGTCGAGGTGGTGGGGCCGCGCGTCTCGGGCGAGCTTGCCCAGGCCGGCCTGATCGCCGTCGTCGCCTCGCTGGTCGTCATCCTGTTCTACATCTGGTTCCGCTTCGAGTGGCATTTCGCCGTCGGCGCGATCCTGACGACGATCAACGACATCGTCGTCACCATAGGCCTTTTCGTGGTGCTGCAGCTCGACTTCTCGCTGTCGAGCATCGCCGCGATCCTGACCATCATCGGCTATTCGCTGAACGACACGGTCGTCGTCTATGACCGGGTGCGCGAGAACCTGCGCAAATACAAGAAGCAGCCGCTGCCGGACCTGCTCGACCGCTCGATCAACGAGATGCTGTCGCGCACGGTGATGACCTCGCTGACGACGCTGCTGGCGCTCGGCGCGCTCTACTTCTTCGGCGGCGAGGTGATCCGGTCCTTCACCCTGGCGATGATCTTCGGCGTGGTGATCGGCACCTATTCGTCGATCTTCCTGGCCGCGCCCTTCCTGATCCTGCTCAACCTGCGTCCGTCCAACATCGTCGGCGAGGACGGGGATACGCCGGACGGGGGCGAGGGCAAGGCGTCCGCCGGCGGTTCCGCCGCCGCCGCCTGAGCGGTTCGGGGCGCGCAGCAATGGCCGGCCGTGGTCAGGGGATCGTGATCCGCAACGCGCATTTTCCCGGCCGCGCGCCGATCGAGGCCTATGGCGAGGGGGGCTTCCGCTTTGCCGGCATGTCGCATCGCGGCTCGATCCTGTGCGTGCCGAGCGGCATCTACGGCTTTGCCGATCTGACGCCGAAGCAGCTCGACCGCCAGGCATTGGAGCGGGTGTTCGAGGAGGCGGCGGAGATCGAGGTGCTGCTGGTCGGCACCGGAGCGGAGCTCGTGCCGCTGACCGCCGACCTGCGGGCGGCGGCGCGCGAGGCCGGCATCATGGCCGACCCGATGTCCACCGGCGCGGCAGTCAGGACCTACAATGTGCTTCTTTCGGAGGGCCGCGCCATTGCGGCCGTCCTGCTCGCGGTCGGCTGAGATGCCGGTTTCTGCCCGCATCGGCGGGCGCCCGGCCTCCCCATTTGCGCGTGCCGCGCTAGGTGTCTCGGGATGATGACCAGGGACGGCACGGGAGCGGATCACTGCCTCTCGCTCGTGCGCAAGCTCGACTTCGACCGCTACCTGTCGCTGCTCTACACCGGTGGAGCGGCGCGAGACGGGCTTGCCGCGCTCTATGCCTTCAACATGGAGATCGCGCGGGCGCGCGAGATCGTCTCCGACCCGATGCCCGGCGAGATCCGCTTCCAGTGGTGGCGCGACACGCTGGAGGCGCCGGCGGGCGCCGATGTCGACCAGCACCCGGTTGCCGGCGCGATCCGGCGGACCATTGCCGCCAATGCCCTGCCGCTCGCGCCCTTCGTCAACCTGATCGATGCCCGCGTCTTCGACCTTTACGACGACCCGATGCCGACGCTCGGCGATCTGGAAGGCTATGCCGGCGAGACCTCCTCGGTGCTGATCCAGCTTGCCGCGATGGTCCTGTGCCGGGGGCGCGATCCGGGCACGGCGGAGGCGGCCGGCCATGCGGGCGTCGCCTATGCCATCACCGGGCTGCTGCGCGCGCTGCCCTGGCATGCGCGCCGGCGCCAGCTCTATCTGCCGGGCGATCTGCTGGACGCCCATGGCGTCGACCGGGAGGCGCTGTTCGCGGGGCAGGCGGGCCCGGAACTCAACGGCGCCATCGCCGATCTCGTCGCCATCGCCCGCCGCCATCTCGACGCCTTGCGCCGGCGCATCGGCGACGTGCCGCGCGAGGCGATCCCGGCCTTCCTGCCGGTCTGCCTGAGCGGGCCGCTGCTGGCGCGCATCGAGCGGCGGAGCGAGGATCCGCTCAACTCCGTCGTCGACCTGTCGCCGCTCGCCAAGCACTGGATCACCTGGCGCTCCTGGCGGCGCGCCTGCAAGGGCTGCCGCAACAGTCTCGGCTGAGCCGGTGCGCGCCGCACCCGCCTATTCGGCGGCGTCGCGGATGGGCACGGCGGCGGCGATCCAGCGAGCGAAATCCTCGCGCGCCCGGCCGGTCATGGCGAGCTTCTTCGCGCGCGTCTTGTCCTTGCCCTTGAGGCGACGACCATCCGCGTCGGTCTTCGGCGCCTCGATCGGCGGGAACAGGCCGAAATTCACGTTCATCGGCTGGAACGAGCGCGGGCCCGGCTCGTCGCGCAGGATATGGCCGCCGGTGATGTGGCCGAGCAGCGCGCCCATCGCCGTCGTTTCCGGCGGTGGCGGGCAGGCTTCGCCCCGCCGCTCGGCCGCCGCGAACAGGCCCGCCATGCAGCCGACGCTCGCCGATTCGACATAGCCCTCGCAGCCGGTGACCTGGCCGGCGAAGCGCAGCTCGGGGCGCGCCTTCAGCCGCAGCGTGCCGTCGAGCAGCTTCGGCGAGTTGAGGAACGTGTTGCGGTGGAGGCCGCCGAGCCGGGCGAAGACGGCCTCTTCCAGCCCCGGAATCATCCGGAACACCTCGAGCTGCGCCCCGTGCTTCAGCTTGGTCTGGAAGCCGACCATGTTGTAGAGCGTGCCGAGTGCATTGTCCTGGCGCAGTTGCACCACCGCATAGGGCTTCTCGTCCGGCTTGTGCGCGTTGGTCAGGCCCATCGGCTTCATCGGCCCGTGGCGCAGGGTCTCGCGGCCGCGCTCGGCCATCACCTCGATCGGCAGGCAGCCGTCGAAATAGGGCGTCGTCTCCTCCCACTCCTTGAACTCCGCCTTGGGGGCGGCGATCAGGGCGTCGATGAAGGCCTCGTATTGCGCCTTGTCCATCGGGCAGTTGATGTAATCCTTGCCCGAGCCGCCGGGGCCGGGCTTGTCGTAGCGCGACTGGAACCAGCAGGTGTCGAGGTCGACGCTGTCGAAATGCAGGATCGGCGCGATGGCGTCGAAGAAGGCGAGGGCGTCCTCGCCTGTCGCCTCGAGAATCGCCTGCGACAGGGCGGGCGAGGTCAGCGGCCCGGTGGCGATGATGACGCTGTCCCAGTCCGCCGGCGGCAGGCCGGCGATCTCCTCGCGCAGGATCGTCACCAGCGGATGCGCCTCCAGCGCCGCGGTGACGGCGGCGGCAAAGCCGTCTCGGTCGACGGCGAGCGCCCCGCCGGCCGGCACCTGATGCGCATCGGCGCTGGCCATGATCAGCGAGCCGGCGTCGCGCAGTTCCGCATGCAGCAGGCCGACAGCGTTCTGTTCGGCATCGTCCGAGCGGAAGGAGTTGGAGCAGACCAGTTCGGCAAGGTCCTGCGTCTTGTGCGCGTCGGTGCCGCGCACCGGGCGCATCTCGTGCAGCACCACTGGCACGCCGCGCCGGGCAAGCTGCCAGGCGGCCTCCGAGCCGGCAAGGCCGCCGCCGATCACATGTACTGGCTGCATCTCGCTTCACTCTCCGCGCTTGTGGTTCCCGGCGGCAGATGCCGTCCGGGCGTATCCGTTTCAAGGCGCTGACTTAGCGCGTCCCCTTCCATCAGGCAAACGCGGGGAGGATAACAGAGGGGACAACGGCCGGGAGAACGCATGATTCGCGATGCAAGGGCGGGAGAGCGGCGCAGGACGCCGCGCGGCAAGGTCTGGCTGGCCCTCGGCGGCCTGCTGCTGGCCGGCTGCGCCGGACAGGCCGCCGGCCCGGCGGCAAGCTGGTATGCCGAGCACAACGGCGTCGCGCCGTCTGGCACCCGCATCTATGTCTGCCATGCCTTCGGCTGCGCGCTGAAGACGCCGTTCGATTTCACGCCCGCCCAGATGCGCCGGCTCAAGGCGATCCTGGCGAAGGGGCGCGCCTCGCCGGAGGCCGAACGCGCGGCGATCGCCGAGGCCATCGCCTGGTCGGAGCGGACCATCGGCCCGGTGGTCGGCTCGGACAAGGATGTCGGCGGCCTCGACCTGCACAATGCCGGCGTGCCGGGGCAGATGGACTGCATCGACGAGGCGACCAACACCACCAGCGTGCTGAGCGTCGCGGCCCGCGCCGGCTATCTCGCCCATCACAAGGTCGCAAGCCCCGTGGCGCGCGGCTTCTTCCTCGACGGGCGCTATCCGCATGCCACCGCCGTGGTGCGCGAGACCAAGAGCGGTGCGGCCTTCGCGGTCGATTCCTGGCCGCATGCGAACGGGGTGAAGCCGGAGATCATGCCGCTGGAGGCCTGGTTCGCCGCGCGCGGGTGAGGCGGGGGGACTCCCATCCTTTAGCAAGCGGCTTTTGAGAGGTGGTTGGCATCGAAGGCGGTCCTCGTCGCCGCTCTGGCAGCCAATGGGCACCGGGTCTCGCTTACGCTTGCCCGGTGTGACGGCTGAGGGGATGCGAGGTCGGGCCTTCTCCTCGGAGGTCGTCCCGGCCGCAGGCGAAGCCGGAGAGCCGGGAACCATTGGCATCCTCGGCGGGCGTGAGGCGTGAGGCGTCGCGGGCCGTGCCGGAGGCCTGTTCGGAGGGGCCTCGCCGCCGCTCTGGCAACGAATAGCCCCCGGCTCTCCGGCTTCGCCTGCGGCCGGGGTGACCTCGGAGTGTGGGACGGCGGCAGCGGGGCGACGCGGCAGCCGGGGGGGCGGGCTGTCGCCGGCAAAGCACCGTCAAAGCAGCCGGCATGTCCGGCTTTCGATTTTTCGAAAGCGAAACCGGATATTGTTCGGCCAAGCCTGCGTTGTCGGCAAGCTTCCGCGAGCAAACGTGGCCGCAGAAAAGAAAAAAGCAAGGCACAAGGCCTTGCTTACTAGGTTTCGCGTATCACACCTTCGTTCGCCAAAGGCAAAAAAGATCTGTTTCGGCGGGCAGCAGTCAGTTACGACGCGCCAGAAGGCTCTTCCTCCCAAGACTCAGACCGCGATGTCTGTTTTTTGACAAAGTAAGCCTTGCAGCTTCTTGCCTTGTTATGAGAACGGACCATAGCGCATCGTTATCCCCTTGTCACCATTTTGTGCAAGCGCAGCCCAAAATTTTTGCGGGCAGGGGGTTGAAGTCGGACGCTCACCGACATCCGGCGCGAAATTCGCGGTTTCGCGCCATCCCGCTCGCCGGCGGGACTTGTGTTTTTCCGGCGCATGCGCTTTCACTGCGCAAACTTCAGGCGTCGCAATCCGCGCGCCGTTCCCGCCAGCCATGCAAGTCCGAGAAGCCAGCCGATGCGTCTGTCCCGCACCTTTCTCCCCATTCTCAAGGAAACGCCGAAGGAGGCGGAAATCGTCTCGCACCGGCTGATGCTGCGTGCGGGGCTGATCCGTCAGGAGGCGGCCGGCATCTATGCCTGGCTGCCGATGGGCCTGCGGGTGCTGCGCAAGATCGAGCAGATCGTGCGCGAGGAGCAGAACCGGGCCGGCGCCCAGGAACTCCTGATGCCGACGATCCAGCCGGCCGACCTGTGGCGCGAAAGCGGGCGCTACGATGCCTATGGCAAGGAGATGCTGCGCATCGCCGACCGGCACGAGCGCGAGATGCTGTACGGGCCGACCAACGAGGAGATGATCACCGACATCTTCCGTGCCTCGGTGCGGTCCTACAAGGACCTGCCGCTCAACCTCTACCACATCCAGTGGAAGTTCCGCGACGAGGTGCGCCCGCGCTTCGGCATCATGCGCGGCCGCGAGTTCCTGATGAAGGACGCCTATTCCTTCGATCTGGACAAGGAAGGCGCGCGCCATGCCTACAACCGCATGTTCGTCGCCTATCTGCGCACCTTCGCCCGCATGGGCCTGCAGGCGATCCCGATGCGTGCCGACACCGGCCCGATCGGCGGCGACATGAGCCACGAATTCATCATCCTCGCTTCCACCGGCGAGAGCGAGGTGTTCTGCGACAAGGCGATTCTCGACCTGCCGATCCCGGGCGAGGACACCGATTTCGACGCCGACCTGACCCCGGTCATCGACGCCTGGACGACGCCTTACGCGGCGACCGACGAGATGCATGACGCCAGCGCCTACGAGGCGGTCGCGGAGGAGGCGCGCATGTCGGCGCGCGGCATCGAGGTCGGCCACATCTTCTATTTCGGCACCAAGTATTCCGAGCCGATGGGGGCGAAGGTCGCCGGCCCGGATGGTGTCGAGGTGCCGGTGCATATGGGCTCCTACGGCGTCGGCGTGTCGCGTCTTTTGGGCGCGATCATCGAGGCGCATCACGACGAGGCGGGAATCAAGTGGCCGGCCTCGGTCGCCCCCTATCATGTCGGCCTTATCAACCTGAAGCCGGGCGATGCGGACGCGGATGCGGCCTGCGCCGACCTGGAGCGCCAGCTCGCGGCCGCCGGGGTCGAGGTGCTTGTGGATGACGTCGACACGCGGGCGGGCGCCAAGTTCGCGACAATGGACCTGATCGGCCTGCCGTGGCAGCTTATCGTCGGTCCGCGCGGTCTCAAGGAGGGGGTCGTGGAGCTCAAGCACCGGGCGAGCGGCGAGCGCAGCACGGTTTCGCCACAAGAGGCTGTCACGCGTCTGATCGGCGAACTGGCATCCTGAGGCGGTCCGGCTGACCGGGAACGGAGCGGCGGAGGGACGAGTGGCGCAGGGGCGAGTGGCGCAGGGAAACGGTCGGCACGGGGTATTGGAATGAGCGCAGCCGCAAAGCCAGGGACAAGACCGGCGAAGTCGTCCGACACGCCGGCCTTCGCCCGGTTCGAGTGGATGCTGGCCGGGCGCTATCTGCGCTCGCGCCGCCGCGAGGCGTTCATCTCCGTCATCGCCGGCTTCTCCTTCCTCGGCATCATGCTGGGCGTCGCCACGCTGATCATCGTCATGGCGGTGATGAACGGCTTTCGCGGCGAGCTGCTGACCAAGATCCTCGGCATCAACGGCCATCTGCTGGTCCAGCCCATCGGCAGCGAGCTCGACGACTACGACGCCGTCGCCGCGCGCATCGAGAACCTGACCGGGGTCACCTTCACGCTGCCCTTCGTCGAGGGGCAGGCGCTGATTTCCGGCCCCTCGGGGGCGTTCGGTGCCCTGGTGCGCGGCGTGCGCGAGAGCGATCTGGTGCGCCTGCCGCTGGTCGCCAGCACGGTCAGCGTCGGCACGCTGGACGGCTTCGACGAGAGCGAGGGACTGGCCATCGGCACGCGCATGGCCCGCCAGCTCGGCGTCACCGTCGGCGACATGGTCACTCTCGTCGTGCCGCGCGGCAATGTCACCGCGCTCGGCGTCACGCCCCGGGTCAAGGGCTATCCGGTACGGGCGATCTTCGAGATCGGCATGTCGGAATATGACGGCACCATCGCCTTCATGCCGCTGGACGAGGCGCAGCTCTTCTTCAACCAGGAGGGCATCGTCACCGGCATCGAGGTCTTCACCACCGATCCGGACAAGGTCGGCCCCATGCGCGCCGCCATCGAGGAGGGGGCCGGGCGGCCCGCCTTCGTCAGCGACTGGCGGGCGCGCAACATGACCTTCTTCTCCGCGCTCGAGGTCGAGCGCAACGTGATGTTCCTGATTCTCACGCTGATCGTGCTGGTGGCGGCGCTCAACATCATTTCCGGCATGACCATGCTGGTGAAGGACAAGGGCCGCGACATCGCCATCCTGCGGACGATGGGGGCGACGCGCGGCACCATCCTGCGCGTGTTCCTGATCACCGGCGCCAGCATCGGCATCGTCGGCACGCTGGCCGGCTTTGCCCTCGGCTTCGTCGTCTGCCTCAATGTCGAGAGCATCCGCCAGGGCATTTCCTGGCTGACCAGCACCGAGCTGTTCTCGCCGGAGCTCTATTTCCTCAGCCGCCTGCCGGCCGACATGGACACCGGCGAGACCATCACCGTCGTGGCGATGGCGATGGTTCTGTCGCTGCTGGCAACGGTCTATCCCGCCTGGCGGGCGGCCAGGCTCGATCCGGTCGAGGCGCTCAGATACGAATGACCATGGCCCGGAAACAACAACAGCAGCAGCCGCCGCATCTCGAAGGGCTGGAGGGCCTGCCCTTGGTGCTTGCCGGCATCAATCGCGGCTTTCGCGAGGGCGAGGGTCGTCTCGACATCCTGGTCGATGCCAATCTGGCGCTGCATCCGGGCGAACTCGTGGCGCTGGTCGCCCCCTCTGGTGCCGGCAAGTCGACCCTGCTGCACATTGCCGGGCTGCTGGAGCGCCCCGACAGCGGCGAGGTCTATGTCGGCGGGCTCGCCTGCGGCAGCATGGACGATGCCGACCGCACGCGCATCCGCCGCACCGAACTCGGCTTCGTCTATCAGTTCCACCACCTGCTGCCCGAGTTCACCGCCCTTGAGAACCTGGTGATCCCGCAGCTCATTCGCGGCCTCGACAAGCGCGAGGCGGAGGAGCGGGCGAGCCAGTTGCTCGACTATATGCGCCTCGGCAACCGGGCGAGCCACCGCCCCTCGGAACTGTCGGGCGGCGAGCAGCAGCGCGTGGCGATTGCCCGCGCCGTCGCCAATGCGCCGCGCATCCTGCTGGCCGACGAGCCGACCGGCAATCTCGATCCCGGCACTTCCAGCTATGTGTTCGACGCGCTGGTGGCGCTGGTGCGCGCCTCCGGTCTCGCCGCGCTGATCGCCACCCACAACATGGAGCTGGCGGGCCGCATGGACCGCCGCATCACCCTGCGCGACCAGCAGATCATCGAGCTCTGACGCCGTCGCGGGGGATCGGCAGGGGCGGGCGTCTTCGCGCGTCCTCCCGGACATATCCTCTCCTTTCGTCCTCCCGGACGAGGCCGAAGGCCGATGATCCGGGATCGGAGAGCCGAGAGCCTGTCGACGGCACTCCCGAACAACTCCGCCGTGCCTCCCCGGTCCCGGCTCGGCGCTCACGCGCCGTCCGGGAAGACGCCGAGGAGAGGGCGGAGCGACGAAACGCCCACTGAGGGCGCCAATGGTTCCCGGATCTTCGGCCTTCGGCCTCGTCCGGGACGACCCTTGAGAGGGTGGCACGGCCCCGCCCCACCCTCCGAGGTCATCCCGGCCGCGCGTCAGCGCAGAGCCGGGGGCTATTGGTTTCCAGAGCGGCGGCGAGGACGCGCTGGCCGAGCCTCTCGCGCGCCTACCTCGGTTGCATCCCGCGGTCACCTCTTCCCGCGTCCTCCCGCGCTCCGCCCTCTCTTTCGTCCCCCCGGACGCAGCCTCTCCTTCGTCCTCCCGGACGAAGGCCGAAGGCCGCAGATCCGGGATCGGCGAGCCGAGAGCCTGTCGGAAACGCTCCCGAACAACACCGCCGTGGCTCCCCGGTCCCGGCTCGGCGCTCACGCGCCGTCCGGGAAGACGCCGAGGAGAGGCCGAAGCGACAAACATCCGCTGAGGGCACCTCTGGTTCCCGGATCTTCGGCCTTCGGCCTCGTCCGGGACGACCCTTGAGAGGGTGGCACGGCCTCGCATCCTCTCTGCCGTCACACCGGGCAAGGCGCAGCCGCGACCCGGTGTCCATTGGTTTCCAGAGCGGCGGCGAGGACGCGCCGGCCGAGCCTCTCCCGCGCCTACCCCGGTTGCATCCCGCTTGTGATCGCTCCCCGCCTTGCTAGGATGGCGGGCAGGGGACGAGAGGCTAGGGGCTCGGCATGCGGTCGTTCGACAGACAGGGGCAACGCGTCGTTCCGCCGCCCGGCGGGCGCTCTCCCCAGAGACCGCCGCCACGCTGGCCCCTGCGCATCGCCCTGCGGCTGATGCCGGAGGCCGCGCTGGCGCGTCTGGCCGAGGCCCGGCTCACGGGCTGGGGCATATTGCTGTTGTGCCTTGGCATCGCCTCCGACCTCACCCAGCTTTTCGGAAACGTCGCGTTCTGGGCCGCCGGTGCCTCCTTCGCACTGGCGCTGGTTTTCCTTGCCGCGCTTGTGCTGCGCACCCGCTTTTGCCAGCTCTGCGCGGTGCCCTTTGTCGTCGCATTGGTCTCGACCCTGGTGTTCGCGGCCGTTTTCGGAGCGCAGTCCCTGATGGCGGCGCAGGCGCGCGGTGTCATCGCGGACACGGTTCCGGGCGTTGCGGCCGGGCAGGACTGGCTCAAGGAGATCCTCGACCGTCTGGACAAGATCGGAGAGGACACGGCCGCGACGCGCCAGGACGCGGCCGAGATCCGCGACAGCATGGCAACGCGGGAGGACATCACCGGTCTTGAGGCTCGCCTGCTTGCGGCGATGGAGGATCGATTGGCCGCCGCCCGCGCCAGCGGCATCACCGACGCAGCCTTGATCGAGCTGGCCCGCCGGATCTCCGCCGACGTTGCCGACCCGCAACAGGCCTTCCGCGAGCTGGAAAACGCCGTCGAGATCGCCATTCGCGTCCAGCAGGAAGGGCGGCAGGGCTCCAATCTCGGTGCCTTTGTCGACGAGGTTCTGGCCCGCGTCGCCTCGCTCGCCGCCACCGGCGCCTATGACGAGGCGACGGTCGAAATCGACGCGGCGCTCGCCAGGGAGGCGGAGGAGGCCCGCCTTCTGGATGAGCGCCGGGAGGAGTCCCGCGCCCGCAGTCTGCGCCTGCTCGACGCCGGGCTTGAGCAGGACCTGCTGCGCCGCGATGCCGAAAGTGCCGCCGCCCGCCTCGCCCGAATGGTGGAGATCGAGCGTCCCGAGGGCGCGAGCCTGTTCGATCATCTGCGCGCCGTCCAGGACGACTGGTACGAACGTGGCCGCGACAGGGGCGTGAACCTCGATCTTGAGGTCGCGATCGCCCTTGCCCGCCGCATGGTCGACCTTGCCACAGATGCCGATCAGCGCGGGGCCGCGCTGAACGTTCTCGGCAACGCGCTGCAAACGTTGGGCATGCGCGAGACCGACCCGGCACGGCTGGAGGACGCCGTCACCGCCTACCGGCTGGCGCTGGAGGAGTGGACGCGGGGGCGCGTGCCGCTCGACTGGGCGATGACGCAGACCAATCTCGGCTTAGCGCTTGCCGGGTTGGGCGCGCGCGAGGGTGACCCGGCGCGGCTGGAGCAGGCGGTCGCGGCCTACCGGCTGGCGCTGGAGGAGAGGACGCGCAAGCGCGTGCCGCTCGACTGGGCCGCGACGCAGAACAATCTCGGCAACGCGCTGCAAGTCTTGGGCACGCGCGAGGCCGGCACCGCGCGGCTGAAGGAAGCGATTGAGACCTACCGGCTGGCGCTGGAGGAGTGGACGCGCGAGCGCGTGCCGCTCCAATGGGCGATGACGCAGACCAATCTCGGCAGCGCGCTTGCCGAGTTGGGCGAGCGCGAGGCCGGCACGGCGCGGCTGGAGCAGGCGGTCGAGGCCTTTCGGCTGGCGCTGGAGGAGCGGGTGCGGGAGCGCGTGCCGCTCGATTGGGCGGCAACGCAGAACAATCTTGGACTCGCGCTGCAAACGTTGGGCACGCGCGAAGCCGACACGGAGCATCTGGAGCAGGCGGTCGCGGCCTACCGGTTGGCGCTTGAGGAATTCACGCGCGAGACAGCGCCATATTATCACGAAGTCGCGTCCCAAAACCTCGCCCGTGCGCAAGCGCTGCTGGACGAGCGGCGAAAGGCGCCTTGAGGCCGGCGACGACACGCGGGCCGAGGGTGCCAATGGTTCCCGGATCTTCGGCCTTCGGCCTCGTCCGGGACGACCCTCGAGAGAGTGGCACGGCCTTGCCCAACCCTCCGAGGTCACCCCGGACGAGCATCGCGAGATCCGGGGGCTATTGGTTTCCAGAGCGGTTGCGAGGACGCGCTGGCCGAGCCTCTCGCGCGCCTACCTCGGTTGCATCTCGCGCTCACCTCTCCCCGCGTCCTCCCTCGCTCCGCCCTCTCTTTCGTCCTCCCGGACGCAACCTCTCCTTCGTCCTCCCGGACGGAGGCGAAGCCGGAGATCCGGGATCGGCGAGCCGAGGGCCTGTCGGAAACGCTCCAGAACAACACCGCCGTGGCTCCCCGGTCCCGGCTCGGCGCTCACGCGCCGTCCGGGAAGACGCAAAGGGAGGCTGGAGAAAAAACACCTGCCGGGGGCGCCAATGGTTCCCGGATCTTCGGCCTTCGGCCTCGTCCGGGACGACCCTCGAGAGGGTGGCACGGCCTCGCATCCTCTCTGCCGTCACACCGGGCAAGGCGCAGCCGCGACCCGGTGTCCATTGGTTTCCAGAGCGGCGGCGAGGACGCGCTGGCCGAGCCTCTCCCGCGCCTACCTCGATTGCATCCCGCGGTCACCTCTCCTTCGTCCTCCCGGACGCTGCCCTCTCCTTGCGTCCTCCCGGACGGCGCGCGAGCGCCGAGCCGGGACCGGGGAGCCGGGGGCGTATGAGGCGCGCTCCGGAACCATGCCACGACCGCCGTGGCTCACCGGTCCCGGCTCTTCGGCCTTGCGGCCTCGTCCGGGAAGACGCCAGGCAAAGGCATCCCGCCTCATGCCCGCCGGGGGCGCCTCTGGGCTCCGCCCCCCGATCCTGCGCCCGGTTTAACCCTGCGCTAACCATGGGTCGTGCCGTCAGAGTGAAGGGGTTGCAAAAAGAACAAAACATGAACATACTCGGATTATCGAGAGGATCTGAGCAAGGGAGGGACCCATGTTCGACGAATTTCACGATCACTTTCAGGATCTGGCCGCGCTGGCGGCGCTGACCCTGTTCGGCACCACCATGCTGCTGTGGAGCAGCGCCATCGCCGAGCTGCTGACCTCCTGACGCGCGGCGTCTCCCGCCGGTCCGGCGGCCCGCCGGGGCGGCGAGCGCCACTCTTCGGTGCGGGATGCGCCCATATCTGGGGATCGGCGGGCAGGGCGGGTCGACATTGACCGGCGGACGCGAAACACTGCCGGCTCACCGGCGGCCCGACCCGATCCTGCGCGAGGCTTGAGCCTTCCGCGCGGGCGGCCCGGCCCCCAACACCGGCAGGAGCGACAGGGCAGACGATGAGCGATCCGGGCTTCGTCCATCTCAGGGTGCATTCGGCCTATTCGCTGCTGGAGGGCGCGCTGCCGATCGGCAAGCTTGTCGGGCTCGCCAGCGCCGACGGCCAGCCGGCGCTCGCCATCACCGACACGGCCAATCTCTTCGGCGCGCTGGAATTCTCCGACAAGGCCTGGGGCGCCGGCATCCAGCCGATCACCGGCGTGCAGCTTGCCGTCGATTTCGGCGATGGCGGCGTGCGCAAGGGGCGGGGCAGCGAGCATCTCGGCGACGTGGTGCTGCTCGCGGCGACCGACGAGGGCTATGGCAACCTGATGGACGTGGTCAGCCGCGCCTATCTCGACACCGACCCCTCGATGCGCGCGCATGTGCCGATCACCCGGCTGGAGGAGCGCTCGGCCGGCGTCATCCTGCTGACCGGCGGTGTGCTCGGGCCCATCGGCCAGGCGCTGGTCGCGGGCGAGCCGGACAAGGCGCGGGCGCGGCTGACGCGGCTGGCGGCGGCTTTCGGCGACCGTCTCTATGTCGAGCTGCAGCGCCACGACATGGCCGAGGAGATCGCCAGCGAGGCTGAGACCCTCGCGCTCGCCTATGATCTCGGCCTGCCGCTGGTTGCCACCAACGAGCCGTTCTTCGCGTCCGCCGACGATTACGAGGCGCATGACGCGCTGATCGCGATTGCCGAGGGGCGGGTGATCGCCGAGGACGACCGCCGCCGGCTGACGCCCGAGCACCGCTTCAAGACCCGCGCGGAAATGCTTGATCTCTTTGCGGATCTGCCGGAGGCGACCGCCAATACCGTCGAGATCGCCCGGCGCTGTCACGCCCGGCCGATGAAGCGCTCGCCGATCCTGCCGCAATTCGCCGCCGCCTCGGTCGATCCGGAGGCAGCCTTCGTCGCCGAGGTCGAGGAGCTGCGCCGGCAGGCGCGCGAGGGCCTTGCCAGCCGGCTGGAGGCGCATGGGCTTGCCGACGGCGTCAGCGAGCAGGACTACTGGGACCGGCTCGACTACGAGCTCGGCGTCATCGAGCGCATGCGCTTTCCCGGCTACTTCCTGATCGTTGCCGATTTCATCAAGTGGGCGAAGGCGCAGGACATTCCGGTCGGGCCGGGCCGTGGCTCGGGCGCCGGTTCGCTGGTCGCGTGGTCTTTGACCATTACCGACCTTGATCCAATGCGTTATGCGCTTCTGTTCGAGCGGTTTCTGAACCCCGAGCGCGTGTCGATGCCGGACTTCGACATCGACTTCTGCCAGAACCGGCGCGAAGAGGTGATCCGCTACGTGCAGCGCAAATACGGGCGCGAGCAGGTGGCGCAGATCATCACCTTCGGCACGCTGCAGGCCCGCGCCGTGCTGCGCGATGTCGGCCGCGTGCTGCAGATGCCCTATGGCCAGGTCGACCGGCTGTCGAAGATGGTGCCGGCGGTGCCCGGCCAGCCGGTGACGCTGGAGCAGGCGATCCGCGACGAGCCGCGCCTGCAGGAGGCGCAGCGCGAGGAGGAGACGGTGGCGCGGCTGCTCGCCATGGCGCAGAAGCTGGAGGGGCTCTACCGCCACGCCTCGACCCATGCCGCCGGCGTCGTCATCGGCGACCGGCCGCTGGAGCAGCTCGTGCCGCTCTACCGCGATCCGCGCTCCGACATGCCGGTCGCCCAGTTCAACATGAAGTGGGTCGAGCAGGCGGGCCTTGTGAAGTTCGACTTCCTCGGCCTCAAGACGCTGACGGTGATCGACACGGCGGTGAAGCTCATCGCCGACAAGGGCATCACCGTCGACATGGCGGGCCTGCCGATGGACGATCCGGCGACCTACCGCTTGCTGGCGGCCGGCGAGACGGTCGGCGTGTTCCAGTTGGAAAGCCAGGGCATGCGCCGGGCCATCGCCGGCATGAAGCCGGACCGGTTCGAGGACATCATCGCGCTGGTGGCGCTGTACCGTCCCGGCCCGATGGACAACATCCCGGTCTACAACGCCGTCAAGCATGGCGAGCAGGAGCCCGACTACCTGCATCCGCTGCTCGAGCCGATCCTGAAGGAGACGAACGGCATCATCGTCTACCAGGAGCAGGTGATGCAGATCGCCCAGGTGCTCTCGGGCTACTCGCTCGGCGAAGCCGATCTGTTGCGCCGCGCCATGGGCAAGAAGATCGCCGCGGAGATGGAGGTGCAGCGGGCCCGCTTCGTCGAGGGCGCGGTCGAGCGCGGCGTCGACAAGGGCCAGGCCGGCACGATCTTCGACCTGGTCGCCAAGTTCGCCAATTACGGCTTCAACAAGTCGCATGCCGCCGCCTATGCGCTGGTCTCCTACCAGACCGCCTGGCTGAAGGCGAACCATCCGGTCGAGTTCATGGCCGCGTCGATGACGCTCGATCTCGGCAACACCGACAAGCTCAGCGATTTCTGCGTCGAGGCCAGGCGCATGGGGATCAAGGTGCTGCCGCCCTCGATCAACCGCTCGGGCGTGCATTTCACCGTCGAGGGCGGGCAGATCCGCTATGCCATGGGCGCGATCAAGGGCGTCGGCGAAGGCGTGATGGAGCACATCATCACCGTGCGCGAGGAGCGTCCCTTCACCAGCCTCGGCAATTTCTCCTCGCGGGTGAATGCCCGCCAGCTCAACAAGCGGACGCTGGAAAGCCTCGTCAATGCCGGGGCCTTCGACGAGCTGGAGCCCAGCCGGGCGCGGCTGATCGCCGGCCTCGACCGCATCATCGGCGTCGCCCAGCGGACCGACGAGGAAAAGACCAGCGGCCAGAACGACATGTTCGGCGGCGGCGAGGAGGGCGAGGAGGTCTATCTGCCCGACGCGCAAGCCTGGCTGCCGGAGGAGCAGTTGCAGCGCGAGCAGGCGGCCATCGGCTTCTATCTCTCCGCCCATCCGCTCGATGCCTACCGGCCGCTGCTGGAGCGCATGCGGGTGCAGATGTGGAGCGAGTTCTCGCAGGCGGTGAAGCAGGGCGCCTCCGCCGGCCGGCTTGCCGGCACGGTGCTGTCGCGCCAGGAGCGCAAGACCCGCTCGGGCAACCGCATGGGCATCGTCCGCCTGTCCGATCCCACCGGCCAGTTCGAGGCGCTGCTGTTTTCCGAGGCGCTGGCCCAGTTTCGCGACGCGCTGGAGCCGGGCACCTCGGTGGTGCTTCTGGTCGGGGCGGACATGCGCGACGACGAGCCGAGCCTGCGCATCCAGTCGGTGCGGCCGCTGGAGGAGGAGGCCTCGCGGGTGCAGAAGAGCCTCACCGTGTTCCTGCGCAGCGAGCAGGCGGTTCACCGCCTGTCGCGGCATCTGGGCGAGCGCGGCGACGGCGAGGTCAGTGTCGTGGTGCTGTGCGGCGACGGCAACCGCGAGGTCGAGGTGAAGCTGCCCGGCGGCTACCGCCTGACGCCGCAGATGGCCGGCGCGGTCAAGACGCTTCCCGGCGTCGTCGAGGTGCAACTGGCGTGATCCGGCCGGGCAGGGGGCGGGCCGACCTCCGAGAGGGAGGCAAGGCCTTGCCCAACCCTCCGCCGTCACCCCGGACGAGCATCGCGAGAGCCGGGGCCCATTGGCTTCCAGAGCGGCGGCGGGATCCGTCAACTCCTCCCCGCGTCATCCCGCACGCAAGCCCCTCCTTCGTCATCCCGCACGCAGCGCAGCGAAGATGCGGGATCGGCGAGCCGAGAGCCTGTCGGGGGCGCTCCCGAACAACACCACGACCGTCGTGGCTCGCCGGTCCCGGCTCGGCGCTCACGCGCCGTCCGGGAAGACGCCGAGGAGGGGAGGGAGCGAGGGGGCGGAACGATGGCAGCGCCATTCTTCTCATGCCGACCGAGGGTGCCAATGGATCCCGGCGCTCCGGCTTCGCCTGCGGCCGGGATGACGCCTGAGAAAGGGTCACGCCCACCCATCCTCTCCCGACCCCACCCGGCGCGACTCACCCGCCTCCGGAACAGGGCAACAGCCTCCCGCAACCGCATCTTCCCGCCGCACGCAAGGCAAAAGGCCGGCCGGCGGGGCTTGTGTTGCGGCGCGCGGGCCAGTATAAGGCGCGCATTCCACACGCAGGGTCGGTTTTCGTCACGGACGGGGTCCATCCGGTGTCGGTGCGTGAGCACTGTCACACCCTGCGGAGGTACAACCGGAAAATCAAGGAGTTGCAAGGCCATGGCCCTGCCCGATTTCACGATGCGCCAGCTTTTGGAAGCCGGTGTCCACTTCGGCCACCAGAAGCACCGCTGGAACCCCAAGATGGGGAACTACATTTTCGGCGTGCGCAACAACATCCACATCCTGGATCTCGCCCAGACCGTGCCCTTGCTGCACCAGGCGCTGAAGACCGTGTCCGACACGGTTGCCGCCGGTGGCCGCGTGTTGCTGGTCGGCACCAAGCGCCAGGCGCAGGAGTCGGTCGCCGACGCTGCCCGCCGCTCGGCCCAGTACCATGTCAACGCCCGCTGGCTCGGCGGCATGCTGACCAACTGGAAGACCATCTCCCAGTCGATCCAGCGCCTGCGCAAGCTTGAAGAGACCCTCGGCAATCCGAGCGGCCTGACCAAGAAGGAGCGGCTGTTCATGGACCGCGAGCGCGAGAAGCTCGAGCGGAACCTGGGCGGCATCAAGGATATGGGCGGCCTGCCGGACCTCCTGTTCGTCATCGACACCAACCGCGAGGCCATTGCCATCCAGGAGGCCAAGCGCCTCGGCATTCCGGTCGCCGCGATCATCGACAGCAACTGCGATCCGGACGGCATCGACTTCCCGGTTCCGGGCAATGACGACGCCGGCCGCGCCATCACCCTCTATTGCGACCTGATCGCGCGCGCTGCCATCGACGGCATCTCCCGCGCCCAGGGTGGCATGGGCATCGATGTCGGCGCCGCCGAGGAAGCTCCGGTCGAGCCGGTCCTCGAGGCTGTCGAGGCCGCCGCGCCCGCCGAGGCGGTCGAGGAAGCCCAGGCCTGACAGAGGTTGCGCGCCGGCGGCGATTGACCGCCGGCCGTCACGGTGTCCGGCGGGGCCGTCCCGCCGGCTGCCGCCCTTTCGGCGGCATCTGTCATCATTCTTAAGCATGGCCTCGGCTACAGGTGCCGGGGTGACAACCCGTCAACGAGGCAATCTATGAGCATTTCCGCTGCGATGGTGAAGGAGCTCCGCGAAAAGACCGGCGCGGGCATGATGGACTGCAAGGCAGCCCTCACCGAGACCAACGGCGACATGGAAGCGGCCATCGACTGGCTGCGGACCAAGGGCCTGGCCAAGGCCGCCAAGAAGGCCGGGCGTGTTGCCGCCGAAGGCCTGGTCGGCGTCGCCGCCGAGGGCAGCAAGGCCGCCGTCGTCGAGCTGAATTCCGAGACCGATTTCGTCGCCCGCAACGATGCGTTCCAGGCGCTGGTTTCCGGCACCGCCAAGGCGGCGCTGGCGGTCGGCGGCGATGTCGAGGCGCTCGGCAACGCGGCCTTCCCGGGCTCGTCCAAGTCCGTGTCCGATTCGATCAAGGACGCCATCGCGACCATCGGCGAGAACATGTCGCTGCGCCGCGTCGCCGTGCTGTCGGTGCCGGCCGGCGTCGTCGCCACCTATGTCCACAGCGCGATCGCCGACAGCCTCGGCAAGATCGGCGTGCTGGTGGCGCTTGAGTCCGAGGCCGATGCCGCCGAGCTCAACGCCTTCGGCCGCAAGATCGCGATGCATGTGGCGGCGACCAATCCGCTGTCGCTGAGCGTCGAGGATCTCGATCCGGAGGTCGTGGAGCGCGAGCGCCAGATCTTCGCCGAGCAGGCGCGCGAATCGGGCAAGCCGGAGAACATCATCGAGAAGATGGTCGAGGGCCGTCTGCGCAAGTTCTACGAGGAAGTCACCCTCGTGAAGCAGGCCTTCGTGATCGATCCGGACAAGACCGTCGAGCAGGCCGTCGAGGCCTGCGCCAAGGAGCTGGGCAAGCCGGTGAAGCTGGTCGGCTTCGTGCGCTATGCGCTCGGCGAGGGCATCGAGAAAGAAGAGACCGATTTCGCCGCGGAAGTCGCGGCGGCCGTCGGCAGCTAAGTTCAAGGGGCGCCGGTCATTCCGGCGCCCTTCCTCTATGCGCGCAAGCCGGTCCGTCCGATCGGCTTGCGTTTTCGTGTGCAGTCAAGACACACTGCCCAGATCACAGCGAGACGAACAATGACGGGAAAACTCCGCTGGCGGCGCGTGCTGGTCAAGCTTTCGGGCGAGGCGCTGATGGGCTCGCAGGACTTCGGCATCGATCCTGAGACGGTCGGCCGGGTGGCGAAGGAAATCGCCGAGGCGGTGTCGCTCGGCGCCCAGGTCGGCGTCGTCGTCGGCGGCGGCAACATCTTCCGCGGCGTCGCCATCGCCGCCAAGGGCGGCAACCGGGTCACCGGCGACCACATGGGCATGCTGGCGACGGTGATGAACTCGCTGACGCTGGCCGACGCGCTCAGGCGCCTCGGCGTTCCCGCGCGCGTCCTGTCCGCCGTGCCGGTGCCCTCGATCTGCGAGACCTTCACCCAGCGCGGCGCCGAGCGCTACATGGAGGACGGCGACGTCATCGTCTTTGCCGGCGGCACGGGCAATCCGTTCTTCACCACCGACAGCGGCGCGGCCTTGCGCGCGGCGGAGATGCGCTGCGATGCCTTCCTGAAGGGCACCAGCGTCGACGGCGTCTATTCCGACGACCCGAAGAAGGTGCCGGATGCCGAGCGCTACGACACGCTCACCCCCGGCGAGGTGCTGGGCCGCGACCTCAAGGTGATGGACGCGACCGCCATCGCGCTGGCGCGCGACAATGCCATTCCGGTCATCGTCTTCTCGATTCGCACCCCCGGCGCCCTGGTCGAGGTGATGAACGGCTCCGGCCGCTATACGGTGATCTCCGACTAGGAGAGCCGCCGGACGGCGCGGCGTCCCTGCAAAAGCGGCTGTAAGGCCTTGCCTTTGCGGCCACCGTCATGGAAATAAGACGCGACGGTTTCGCGCCCTGAGGATCCTTCCGGGGCGTCGCTTCAATAAGTGAGGACAAGATGGCGGACCAGGGTATCGATTTTGGCGACCTCGAGCGGCGGATGAGCGGCGCGCTTGGCGTGCTGAAGACGGATCTCGCCGGCCTTCGCACCGGCCGCGCCTCGTCCAGCATGATGGATCCGATCACGGTGAACGCCTACGGCTCCGAAATGCCGATCAACCAGGTGGCGACGGTGAGCGTGCCGGAGCCGCGCATGATCTCCGTGCAGGTGTGGGACAAGTCGATGGTCGGCGCCGTGGAGCGCGCCATCCGCGAATCCAATCTCGGCCTCAATCCGGTGGTCGACGGCACGACGCTGCGCCTGCCGATCCCGGAGCTCAACGAGGAGCGCCGCAAGGATCTCATCAAGATCGCCCACAAATACGCCGAACAGTCGAAGGTCGCCGTGCGCCATGTGCGCCGCGACGGCATGGACACGCTGAAGAAGCTGGAGAAGGACGGCGCGATCAGCGAGGACGACAGCCGCGTCCACGCCGACAAGGTGCAGAAGATGACCGACGAGATGATCGCCGAGATCGACTCGATGCTGGCCAAGAAGGAACAAGAAATCTCCCAGATCTGATCCGAAGATCGCGGCCCGATCGAAGAGGCGGGGAGCAGGACATGACGGTGACGGCGGGCCTTGACATGGCCGCCCCGGCCGAGCCCGGGGACGGCAGCGCTGTGCCTCGGCATGTCGCCGTGATCATGGACGGCAACGGCCGCTGGGCGGTGGCGCGCGGCCTGCCGCGCACCGAGGGGCACCGGGCCGGGGTCTCCGCCCTGCGGCGGATCGTCCGCCATGCCGCCGCGCGCGGCGTCGAGGTGCTGACGATCTTTTCCTTTTCTTCGGAGAACTGGAGCCGTCCGGCGGCCGAGGTCGGCTTCCTGATGTCGCTGCTGGAGCGTTTCGTGCGGCGCGACCTTGCCGAGATCCACCGCCAGAACGTGCGGGTGCGGATGATCGGCGAGCGCAGCGGTCTGGAGCCCTCGATCCTGTCGCTGATCGAGGAGGGCGAGGCGCTGACCCGCGACAACACCGGCATGGTCCTCGTCGTCGCCTTCAATTACGGCGCCCGCAACGAGATGGTGCGCGCCATGCGCGCCCTTGCCGAGGACGTCGCTGCCGGCCGTATCGCGCCGCAGGCCATCGACGAGGCGGCGATCGCCGCGCGGCTCGACACGGCGGATCTGCCGGACCCGGACCTTCTCATCCGCACCAGCGGCGAGCAGCGGCTCTCCAACTTCCTGCTGTGGCAGTCCGCCTATAGCGAGTTCTACTTTCCCGACCTGCACTGGCCGGACTTCGACGAGGCGGCCTTCGACCGCGCGATCGAGGCCTATTCCGCCCGCGACCGCCGGTTCGGCGGCCTCTCGGCGAAAGTCGCCAGATGAGCGAGGGGGCCGCGGGGGGAGGCAGGCCCAGGCCGACGGAATTGAAGCTGCGGGTCGTCTCGGCCCTGCTGCTGGCCCCGGCGGTGCTGGCCGTCACCTGGTTCGGCGGCTGGGCCTTTGCCGCCGGCGCGGCGCTGTGTTCGGCGATCCTCTTGCAGGAATGGACGGTGATCGTCGGCGCCACCCGGCGGCGCGTGGCCGTTGCGCTGGCAGCGCTCGGCACAGGCGCCATGCTGCTGGCGGCGGCGCTCGGCCTGGTGCCGCTTGCCATCGGCCTTGCCTTTGCGGTCGCCGCGCTGCTCTGGGTCTGGGGGCAGGTGTCGGGGATCGCTGCGATCGGCTGGATGGGGACCGGCGTTCTCTATGCCGGGCTGACCGGCGTCGTGCTGATCGCCTTCCGGCTCGGCACGGACGGGGTGATCATGATCCTCTTCCTGTTCGCCGTCGTATGGTCGACCGATATCGCCGCCTATTTCGCCGGACGGCGGATCGGCGGGCCGAAACTGTGGGTGCGGGTGTCGCCGAAGAAGACCTGGAGCGGCGCGCTTGGCGGGCTTGCTGCCGCCCTCGTGGTCGGGGCGCTGACGGCGGCGCTGGTCGGGCGGGCGCCGGCGGCGCTGTGGATCGTCTCGGCCGGCATCCTTTCGGTGTTCTCGCAGGCCGGCGACCTCTTGGAATCCGCCCTGAAGCGGCATTTCGGCGTGAAGGATTCCGGCCATATCATTCCCGGCCACGGCGGGGTGATGGACCGGGTCGACGGCCTGACCGGGGCCGGGGTGCTCGGCTATCTGGTGGCGGCGGCGGTTGCCGGCTCGCTGGCCGATCCGGTCGGCGCGGTGATCGCGCTGCAGGGGTATTGATGTCTTGAAGACACGCGCGGACAGCATCGCGACGACCGGGGCCGGGCCGCAGGCGGGTTTGCCGCCCCTGCGCCTCACCGTGCTCGGCGCGACCGGCTCCATCGGCGGCTCGACGCTCGACCTCGTCTCGCGCAATCGCGAGCGCTTCCATGTCGTCGCGCTCACCGCCAACGACCGGGCCGAGGACCTGGCGCGCGCCGCCATCGCGGTCGGCGCCGAGCATGCGGTGGTCGCCGATCCCGCCGCCTATCAGCGGCTGAAGGACGCACTCGCCGGCACCGGCATCACCGCGGCGGCCGGGCCTTTGGCGGTGCGCGAGGCGGCGGCGCGGCCGGCCGACATGGTGATCGCGGCCATTGTCGGGGCGGCCGGGCTGGAGCCGACGATCGCGGCGGCGGCGCGCGGCACCACCATCGGCCTTGCCAACAAGGAATGCCTCGTCTGCGCCGGCGATCTGTTCATGGCGGTCGCGCGCGGGGCGTCCGCCACCATCCTGCCGGTCGATTCCGAGCACAACGCCGTGTTCCAGGTGTTGGAGCGCGGCAATCTCGACCAGGTCGAGAAGCTGACGCTGACCGCCTCCGGCGGGCCGTTCCGCACCCTGTCGCTGGAGGCGATGCGCGGCGTCACGCCGGAGGCGGCGCTGCGCCATCCCAACTGGAGCATGGGCACGCGCATTTCCATCGACAGCGCCACGATGATGAACAAGGGCTTCGAGATCATCGAGGCGTCGCACCTGTTTCCGCTCGGGCCGGAGCAGCTCGAGGTCCTGGTGCATCCGCAATCCGTGGTGCATGGCATGGTGCAGTATCGCGACGGCTCGCTGCTCGCCCAGCTCGGCGCGCCGGACATGCGCACGCCGATCGCCCATTGTCTCGCCTGGCCGCGCCGCATGGCGACGCCGGCGCTGCGCCTTGATCTTGCCGCATTGGCAACGCTCAGCTTCGAGGCGCCGGATCCGCTGCGGTTTCCGGCCCTGCGGATCGCCCGCGAGGCGATGGTCGCGGGGACGGCCGCGACGGCCGCTCTCAACGCCGCCGATGAAATCGCCGTCAGGGCCTTCCTGGATCGCGGGATCGGGTTCCTCGATATCGCGGCGACGGCCGAGACCGTGCTGGAGCGCATGGCGGCCGCCGGCGATCTGGCCGAGCCGGGCTGCGTCGACGACGTACTTGGGATCGACGGAATCGCCCGCGGCCGGGCGCTCGAGGCGATTGCGGCAAGGGTCGGCTAGCCGTCATGGATGGCGGCCGGGAACGGGTTGTTAATACGCAGGGACGACACTGCCGACCCGGCAAGGAGATGACATGGAACTGATCGGATCGCTGTTCGGGTCTTTCGCGGGCTACGCGCTGCCGTTCCTGTTCGTGCTGACCGTGGTGGTGTTCTTCCACGAGCTCGGCCACTTTCTGGTGGCGCGCTGGTGCGGGGTGCGGGTGCAGGCGTTCTCGGTCGGCTTCGGCCCGGAACTGTTCGGCCGCACCGACCGGCACGGCACCCGCTGGAAGCTCTCGGTCATCCCGCTCGGCGGCTATGTCAAGTTCGCGGGCGACGAGAACGAGGCGAGCGTGCCCGACCGGGAGGCGCTTGGCCGCATGAGCGCGGAAGAGCGCGCCGGCGCCTTCCAGACCAAGCCGGTGTCGCGCCGCGCGGCCATCGTCGCCGCCGGTCCGATCGCCAATTTCCTTCTCGCCATCGCCATTTTCGCCCTGCTGTTCGGCCTGTTCGGCCGGCCGGAGATCTCGCCGCGCGTCGATGCCGTCCAGCCGGACAGCGCCGCGCAGGAGGCCGGCCTTGCCGAGGGCGACCTGGTCCTGGCCATCGACGGGCAGCCGATCCAGACCTTCGCCGAGATGCAGCGGATCGTCAGCGTCAGCGCCGGCGAGCAGCTCACCATGCTGGTGGATCGCGGCGGCCAGCAGGTCACCGTCGAGGTGACGCCGCAGCGGCGCGAGATCACCGACCGTTTCGGCAATGTCCAGTCGATCGGCCTGCTCGGCGTCAGCCGCAGCGCCAGCCAGGAGGATGTGGTGGTGCGCCGCTTCGGCCCGGTGGAGGCCGTCGTCGAGGGCAGCCGCGAGACCTGGTTCGTGGTGACGCGCACCGCCGGCTATCTCGCCGGCATCGTCACGGGGCGCGAATCCGCCGATCAGCTCGGCGGGCCGATCCGCGTCGCGCAGATTTCCGGGCAGGTGGCGACGCTCGGCTTCGCCGCGCTGCTCAATCTGACGGCGGTGCTGTCGGTCAGCATCGGCCTGCTCAATCTCCTGCCGATCCCCATGCTCGACGGCGGCCATCTGCTGTTCTACGCGGCCGAGGCGCTGCGCGGAAAGCCGCTCAGCGAGCGGGCGCAGGAATACGGTTTCCGCATCGGCATCGCGATCGTGCTGTTCCTGATGGTGTTCGCGACATGGAACGACGTGCTCCATCTCAGTTCCCTCTAGGCGGGGACAGATACGGGAGCGTGTCGCAGGTGCAACGATCCGGCGGGAAACGGGATTTGCGGACTCTGGGCGGTTGCGTCCGGTCCAAAAGCCTGTAAAACGACTGACGGATATAGAGAATCTCGACCGCCTTGCCTGTCGCCTCCGGCGACATATCAAGGGCTTGGCGGAAAAGCGAAGGCGAAGCGTCCTTATGCAGCGTGTGCAGAACCTGACCAGAACGATCCTGGTGGCGGCCGTGATGAGCGGTGTGGCCCCGATCCTGCCATGGAACTTTGCCGGCCTCGGGGTCGATGAAGCTGCCGCGGCGGTGGTCAACCGGATCGTCGTTCGCGGCAACACCCGTATCGAGGCCTCGACCGTCGAGAGCTACCTGACGATCCGGCCCGGCCGCGCCTTCGGGCCGGCGGAGGTGGACGAGTCGCTGAAGACGCTCTACGCGACCGGCCTGTTCGAGGATGTGTCGATCAACCAGCAGGGCGGCTCGCTGGTGGTGACGGTGACCGAGAACCCGATGGTCAACCGCATCTCCTTCGAGGGCAATCGCCGTCTCGACGACAAGACGCTGAGCGGCGTGGTGCGGACCGAGGAGCGGTCGATGCTGACCCGCGCCAAGGTGCAGTCCGACGTCCAGAACGTGCTGGAGGCCTATCGGCGCTCCGGTCGCTACCGCGCGACCGTCGAGCCCAAGATCATCAGCCGCTCCAACAACCGCGTCGACCTCGTCTTCGAGATCAACGAGGGCGACCGCACCGGCATCGAGCGCATCACCTTCATCGGCAACAGCAAGTTCAGCGACGGCCGCCTGCGCGACGTGATCCGCACCCGCGAAAGCGGGCTGCTGAGCTTCCTGCGCACCACCGACTCCTTCGATCCCGACCGTCTGGACGCGGATCAGGAGATGCTGCGTCAGTTCTACTATCGCCATGGCTATGCGGACTTCCGCATCATCTCGGCGGTCGCCGACCTCGACCGCGAGGAGAACGTCTTCTACGTCACCTTCACGGTGGAAGAGGGCGAGCAGTATACCTATGGCGAGATCGACCTGCAGACCACGCTGAGCGATGTCGATCCGGACGGCCTGCGCCGCAAGATCCGCACCTCGGAAGGGCGCACCTATTCCTCGCTCGAGGTCGAGAAGACGCTCGAGGACATGACCCTCGACGTGTCGCGCCAGGGCTACGCCTTCGCGCAGATCCGTCCGCGCGCCACCCGCGACTACGAGAACCGCAAGATCTCGCTGACCTATTTCGTCGAGGAAGGGCCGCGCGTCTATATCGAGCGGATCAACATCCGCGGCAACGACCGGACCCGCGAATATGTCATCCGCCGCGAGTTCGACCTCGCCGAGGGCGATGCCTTCAACCGCGTGCTGCTCGACAAGGCCGAGCGCCGGCTGAAGGACCTGCAGTTCTTCAAGGACGTGCGCATTTCCACCTCGCGCGGCAGCTCGCCGGATCGCATCGTCGTCAATGTCGATGTCGAGGAGCAGGCGACCGGCGAGATCGGCTTCGGCGTCGGCTATTCCACCTCGGACGGCGTCATCGGCGACATCACGCTGCAGGAGCGCAATTTCCTCGGCCGCGGCCAGTTCGTGCGCGCCAAGGTCGGCGCCGGCTCGTCCACCCGCGCCTATGAGTTCGCCTTCACCGAGCCGTATTTCCTCGGCCGGCGCATCTCGCTGTCGCTCGACGTCTATCGCCGCGACTACAAGCGCAACGACTATCGCGCCTATGACAGCAAGACCACCGGCGGCTCGGTCGCCTTCGGCCTGCCGCTGCGCGACGACGAGCTGCGGCTGAACCTGATCTACCGCGTCTTCGACGAGAAGCTGACCTGGAAGACCCCGACCTCGCTGTCCGGCGGTCTGCAGTCCTCGCTCGGCCGCAACCTGACCTCGTCGATCGGCTACTCGCTGGTCTATGACACCCGCGACAGCAAGCGCGATCCGCGCGACGGCTTCTACGTCGCCTTCGCGCAGGACTTCGCCGGCGTCGGCGGCAATTCGCGCTATCTGTCGACCACCGTCGACGCCCGCGCCTACAAGGAGATCCTGCCCGAGTGGGGCGTGATCGGCATCCTGCGCACCGGCGGTGGCTATCTCAACGGCCTCGGCAAGGACCTGCGCTCGTCCGAGCAGTTCCAGCACAACGATAGCTGGCTGCGCGGCTTCGAGATGCAGGGCATCGGCCCGCGCGACTCGCATACCGGCAACTCGCTGGGCGGCCGCTGGTATGTCCATGCCAACGCGGAAGCCGAGTTCCCGATCCTCGGCCTGCCGCGCGAGCTCGGCCTGTCGGGCGCCGTGTTCACCGATTTCGGCGCCCTGTGGGATGCCGACCGGGCGATCACCAATTGCGTCGTCGCCGGGTGCGGCGGGGCGACCCCGGCCACGGTTCAGTCCAACGGCTTCGCGCCGCGCGTGTCGGCCGGTTTCGGCATCAAGTGGGCCTCGCCCTTCGGTCCGATCCGGGCGGATTTCGCCTGGCCGATCATCAAGGAAACGGGCGACCGGACGCAGTTCTTCCGCATCGGCGGCGGCACGCGCTTCTGATCGCGCCGACGGTCTCGTGTTGAAAGCCGGCCGCCGACATTCGGCGGCCGGATTCATTGTGGGACCCAAGCATTGGAAAGACGATGAGCGATCCCAGTTTCTTTGCCCCCTTCGATCCGGTCGATCTCGCGACGGTGGCCGAATGGGTGAGGGGAGACCTGCCGCGCGGCGGCGGGGAGGTGCGGGTGTCCGGCGTCGCGCCGCTTGAGGATGCCTCGGCCGGCGACATCGTCTTCTTCGACAATCCCAAATATCTGCCGATGCTGGCGCAGACCGTGGCTGCCGCCTGCATCGTCGCGCGTAAACATGCGGACAAGGTGCCGGACGGCGTCGTGCCGCTGGTTGCCGACCAGCCCTACAAGGCCTGGGGCCTGCTGCTCGCGCGCCTCTATCCCGCTGCCATGCGCCCCCTCGCGCTCGACGGCACGGGGGCGGGCGTCTCGCCGCATGCGCGCATCGACCCTTCTGCGCGGCTCGAGGACGGCGTCACCGTCGAGGCCGGCGCGGTGGTGGGGCCGGGGGCCGAGATCGGCTCGGGCACCCGCGTGCAGGCGAATGCGGTGATCGGCGCCGGCGTGCGCATCGGCCGCGACTGCAGCATCGGCGCCAACGCGGTGCTGCAGCACACGCTGCTCGGCGACCGGGTGATCCTGCATCCGGGCGTGTGCACCGGGCAGGACGGCTTCGGCTTCGCGATGGGGCCGGGCGGCCACCTCAAGGTGCCGCAGATCGGCCGCGTCATCATCCAGAACGACGTCGAGATCGGCGCCAACACCACGGTCGATCGCGGCGCCAATCGCGACACCATCGTCGGCGAGGGAACGAAGATCGACAATCAGGTCCAGATCGGCCACAACGTGGTGATCGGCCGCCATTGCGTCATCGTCTCGCAGGTCGGCATTTCCGGCAGCGCGACGCTGGAGGACTATGTGGCGATCGGCGGGCAGACCGGCGTGCGCGGCCATGTCACCATCGGCATGGGCGCGCAGATCGCCGCCGTCAGCGTGGTCGAGGACGATGTGCCGGCCGGGGCGCGCTATGGCGGCGTGCCGGCCAAGCCGGTAAAGGTCTGGTTCCGCGAGATGATGACACTGGCGCGGCTTGCCGAGCGTGGCGGCGCGCCGGCGCGGGACAAGGGCTGAAGACTTTGGACAGAAAGAATTGCCTGGGGACGGACGAATGAGCGAAGGCGAAACAAAAGAACTGGCAAGCGCCGATATCATGCGGATCCTGGAGCTGCTGCCCCACCGCTATCCCTTCCTGATGGTCGATCGGATCGTCGAGATGGACGGGGACAATTCCGCCGTCGGCATCAAGAACGTGACCGCCAACGAGCCGCATTTCCTCGGGCATTTCCCGAACCAGCCGGTGATGCCGGGCGTGCTGATCATCGAGGGCATGGCGCAGACCGCCGGCGCGCTCTGCGTGCATTCGCGCGGGCCCTCGAACACGCCGAAGCTGGTCTATTTCATGACCATCGACAAGGTGAAGTTCCGCAAGCCGGTGCTGCCGGGCGACCAGCTTCGCTACCGGATGACGAAGATCCGCAACCGCACCAACATCTGGAAGTTCGAGGGCATTGCGACGGTCGACGGCGTCAAGGTCGCCGAGGCCGAGATCAGCGCCATGCTGGTCGACCACTGAGGTGGACATGATGGCAGCTCACTCCGCAATCCACCCTTCGGCGGTCGTCGAGGACGGCGCCCGGCTCGGCGAGGGCGTGTCCATCGGGCCGTTCTGCCATGTCGGGCCGCAGGTGGTGCTCGGCGACGGCGTGGTGCTGAAGTCGCATGTGGCGGTGGCCGGGCGGACCACGGTCGGGGCGCGGACGCAGGTCTTTCCCTTCGCCTCGGTCGGCCACCAGGCGCAGGACCTCAAGTATCGCGGCGAGACGGCGAGCCTGACGATCGGCACCGACTGCATCGTCCGCGAGGGCGTCACCCTCAATCCGGGGACCGAGGGCGGCGGGCTGGAGACGGTGATCGGCAACCGCTGCGCCTTTCTCGCCAATTCCCATGTCGGCCACGATTCCCGCCTCGGCGACGGGGTGATCCTGTCCAACAACGTGATGATCGCCGGCCATGTCACGGTCGGCAACCACGTCATTTTCGGCGGCGGCGCGGCGGTGATCCAGTTCACCCGCGTTGGCGACCATGCCTTTGTCGGCGGGCTTGCCGGCCTTGAGAACGACCTCATTCCCTTCGGCATGGTGATGGGCAACCGCGCCCGGCTCAACGGGCTCAACCTTGTCGGCCTGAAGCGGCACGGCTTTGCCCGCGAGGACATCCATGCCCTGCGCAATGCCTACAAGGACCTGTTCGAGAGCTCCGAAGGCACGCTGCGCCAGCGCGCCGAGGCCGTCGCCGCCGCCTATGAGGGCGTTGCCCTCGTGCGCCGGGTGACCGATTTCATCCTGGTCGAGACCGACCGCCGCTTCTGCACGCCGGCCCTGGAAGGGTAGCTCCAGCCGGACGGGACCGGACCATGTCAGAGCCGAGCCTGAGCGAGGAGGGGACCGTTGCCGTCATCTGCGGCGGCGGGCGGTTGCCGGTGGAGGTGATCCGCGCGGCGCGCGAGCGCGGCCGCCGGGTCGTTGCCATCGCCATTCGCGGCGAGGCGGATCCGGCCGTCGACGATTTCGCGCCGCTGCATCTCGGCTGGGGCCAGATTGGCAAGCTGGCGAACCATCTGCAGAGCGAGGGCGTGCGCGAGCTGGTGATGATCGGCAGCGTCACCCGCCGGCCGGAGCTGCGCGAGATCCTCGGCGATCTCGGCACCGTTCGCCGGCTGCCGAAGATCCTCGCCTCGCTCGCCGGCGGCGACGATTCCCTGCTGAAAAAGGTCATCCGCCTGTTCGAGGACGAGGGCTTCCGCGTCGTCGGGGCGCATGAGGTCGCCCCGCAGCTTCTGGCGACGCCGGGCTGCATGGCCGGGCCCGAGCCGCGCGGCGATCTGCTCGCCGACCTTCGCCTTGGCGCGGCCGCCGTCGCCGAGCTCGGCCGCCTCGACATCGGCCAGGCCGCCGTCTGCCTCAACGGGCGGATCATCGCCGTCGAGGGGGCGGAGGGCACCGACGCCATGCTGGAGCGCTGCCGCGACCTGCGGGCGCGCGGCCGGGTGCGCGGCAAGGGCGGGGTGCTGGTGAAATGCGCGAAGCCTGGCCAGGACCTGCGCGTCGATCTTCCCACCATCGGCCCCGGCACCGTGGAAAAGGTGGTGGAGGCGGGCCTTGCCGGCATCGCCGTCGAGGCCGGGCGGGTGCTGATCGCCGAGCGGGGCGAGGCGCTGGCCCTGGCGGCGCGCCAGGGCGTGTTCGTCTTCGGCATTTCCGGCCAGGTGACGGGATCTTCGGAGGATCGGGCATGAGCGAGGGCGCATCGCGGCCGCTGCGGATCTGCATCGTTGCGGGCGAGGAGTCCGGCGACCAGCTTGCCGCGCCGATGATGGCGGCGATCGCCGCGCGGGCCGGCGGGCCGGTGGAATTCTTCGGCGTCGGCGGCGAGCGGATGGAAGCGCAGGGGCTCAACAGCCTCTTTCCCATCGAGGACATCGCCGTCATGGGTCTTTCCGCCGTGCTGGCGCGGCTGCCCTCCATCGTCCGCCGGGTCTACCAGACCGTCGACGATGTGGTGGCGAAGGCCCCCGACGCGCTGGTCATCGTCGACAGTCCCGATTTCACCCACAATGTCGCCAAGCGGGTGCGCAAACGCGCGCCGGCCATTCCCATCGTCGGCTATGTCTCGCCCTCGGTCTGGGCCTGGCGGCCGGGCCGGGCGCGGCGGATGGCCGCCTATGTCGATCATCTGCTGGCGATCCTGCCCTTCGAGCCGGCGGTGCACGAAAAGCTCGGTGGGCCGCCGACCAGCTATGTCGGCCATTCCTTGATCGAGCGGGCCGCCGCTTTCCGACCCGCCGCCGGCGAGAGGCGGTCGCTGGAGGAGGCGCCGCCGGTGCTGTTGATGCTGCCGGGCAGCCGGCGCAGCGAGGTGACGCGGCTGTTGCGGGATTTTCGCGGCGCCGTCGACATCCTGCGCCAGGCGCATCCCGATCTTGAGGTGGTGCTGCCGGCGGTGGCGCGGCTGCGGCCGCTGATCGAGGAACAGCTCGCCGACTGGCCGAACCCGCCGCTGCTGGTCACCGGCGAGGCGGAGAAGCTTGCCGCCTTCCGCCGCGCCCATGCGGCGCTCGCCGCCTCCGGCACCGTGTCGCTGGAACTGGCGATCTCCGGCGTGCCGATGGTCATCGCCTACAAGCTCGACTGGTTCTTCCGCCGCATCAAGGATCTCAACCGGGTGCTGCCGATCGCCAGCGTCACCTCCATGGTGCTGCCCAACATCATCCTTGGCGACAATGTCGTGCCGGAGTTCCTCGACGACGACGCCAATCCCCGCGCGCTGGCCGGCGCGGTCGCCCCGCTGCTGATCGACAGCCCGGCCCGCCGGCGGCAGGTCGAGGTCTTCGCCCGGCTCGACACGGTCATGCGGCTTGCCGGCGACGAGAGCCAGGCGGGCGCCGCCGCGCGTATCGTTCTGGAGGCCGCCCGGCGCGCGTGACAGGTGCGTGATGGGCACATGGCGGGTGCGCCACCGGCTCGCGATGGGGCTGGTGACGGGTGCGCGACGGGCTGGTGACGGGCGCCGCCCCCGCGTCGTGGCCGATGGGCCGGATTTGGCGCGATTGAGACGGCCGTCGCAATTTTGCGCTGAAATTTTGCAAAATCCGTCTCAATAATTTTATATATATATCAATGGCTTGGCAAAATATTGAGTTTCGCCTCGCAATTTTTCCGAGCCCTTTTCGGCCACTTGTCCCCGCTG
Organism: Stappia sp. P2PMeth1; assembly: GCF_900185735.1. Classification (NCBI taxonomy): domain Bacteria; kingdom Pseudomonadati; phylum Pseudomonadota; class Alphaproteobacteria; order Hyphomicrobiales; family Stappiaceae; genus Stappia; species Stappia sp. P2PMeth1. Next base: position 148,840 of record NZ_FYAW01000015.1, on the reverse strand, counting down.
TGATGACAGGGATGGTGCTTTCTATCCCCGTTTGCCGCACCGGCGTTGAGAAGCCGCGTCCCAGCCCCGCGCCGGTCCTTCGTTCTCCTGGTCGTCGCTCACTCCCGCGCACGCGCCTCTCCCTCGGCCTCGTCCGGGACGACCTCCTGAGAACTGGCACGGCCGTCGCCGCACCCTCCGAGGTCACCCCGGCAAGCGCAGCGCGAGCCGGGGCCTATTCGTTCCCAGAGCGGCGGCGAGGACACGCCCGCGCGAACCCCACGTTCAGCCTGTCGTCCCCAACGCAAAAGGCCGCCCGGAGGCGGCCTTTCGAACCTGGACTTGTCGATCCGCTCAGCGGCGCTGGGAGACCGGCAGGTAGTCGCGCAGCGCCGCGCCCGTGTAGAGCTGGCGCGGGCGGCCGATCTTCTGGGACGGATCCTCGACCATTTCCTTCCACTGGGCGATCCAGCCGACGGTGCGGGCCAGCGCGAACAGCACGGTGAACATGGTGGTCGGGAAGCCGAGCGCCCGCAGGGTGATGCCCGAATAGAAGTCGATATTCGGGTAGAGCTTCTTCTCGATGAAGTAGTCGTCGTTGAGCGCGATCCGCTCCAGTTCCATGGCGACGTCGAGAAGCGGATCGTCCCGGATGCCGAGCTCGGCCAGAACTTCATGCGTGGTCTTCTGCATGATGCGGGCGCGCGGGTCGTAATTCTTGTAGACCCGGTGGCCGAAGCCCATCAGACGGAACGGATCGTTCTTGTCCTTGGCGCGGGCGATGTATTCCGGGATGCGGTCGACCGAGCCGATTTCCGACAGCATGTTGAGCGCCGCCTCATTGGCGCCGCCATGCGCCGGGCCCCACAGGCAGGCGATGCCGGCCGCGATGCAGGCGAAGGGGTTGGCGCCCGAAGACCCGGCAAGACGCACGGTCGAGGTCGAGGCGTTCTGCTCGTGATCGGCATGGAGGATGAAGATCCGGTCCATGGCACGGGCGAGAACCGGGTTGACCTTGTATTCCTCGCAAGGCACCGCGAAGCACATGTGCAGGAAGTTCGAGGCGTAGTCGAGGTCGTTGCGCGGATATACGAAGGGCTGGCCGACATGATACTTGTAGGCCATCGCCGCCAGCGTCGGCATCTTGGCGATCATCCGCAGGCTCGCCACCATGCGCTGGTGCGGGTCGGAGATGTCGGTCGAGTCGTGGTAGAAGGCCGAGAGCGCGCCGACGGTGCCGACCATGATCGCCATCGGGTGGGCGTCGCGGCGGAAGCCGGTGAAGAAGCGGCTCATCTGCTCGTGGATCATCGTGTGATAGGTCACGCGATGCACGAAGTCGTCCTTCTGGGCCTTGGTCGGAAGCTCGCCGTAGAGCAGCAGGTAGCAGCTCTCCAGGAAGTCGCCGTGCTCGGCCAGTTGCTCGATCGGATAGCCGCGATACAGCAGCGTGCCTTCGTCGCCGTCGATATAGGTGATGGCGGATTCGCACGAGGCCGTCGAGGTGAAGCCGGGATCGTAGGTGAAACAGCCGGTCTGTCCGTAGAGAGAGGCGATGTCGACCACGTCGGGGCCGATGGAGCCGGGCCGAACCTTCAGGTCCCAGGACCTGTCACCGATCGTCAGCTTGGCAGTGTTCTCGCTCATTCAGGCTACCCCCTTGTATGAAGCGCGCCGCGGGAAGGTCCGGACCGGCCTCCAGGAGAGGCTGGAGTGTGCCGGACGCACGGCGGGAGGAAAGGTCGAATGTTGCGTATCCCATTTGTCCGCTCCCCGCAAGCGCGCCTCCCTAACGCTTTCGTCACAGGGTGACGGGGGATTCATGTGAACCGCGGGCGGCGGCCGGGATCGGGCCGCCGCGTGGGTGCGGCCGGCGCAGGCGCCGTGCCGGATCGGGTCAGCCGGCGGCCTGGTCGGCGATGCGGGCGAGCGAGTCCTCGCGGCCGAGCACGGCCAGCACATCGAAGATGCCGGGCGAGGTGCCGCGGCCGGTCAGCGCCGCGCGCAGCGGCTGCGCCGCCTTGCCGAGCTTCAGGCCGGTCTCCTCGGCATAGGCGCGCACGGCCGCCTCGGTGGTCTCCGCGTCCCAGCTATCGAGCGCGGACAGGCGGGCGTGCAGGTCGGCGAGCACCTTGCGCGCCTCGTCCGCCTCCAGCAGCGCGGCCGCCTTCTCGTCCATGGCGAGCGGGCGCTGGACCCATAGGTATTCGGCGCTGTCGGCGAGCTCGACCAAGGTCTTGGCGCGCTCCTTCAACCCCGGCAGGGCCGCGCGGAACATCTCGACATGCGCCGGGTCCTGCAGCCAGTCGCGCAGGCCTTGCGCGTTTTCCGCATGCGGCAGGAAGCTGGTGAAGTCGGCGAGCAGTTCGTCCGTGCCGGCGGCGCGCATGTAGTGGCCGTTGAGGTTCTCCAGCTTCTTGAAGTCGAAGCGCGAGGGCGACTTGCCGATGGCGTCGAGATCGAACCAGCCGGTCATCTCGTCGGTCGAGAAGATCTCGGCATCGCCATGGCTCCAGCCGAGGCGGGCGAGATAGTTGCGCATGGCGGCCGGCAGATAGCCCATGGCGCGATAGGCCTCGACGCCGAGGGCGCCGTGGCGCTTGGAGAGCTTGGCCCCGTCCGGTCCGTGGATCAGCGGGATATGCGCCATCACCGGCACGTCCCAGCCGAGCGCCTGGTAGATCAGCGTCTGGCGGGCGGCATTGGTCAGGTGGTCGTCGCCGCGGATGATATGGGTGACGCCCATGTCGTGATCGTCGACGACGACGGCCAGCATGTAGGTCGGGGTGCCGTCGGAGCGCAGCAGCACCAGGTCGTCGAGATCCTTGTTCGGGAAGACGACACGGCCCTGCACCTTGTCCTCGATCACCGTCTCGCCGTCGACCGGCGCCTTGAGGCGGATCGCCGGCTTGACGCCGGCCGGCGCCTCCGAGGGATCGCGGTCGCGCCAGCGCCCGTCATAGCGCGGCGGCAGGCCGTTGGCGCGCTGCTCCTCGCGCATCGCCGTCAGCTCCTCCGGCGTTGCGTAGCAGCGATAGGCGAGGCCCTTCTCGACCAGGCTCTCGGCCGCCTCGCGGTGGCGGGCGGCGCGGGCGAACTGCGAGATCGCCTCGCCCTGCCAGTCGAGACCGAGCCAGGTCAGCCCGTCGAGGATCGCGGCAATCGCCGCATCGGTGCTGCGTTCCCGGTCGGTGTCCTCGATCCGCAGCAGCATCTGGCCGCCGAAGCGGCGGGCATAGAGCCAGTTGAACAGCGCCGTACGGGCGCCGCCGATATGCAGATAGCCGGTCGGGGAGGGCGCAAAGCGCGTGACGACGGGAGAGTTCATTCAACAAGGCCTCGTGATCGGTGGCGGAGCCGGCGCGGTGCGTCCGGACAGCCTTCGGAATTATCGGTGCCGTTTCGCGTCTTGCGCGAAGGTCGGTTGCAATGCAACGCTTCGGTCCTGGCACGGTCGGCGACCGTGTAGCACAGCGGCGGCGCGCCACCAATGCCCGAGAGATCGGCAGCGCGCGGCCAGGGCGGAGGGGCGGCTGGGGTGTCCCGGGCAAGCGAGGGCGACGAGGACAGGCAGGTGCCGCCGGGCGGGCTCCCGGAGGCACTGCCGGGCGCTTTGCCGGAGCGGCAGGGCAGCCGAGGCGGCGGCCGGGGAGACCCGCGCCGCTGGCCTGCGCTTGCCTCGCCGCCGCTCGCGGCCCTGCTCGCCCGTCGCCGGGCGGCTCGCGCAGGATGGCACGAGGAAGAGGGGGCGGGGACAAGATTTGCCGCCGCCTGCCGCGAAAGCCTGGCGCAGGGGCGGGGGCTTGCCTTCGCCGCGCTCGCCTTCAGCCTCGGCATTGCCGCCTATTTCCGACTGCCGGCGGAGCCGCAGGTGCTGGTCGTCGCGCCGGCGACGCTGCTGGCCTGGGCCGGCTGGCGGCTCGCCGGGCGGCGGGGGGCGGGGGCGCTGCCGCTCTTGGTGCTGGCCCTCGTGCTGTCGGGGCTGCTGGCGGGGACAGCGCGCACCGCGCTGGTCGCAGCCCCGGTGATCGACCGGGCGCGCAGCCTCACCGTCAGCGGTTTCGTCGAGGAGGTCGAGCGCACCGGGCGGGGCGTGCGGCTGGTGCTGCAAGTGGTGAGTGCCGAGCGGCTGGCGGCCGAGGCGACGCCCCGCCGCGTCCGGGTGTCGCTGCGCGGCGCCGCGCCGACCGACCTGCCGCGGGTGGGCGAGGCGGTGACGCTGCGCGCAAGGCTGGCGCCGCCGGCGCCCGCGGTGATGCCCGGCGGCTATGACTTCGCCTTCCGGGCGTTCTTCGACGGGATCGGCGCCAGCGGCTTTGCCTTCGGCGCGCCGCGCCGCATCGACCTCGGACCGGCGCCGCTCGCCTTGCGGGCGAAGGCCGAGGTCGCCGGCCTGCGCCAGGCGATTGCCGCGCGCATTCTCGCAGCGCTCGGCGAGACGCCGGCGGCGGCGCTCGCCATCGCGCTGATCACCGGCGACCGCTCGCTGATCCCCGAGCCGGTGACGGAGGCGCTGAGGACCGCCGGGCTCGCCCATATCCTGGCGATTTCCGGCCTGCACATGGCGCTGTTCGCCGGCTCCGTCTTCTTTGTCGTGCGCGCCGCGCTGGCGCTGTCGCCCCGCCTTGTCCACGGCGCCCGGATCGAGGCCGTCGCGGCCCTGGCCGCGCTGCTGGCGGCGGCCTTCTATCTGACGATTTCCGGCGGCTCGATCGCGACGCAGCGGGCGTTCCTGATGATCGCGCTGGTCCTGGCGGGGCGGATCTTCGCCCGGCGGGCCTTGACCCTCAGGAACGTGGCGATCGCCGTCTTCGTGATCCTTGCGGTCATGCCCGAGGCGCTGCTCGATCCCGGCTTCCAGATGTCCTTTGCCGCCGTCATCGCGCTGGTCGCGGCCTATGAGGAGCTGACCCGGCGGCGGCTGGCGCGGGAGCAGCGCGCCCTGCCGCGCCGGGGCCTGCTGCCGCGGGCGACGGCAGGCGCGATGGGGTGGATCTGGGGCCTGCTGCTGACCTCGCTGATCGCCGGCGTGGCGACCGGGGCGATCGGCGCCTATCACTTCCACCGGATCGCGCCGCTGGGGCCGCTCGGCAACCTGCTGGCGATGCCGGTGGTGACGCTGGTGGTGATGCCCTTCGCGGCGCTGTCGCTGCTGCTGCTGCCCTTCGGGCTCGAACTCCTGCCGCTGCTGGCGATGGGGGCGGGCGTCGACCAGGTCGTCGCCATGGCGCAATGGGTGAAGGAGCTGACGCCGGAGGACGGGGTGATCGGCGCGCCCTCGCTCGCCGGCACGCTGGCGGTGGTGGCGGCCGGGCTCACCGCCTGCCTTGCGCCGCGCGGCTATCGCCGCGCCGCGCTGGTCCCGCTCGCCGCTTCCGTGCTGTTCTATGCGGGGCACCGGCAGCCGGACATGCTGGTCTCGGCGAATGGCGGGACGCTCGCCCTGCGCGATGCCGCCGGCGTGCTGCGGGTGTCGGGACGGACGAGCGGCTTCCTGCCGGAGGTCTGGCTGCGGGCGGAAGGGGTCGGCGTGCGCCATCACCGCGAGCGGCGGATCGCGCGCGCGGACATGCGCTGCGACGACACGGCCTGCCTGCTGCGGGCGCATGGTCCGCCGGGACTGGGTCCACCCGCCGCCCATGCTCCGCCCGCCCAGGGACGGCCCATACAGGACCCGCCTGCACAGACCCCGCCCATACAGGACCCGCCCATACAGACCCCGCACGCACAGGGTCTGGCCAAACGGGACCGGCCAGGACAGGCTCCACCGCTGCAGGCTCCACCCTTGCAGGGCCCGCACGCACAGGGGCAGCCGGAGACGTCGCCCGCCGCGCAGGTGCCCGGCGCTCAGACGTCTGTCCCTCAGGTGCCCGCCGCACAGACGTCTGCCGCACAGACGTCTGTCGCTCAGGTGCCCGGCGCACGGCATGCACCCGCAGACGGGCCAACGGAGGCGGGTGGAAGGCCCGGTCCCGCGGCGCAGGGTCCGCCGGCGCTGCTGGTCTCGCTGGTGCGGGACAGCGCCGCCTTCGAGGAGGACTGCCGCAAGGTCGATATCATCGTCTCGGCGCTCAACGCCCCGCCCGGGTGCCGGGCGCGGCTGGTGATCGACGGGGCACGGCTTGCCCGGGAGGGCGCCGTCGCGCTCACTTTCGGTGCGCCGGATATCCCGGTCGCGTCCCGATCAACGCCCGCACAGGCACCGTCCGCTGCGCCGTCGCCCTCGAGCGCAGGTGGCGCTCTTGCCGTCGCGGTGCGCCCGAGCTACGGGCTTCGCCGGCCCTGGATGCCGAAATGACGCCGAAATGACGCCCAACTGCCGCCGGACTCACGCCCAACGGGCAATGCCTCATCCGAACCGGGCGCGCCGGCCCGGCGCCGAAGGGCTCTCTCAACGCGGGCCCCAGCCTCGGCCCGTTCAGCCGTGGCCCGCCCGCCCTGGGTCCGCCCTCAGTAGCGGCGGAACAGCGACACCAGCTTGCCCTGGATGCGCACCCGTCCGGGCCCGAAAATGCGGGTCTCATAGGCCGGATTGGCCGCCTCCAGCGCCACGGAGGCGCCCTTCTTGCGCAGGCGCTTCAAGGTCGCCTCCTCGTCGTCGATCAGGGCGACGACGATGTCGCCGCTGTCGGCGCTGTCGGAGCGGCGGATCACCACCGTGTCGCCGTCGAGAATGCCGGCCTCGATCATCGAATCGCCGCGCACTTCCAGCGCATAGTGATCGCCAGTGCCGAGCAGGTCGGCCGGCATGGCGATGGTGTGGCTGTGCGTCTGGATCGCCTCGATCGGCACGCCGGCGGCGATGCGGCCCATCACCGGGATCTCAACGCTGTCATTGGCCGGCATCGGCGGGGGGGGGGGGGCCTCGACCGGCGGCAGCTTGCCGCGCGAGCCCTCGATGACGGAGGGCGAGAAGCCCTGGCCGCGCGCCGAGGCAAGGCCGGGGGAGACGGATTCGGGCAGCTTGATGATCTCCAGCGCCCTGGCGCGGTTCGGCAGGCGGCGGATGAAGCCACGCTCCTCCAGCGCCGTGATCAGCCGGTGGATGCCCGACTTGGAGCGCAGGTCGAGCGCGTCCTTCATCTCATCGAAGGAGGGCGGAACGCCGGTCTCCTTCAGCCGCTCATGGATGAACAGGAGCAATTCGTGCTGCTTGCGCGTCAACATGCGCGTGGGTCCCCCCGTTCCGGTTCAGACGTCTCGGCGCAAGCGCCGCCAAATTCCAAAACCCATGACGTCCTACGTCGTGTGGTCGAGCACCTTCGGCTCGGGCCTTCGGATCATGCCGTCGGCGCGAGCGTTTCCGCCTCCGCCGCCATCGCCGCGCGCACCCCCCTTATTGGTGGCCGTGCAAGGGCATGGAGCACCACCAAGGGAGCCGCCCATCGCGACTCAAGCCCATGTACAAATCATGAACGCAGTCTAACCGTTCCCGCCTTGTTCCACAAGCGATTCCGCCCGCCAAGGCCGCGCCAGGTCGAGATGTCCTGCGTCCGGCGAGAGATGACCGGCGCGGACCTCACCCTCGATGCGGCGCAGGCGCGCAGGAAACCGTCCTCTTTTCAAGAGTTTGCGAGATCGGCTCGGGCAAGGTTCGGGCGCTGTATCGGAGGTTCTAGCCCTGCGGCAGGCGCAGAACCGGCACCGGCGTGCCGGCGGGCGCGGGGGCGGCGTGGGGCGGGCGCACCACCAGCGCGTCGGCGCGGGCGAGCGTTGCCAGCATCGAGGAATCCTGCCGTTCGAACGGCGCGACGCGCTCCGTGCCGTCGTTCTCGCGCAGGATGCGGGCCCTCAGATAGTCCTCGCGCTGGTCGTTGCCGCCGATATCGGCGGCCAGCGGCAGCAGGTCTGCGTCGCGCCGGTGCGGCGGGCGGCCGAGCAGGGCCTCGATCAGCGGCCGCAGGAAGAGAACGCCGCAGACGAGGCTGGAGACGGGATTGCCGGGCAGGCCGAGGACGCGCATGTCCTCGATCCGGCCGGCCATCAGCGGCTTGCCGGGCCGCATGGCGATGCGCCAGAAGCCGAGGTCCATGCCGGCGGCGGCGAGGACCTCCTGCACCAGGTCGTGGTCGCCGACGGAGGCACCGCCGAGGGTGACGAGAATGTCGGCCCGGGCCGCACGCGCCTCGGCGATCTTGCCGGCGATGTGCTCACGCCGGTCGGCGGCGATGCCGAGCTGCAGCGCCTCGCCGCCGCAATCCTCGACGAGCGCGGCAATGCCGGCATGGTTGGAGGCGATGATCTGGTCCGGTCCCGGCTGCTCGCCCGGCTCGACCAGTTCGTCGCCGGTGGCGAGGATCGCGACCTTCGGCCGGCGGCGCAGCTCCAGAGCGGGATGGTTCATGGCGGCGGCCAGCGCAAGCCGGCGATAGTCGAGCCGCGTGCCGGCGGCGAGCAGCACCTCGCCCTTGGTGAAATCGAGCCCGGCGGGGCGCACGAAACGGCCGAGCGGGGCGCTGTCCAGCGCGGTGACAGCGTCGCCGTCGCGACTCGTGTTTTCCTGGATCAGCACGGTGTCGCTGCCTTCGGGAAGCGGCGCGCCGGTGAAGATGCGGACGGTCTCGCCGGCGCGGATGGCACCCGCAAAGGCGCGGCCCGCCGGGGCCTCGCCGATCAGCTTCAGCGTTGCGGGGGTGGCGGCGATGTCGGCCGCGCGCACGGCATAGCCGTCCATGGCGGAGGCGGGAAAGGGCGGCTGGGTGCGGGTCGCGGCAAGGTCGGCGGCGAGCACGCGGCCATTGGCGCTGGCGAGCGGCACGGTCTCTGCTCCGAGCGGTTTGACGCCGGTGAGTAACCGCGCCAGGGCCTCGTCGACCGAGATCAGCGCCATGTCAGCCATGCCCCATTCTAGCCGGGCCTCATATCAGCCTGGTTGCGTCTCGCTCGCTGCCGTCCAGTCGCCGGACTTGCCGCCGGACTTTGCGACAACGCGGATGCCGCCGATGGTCATGCCCCGGTCGACGGCCTTGGCCATGTCGTAGATCGTGAGGCACGCGAGCGAACAGGCGGTCAGCGCCTCCATCTCGACGCCGGTCTGGCCCGAAACGCGGGCCATCGCGGTGACGCGCAGGCCCGGAAGCGCCTCGTCCGGCACGATGTCGACGGCGACCTTGGACAGCAGCAGCGGATGGCAGAGCGGCACCAGTTCGTGGGTGCGCTTGGCGGCCATGATGCCGGCGATGCGGGCGGTGGCGATGACATCGCCCTTCTTCGCCGAGCCGGAGAGGATCAGCGCCAGCGTTTCCGGCTTCATGCGCACATGGCCTTCGGCCCGCGCCTCGCGGGAGGTCACGTCCTTGGCCGAGACGTCGACCATGTTGGCCGCGCCGCTCTCGTCCAGATGGGTCAGGCGCGGGGAAGCGTCTCCGGAAGGGTCGCCAGAAGGGGTATCGGCCATGGCCTACTCCGCCGCAAGGTCAGTTCGCGCAAGGCCGGGCCGCGCCAGCAGCGCGCGGGTCGCGCCGGCGACATCGTCCTGGCGCATCAGGCTTTCGCCGATCAGGAAGGTGGTGATGCCGCAGCGCTCCATCCGGGCAAGGTCCTGCGGGGTGAAGAGGCCCGATTCGCCGACGACGAGACGGTCGTCCGGGATCATCCCGGCCAGTGCCTCGCTGGTTTCCAGCCGCGTCTCGAAGGTCTTCAGGTTGCGGTTGTTGATACCGATCATCGGCGAGGTAAGGCGCAGCGCGCGCTCCAGCTCGGCCGCGTCATGCACCTCGATGAGCACGTCCATGCCGAGGCCGAGGGCGGTGGCCTCAAGGTCGGCGGCGAGCGCGTCGTCGACGGCGGCCATGATGATCAGGATGCAGTCGGCGCCCCAGGCGCGGGCCTCGAACACCTGATAGGTGTCGTAGAGGAAATCCTTGCGCAGGGCCGGCAGCGCGGTGGCGGCGCGGGCCGCGACCAGGAACTCCGGCGCGCCCTGGAAGGACGGGGTGTCGGTCAGCACGGAAAGGCACGCCGCCCCGCCGGCCTCATAAGCGCGGGCGAGCGCCGGCGGGTCGAAATCGGCGCGGATCAGGCCCTTGGAGGGGCTCGCCTTCTTGATCTCGGCAATCAGGCCGAAGTCGCCGGCGGCCTCGCGGGCGCGCAGCGCCTTGAGAAAGCCGCGCGGGGCATCGGCTGCGGCAGCGCGCCGTTCGATCTCGGCCTGCGGCACGGCAGCCTTGGCAGCAGTGATCTCCTCGCGCTTGTAGGCGCCGATCTTTTCCAGGATGTCAGTCATCGGCGCCGGCCTCGTTCGACACGTCGACGAGGCGGGCAAGGCGCGCCCGCGCGCTGCCGCTGTCGATGGAGCTCGCGGCCATCGCGACGCCCTCGGCAAGGGAGGCGGCGCGCCCGGCGACCACCAGCGTCGCGCCGGCATTCATCAGCACGGTGTCGCGATAGGCGGATTTTTCGCCCTCCAGCACCGCCCGCAGGGCCACGGCGTTTTCCGGCGCCTCGCCGCCCTTCAGCTCGGCGGGATCATGGAACGCAAGGCCGACATCCCGCGGCGAGACCTCGAACAGCCGGATCTCGCCGTTTTCCAGCGCGGCGACGCTGGTCGGGCCGGTCGTGGTGATCTCGTCGAGACCGTCGGAACCGTGCACCACCCAGGCCGCTTCCGACCCGAGGGCGGCGAGCACGTGGGCGATCGGCTCGACCCATTGCCGGGCGAAGACGCCGACCATCTGCCGTTTGACGCTGGCCGGATTGGACAGCGGGCCGAGCAGATTGAAGATCGTGCGGGTGCCCAGTTCCGCGCGGGCCGGGCCGACATGCTTCATCGCCGAATGGTGGTTCGGCGCGAACATGAAGCCGAGACCGGCCTCGCGGATGCAGCGGGAGATCCGCCCGGGGGTGATGTCGATGTTGACGCCGAGCGCGGCGAGCACGTCGGCGGCACCCGACTTCGACGACAGCGAGCGGTTGCCGTGCTTGGCGACGGGAACGCCGCAGCCGGCGACCACGAAAGCCGAGCAGGTGGAGATGTTGTAGCTGCCCGAGGCGTCGCCCCCGGTGCCGACCACGTCCACCGCATCGGCGGGGGCGACGACCGGGGTCATCTTGGCGCGCATCGTCGCGACGGCGCCGGCGATCTCGTCGACGGTCTCGCCGCGCACCCGCAGGGCCATCAGGAAGCCGCCGATCTGCGAGGGGGTCGCGGCGCCCGACATGATGATGTCGAAGGCCGCCTCCGCCTCCTTGCGCGAGAGGCTGTGTCCGTCGGCGGCCTTGGCGATCAGGGTCTTGAGGTTGCTCACGGCGTCGTCCTTGCAAGCGATCCGGCGAAACGGTCCGGCGAAACGGTCGGGCCAAACTGTCCGGCCAAACGGGTCGGACCAATCGGGGCCGGCCAAACGGGGTAGGGAGGTGCTAGCTGCCGCCCTGGCCGATCACCCGGTTGATGTTGGTCTGGTTGATGCGGACGCCGAGCCTTGCCTCGCGCTCGCCGATATACTGGCCGACGATCGAGTTCTGCAGCGCGTCGGCGAGATGCTGGTCCAGGGCCGCGATCTCGCTCGCCTCGCGGAAGAAGGCGGGGGCGGTCGCCCCGGTGACGCGATAGACGACGCGCCGGTCGCCGTCGCCGGCGGCCGTGCCCGTCGTGCCGACGGGGCCGGCGAACACGCCGGTGACCGCCTGGGCGGGCAGCGGCAGATCGTTGCCGTTGCGCTTGATGCCGGAGGCGGAGGCGACCGTCAGGCCGCGCGCTTCGGCAATGTCGGCCAAGGACTTGCCGCCCTCGACCTCTTCGAGGATCTCGGCGGCGAGCGTGTCGAGACGCTCGCGGCGCTGGTGGGCCATCCAGGCGTCCGCGACCTGCTGGCGCACTTCCTCAAGCGTGCGGTCGCGAGCCGGAATGACCTCGCGCACCTCGAACCACAGGAAGCCGTTGCGGCCGAGCTGCAGCATGTCGGCCTCGATGCCGACATCGCTCTCAAAAACGTCGGAGACGAGGTCGTTGACGTCCGGCAGCGGCACTGCCTTGCCGGCCTCGTCCTTGCCGGCGCTGTCGAAGGCGGCCGGCGTGTCGAGAGACAGGGAGAATCGCTCCGCGATCTCCTGCAGAGTCGCGCCGCCGGCGCGGGCGTCCTCGATCTCGTCATGCAGGTCGAGCACCTCGCGCTCGGCAAGGCGCAGGGCGATCTCGCGGCGCAACTGCGGGGCGACGTCCTCCAGCGGCGACTGGTGCGCCTCGGTGACCTCGGCGACCTTGAGCAGGACCGAGGTGAACCGTCCCTCGACGACGTCGGAGGTCTCGCCCTGCGCCAGCGAGAAGGCCGCTTCCGCGATCGCCGGATCCAGCAGGTCGCCGCGCGCCATGTTGCCGAGTTCCACCTGCGCTTCCGTCAGGCCGCGCTCGGCGAGAATGTCCTCGAAGGTCCGGCCTTCGGCGAGAGCGGTGCGCGCCGCCTCGACCGCGGCCGCGTCGGGCAGCGGGATCTGCAGGATGCGGCGGCGCTCCGGCTCGCCGAAGCGGCCGCCGGAGGCCTGGTATTCGCGGCGCAGCTCGTCCTCGCCAACCGCGTCCGGGCGGGCGATGCGCTCCGGCGTCAGCGCCAGAAGCGCGACCTTGCGATATTCGGGGGCGCGGAACCGGGCGCGATTGTCCTCGAAATAGGCGGAGAGCTCGCTGTCGGTCGGGGCGGCGATCTCGCCGGCCTGACCCGCGCCGAACTCCAGATAGTCGATGCTGCGCTCCTCGTTGGCGTGCTGGTTGAACGCCTCGAGCATGGCCGCAGGCGTCGCAAGGCCGCCGCTGATCGCATCGGCGATCTGGCGGCGCTGCTCCAGCAGGCGGCGCTCGGCGACGAAGGCGTCCTCGGTCAGGCCGTTGGCCTGCAGCACCCGGGCGAGCAGGGCGCGGTCGAAGCCGCCGCCCGGCGCCTGGAAGGCGGGAGCCTCCTGGATCAGGCGGACGAGTTCCTGGTCGGAAACGCCGAGATTGTAGTCCTTCGCGGTCTCGTTCAGCGCGGCCTCGGCGATCAGACGGCCGAGAACCTGCGCGGGAATGCCGAAGGCGGCGCCTTCGACGGTCGACAGCGGACGGCCGATGTTGCGGCCGATCGAGTCGAGCTCGCGCCGGTAGGCATTGTCGAACTCGACGATGGAGATCTTGCGCTCGCCCACGGTCGCGACCTGATCGCCCCCGACATTGAGGAGATCGCCCGAAATGCCCCAGATCGCGAAGCTGATCACGAGAAGACCGATCAGGAGTTTGGAAATCCAGGACTTTGCGCCGGCGCGCAGAGTGTCGAGCATTGCAGGTTCCGTCGTTACTGGGGCGTTACCGGGGCGATACCGGGCAACAGGATATGGCCCGGACTTTGGGTAAAAGCCGAGCTAGAGCGGGCGGATCATAGAGATGCGGGCCCGCAGGGGCAAGGCGCTGGCAAAGGCTTCGTTCGTATCGTCTTGAACGAGGCGGAAATTCTGCTAGCACCGGCTTTGAACGGGCCGCCGCGCGCGGCCCATCGCCGCCTGCCATGCCAGCCGAGGATGCCGAAATGACCGACAGGAACACGCCGCTGATCGCCGGAAACTGGAAGATGAACGGCCTTGCCACGGCGCTCGGCGAGCTGCGGTCGATGGCCGAGGCGGCGGCCGGGGGCCTTGCCGGGTCCGTCGATCTCGCCATCTGCCCGCCGGCGACGCTGCTGGCGGCGGCCGCGGCGGCGGCCGGCGACAGCGGCCTCAGCATCGGCGGCCAGGACTGCCACACGGCGGCGAGCGGCGCCCATACCGGCGACCTCTCGGCGGAAATGCTGGCCGATGCCGGCGCGCGCTGGGTCATTGTCGGCCATTCCGAGCGCCGCGCCGATCACGGCGAGAGCGATGCCCTGGTGCGGGCCAAGGCGGAGGCCGCCTGGCGCGCCGGGCTCGTCGCCATCGTCTGCGTCGGCGAGACGGAGGCCGAGCGCAAGGCCGGCAAGGCGCTGGAGGTGGTCGGCGCGCAGCTTGCCGGCTCGGTGCCGGAGGGGGCGGACGGGGCGCGGCTGGTCGTCGCCTACGAGCCGGTCTGGGCTATCGGCACCGGCCTGACGCCGACGGTGGATGACGTCGCCGAGATGCATGCCTATATGAGGGGGGAACTGCAGGGACGGTTCGGGCCCTCGGCCGCGTCGATCCGGCTGCTTTACGGCGGGTCGGTGAAGCCGGCCAATGCCGCCGAGCTGCTGTCGGTCGACAATGTCGACGGCGCGCTGGTCGGCGGCGCCAGCCTGACGGCCTCGGACTTCCTTGCGATCGCGCGAGCCGCCGGCTGATCCGCGCCATGCGGGCAGCAGGTGGCAGCCATGAGCGCAGCCGGGATCGATCAAGGGTGGAAACCCCGTCGGCATTGGTGTAGAACCCGCTGCAAATCCGAACACTAAAGACTGGTTGTCGATGGAAACCGTTATCATCGTTATCCACCTGATGGTCGTGCTCGCGCTCGTCCTCGTGGTTCTCCTGCAGCGGTCCGAGGGCGGCGCGCTCGGTATCGGCGGCGGAGGCGGCGGCATGATGTCCAGCCGCGGAAGCGCCAATGTGCTGACCCGCACGACGGCGATCCTGGCTGCGGTCTTCTTCGCAACGTCGCTGGCCCTTGCCCTGGTTGCCAAGAGCGGCGACCGTCCGGCCTCGATCCTCGATGCCGTCCCCGGTACGCAGACCGCGCCGGTCGGCGAGGGAACCTCCGGCTCCGGCAGCGGCATTCTCGACCAGTTGCGTCCGCCCGAGACGCCCTCCGGACCGCAGGTTCCGGCGGCGCAGTAAGCCCAGGGCGGCAAGCGTCTTCATCCTTTGCCCCGCGATCCGCGTCGCGGGGCATTTTCTTGTGTGTTAACTCCGTGCCGGGCGTTCGAATCAGCGCCCGCGGCGATATGGTATTGGTCCATGGCGCGATACATCTTCATCACTGGCGGCGTGGTTTCCTCCCTTGGCAAGGGACTGGCCTCGGCGGCTCTCGGGGCTCTTCTGCAGGCGCGCGGATACAAGGTGCGGCTGCGCAAGCTCGACCCCTATCTCAACGTCGATCCGGGGACGATGAGCCCCTATCAGCACGGCGAGTGCTTCGTCACCGACGACGGTGCCGAGACCGATCTCGACCTCGGCCACTACGAACGCTTCACCGGCCGGCCGGCCAACAAGATGGACAACATCACCACCGGCCGGATCTACCAGGACATCATCGCCAAGGAGCGCCGGGGCGACTATCTCGGCGGCACGGTGCAGGTGATCCCGCACGTCACCGATGCGATCAAAGCCTTCGTGCTCGACGGCAATGACGACTACGATTTCGTGCTGTGCGAGATCGGCGGCACCGTCGGCGATATCGAGGGCCTGCCGTTCTTCGAGGCGATCCGCCAGCTCGGCAACGAGCTGCCGCGCGGCCATGCGGTCTATATCCACCTGACCCTGATGCCGTTCATCGCCTCGGCCGGCGAGCTGAAGACCAAGCCGACCCAGCACTCGGTCAAGGAGCTGCGCTCCATCGGCATCCAGCCGGACATCCTGATGGTGCGCTGCGACCGCAAGATCCCGGACAGCGAGCGGCGCAAGCTGTCGCTGTTCTGCAATGTGCGCGAGGGCGCCGTCATTCCGGCCTATGACGTCAAGTCGATCTACGACGTGCCGATCGCCTATCACAAGGAAGGGCTCGACGAGGAGGTGCTGGCCGCCTTCGGCATCACCGGTGCGCCGGCGCTCGACCTGTCCCGCTGGACCGGCATTTCCGAGACGCTCGCCAATCCGGAAGGCGAGGTGACCATCGCCATCATCGGCAAGTACACGGTCCTCAAGGACGCCTACAAGTCGTTGATCGAGGCGCTCGTGCATGGCGGCATCGCCAACAATGTGCGCGTCAACATCGAGTGGATCGAGTCGGAGATCTTCGAGAAGGAAGACCCGACCCCCTGGCTGGAAAGCGTGCACGGCATCCTCGTGCCGGGCGGCTTCGGCGAGCGCGGCGCGGAAGGCAAGATCGCCGCGGCCCGCTTCGCCCGGCTGCACAAGGTGCCGTATTTCGGCATCTGCTTCGGCATGCAGATGGCGGTGATCGAGGCGGCGCGCAATCTCGCCGACATCACTGACGCCAATTCCACGGAATTCGGCGAGGCGGCCGAGCCGGTCGTCGGCCTGATGACCGAATGGTCGAAGGGCAACCAGATCGAGGTGCGGCGCGCCGATGGCGAGCTCGGCGGCACGATGCGCCTCGGGGCCTATCCGGCGCGGCTGCAGAAGGGCTCGCGGATCGCCGACATCTACGGTTCGGAGATGATCTCCGAGCGTCATCGCCACCGCTACGAGGTGAACATCGCCTATCGCGAGCGGCTGGAGCAGGCGGGCCTGCGCTTTGCCGGCACCTCGCCGGACGGGCTGCTGCCGGAGACGGTGGAGATCGACGACCACCCCTGGTTCATCGGCGTGCAGTACCATCCGGAGCTGAAGTCGCGGCCGTTCGAACCGCATCCGCTCTTCGCCTCCTTCGTGGCCGCGGCGATCGAGCAGAGCCGCCTGGTCTGATCGGGACCGGGCCGGCCGGTCCGCTCGGGACAGGCCGGACGCAAAGGGGCAGGGGGAGAGGAAGATGACCGCACGCGGTTTCGATCACGTGGTCTGGACGGTGCGCGATCTGGCCGCCGCCGCCCGGTTCCTGGAGCGGGCGGGCTTTCGCGTGACGCCGCGCGCCCGCCATCCCTGGGGCACGGAAAACCATCTCGTCCAGCTCGACGGCTTCTTCATCGAATTGTTGGGGATCGGCGATGCGGCGCTGATTCCCGAAGCCGTGGGCAATACCTTCTCCTTCGGCGCGTTCAACCGCGATTTCCTGAAAGCGCGCGAAGGCGCGTCGATGGTGGTGATGGAAAGCCGCGACCCTGCGGCCGACCGTCACGACTTCGAGCGGGCGGGCCTGCATGTCTATGCGCCGTTCTCCTTCGGCCGCGAGGCGAGGCTGCCCGACGGCGAAATCCGCAAGGTCGGCTTCGACCTCACCTTCGTGCGCAACGACAGCGATCCGGCGCATGGATTCTTCACCTGCCGCAACCGCTATCCGGAGAACTTCTGGTCGGCGGAATACCAGACCCACCCCAATGGGGTGACGGGGCTCGAATCGGTGGTGATCGTCTGCGACGAGCCGGCCGAGCAGCACATCTTCTACGCGGCCCTGACGGGGCAGCGGGAGATGCGGGCGACCAGCCTCGGCATCACCATCGAGACGCCGCGCGGCCGGCTGCACCTGATGCCCCCGTCAGCCTTCGCCGCGCTCTACGGGAGCGAGGCGCCGGCGATCGCGCCCGGCGGCTCGGCGATTGCCGCGCTCGGCCTGCGGACCCGTGACCGCGCGCGGGTCGCCGGGGTGCTGGAGGAGGCTTCGCTCGATTTCGTCGAGGCGCCGGAAGGGTTGGTTATGCCTGCCGGAGATCATTTCGGATTGGCGCTTGTCTTTGTTTGAAGCCCCTGTGTAACCTTGCAAAAGTTGCGGGGCACTCAAGGGCCGGCGAGCGCGGACGGCGTTATCGCGGCTTCTCATTCACGCAATACACAAGCGCACACGACAGGTTGCGCTTTATATGAGTGCACGTTGCACGGACGTGGTTTGAACGGGGCCGATATCCGTGCCCCGCGGGAGGTGGGTTTCATGCCAGAGTTGCGTCTCATCCTGCGTCGGGGGCTGATTCCGGGGGTTGCCCTGTTGCTGGCCGGCTGCAATCCGTCCGATGACACGTCTTCCCAGTCGGCTCCTCCGCCCTCCGTCACGGTTGCCGCCGCCGTTTCCAAGGAAGTGCGCCAGTCGGCCCGCTTCGTCGGGCGCGTCCAGGCGGTCGACGATGTCAACCTGATCGCCCGGGTGTCCGGTTTCCTCGCCTCCAAGAATGTCGAGGACGGCGCGACGGTCGAGAGCGGCCAGCTCCTGTTCACCATCGAGCGCGCGCCTTACGAGGCGACCCTTGCCTCGGCCAAGGCGGATGCCGCCCGTGCCCAGGCGGATGCTGCCCTGAAGGCCGCCGATCTGGAGCGCGACAAGGACCTGTTCGACAAGGGGCATGTCTCGCAGGCGAAGTATCAGGCGACGCTGGCGGCCAGGGAACAGGCAGACGCCGTCGTCGCCGCCGCCAATGCCGCGATCACCCAGGCCGAACTCAATCTTGGCTATACCGATGTCGCCGCGCCTTTCGCCGGTCAGATCGGCAAGACCAATTTCAGCGTCGGCGATGTGGTGGGGCCGAGCGCCGGTCCGATCGCCCGGCTGGTGCGCACCGATCCGATGTATGTGAACTTCGCGATCAGCGAGAAGGACTATCTCGACGCGGTGCGCGGCGAGCGTCCGGCGGAAGCGGTCGGCGACAAGGCCGACCTGCCGGGCATCCACATCATCCTGCCGAACGGCAAGCGCTACGAGCAGGACGGCGAAATCGTCTTCATCGACAATGTGGTCGACCCGAAGACGGGCACGATCTCGGTGCGCGGGCGCTTCGCCAATCCCGATCGCCTGCTGGTCGCCGGCACCTTTGTCGAAGTGGTGGTCGAAGCCCCCGTGGCGATGAAGGAGATCGTCATTCCGCAGTCGGCGGTGCAGCGCGACCAGCGCGGCGCCTTCGTGCTGGTGGTGGGCAGCAACGAGACCGTCGAGCAGCGCTATGTCGAGCTCGGCCAGCAGGTCGAGACGGACTTCGCCGTGACGAGCGGGCTGCAGGAAGGCGAGCGGGTGATCACGCTCGGCCTGCAGAAGGTGAGGCCCGGCGTGCCGGTGAACGCCGCGCTCGCCGCCGGCGCGGCGGAGTAGGCCGATGTTCTCGCGGATCTTCATCAACCGGCCGAAATTCGCGCTGGTCATCTCGATCGTCATCACCATCGCCGGCGCGCTGGGATACCTGTCGCTGCCGGTCGAGCAGTTTCCCAACATCACCCCGCCGGTGGTGAACGTTTCCGCCAGCTACACAGGCGCCAGCGCGCAGGTGCTGGAGGAGACGGTGGCCGCGCCGATCGAGGCGGAGGTGAACGGCGTCGACAACATGATCTACATGTCGTCGAACAGTTCCGACAATGGCAGCTATTCGCTCAACATCGTCTTCGAGGTCGGGACCGATCCGGACATCGCCGCGGTCAACGTGCAGAACCGCGTCTCCCAGGCGACCAGCGTGCTGCCGGCCGAGGTAACGCGCAGCGGCGTCACCGTGCAGAAGGCCAGCACCAACATGCTGCTGGTGGTGACGCTGTTCTCGCCCAACCGCACCTATGACGAGCTGTTTCTCGCCAACTACGCATCGATCAACCTCAAGGACGCCCTGGCGCGGGTGAAGGGCGTCGGCAAGGCCGACGTGCTCACCGACTTCGCCTATGGCATGCGGGTCTGGCTCGATCCGGACCGGATGGCCAGCCTGTCGATGACGCCGGGCGATTTCATCGCGGCGATCCAGGACCAGAACCTGCAGGTGGCGGCGGGGCAGATCGGCGCGCCGCCGGCGCCCGAGGGCCAGCAGTTCCAGTATACGGTGCGGGCGCAGGGGCGGCTTTCGACGGCCGAGGAATTCCGCAACATCGTGCTGCGCACCGGCGAGGACGGGGCGCTGGTGCGCGTCGGCGACGTGGCGCGCGTCGAGCTCGGCTCCCAGTTCTACGGCGCCAACGGCCGTTTCGACGGCAAGCCGGCGACCGTCCTGGCGATCTATCAGGCGCCGGGCGCCAATGCGCTGGCGGTGGCCGACGGGGTCCGGGCGCGGCTCGAGGAGTTGTCGCGCTCCTTCCCGGAGGACGTGGTCTACGACATTCCCTTCGACACGACGGAGTTCGTCGAGCGCTCGCTCGACGACGTGGTCATGACGTTGATGATGACCTTTGGGCTGGTCATCGCGGTCGTCTTCGTGTTCCTGGGCAACTGGCGGGCGACGGTCATTCCGACCATCGCGATTCCCGTGTCGCTGATCGGCACCTTCGCCGTGCTGCTGCTGGCGGGCATGTCGCTGAACACGATCAGCCTGTTCGCCCTGGTTCTGGCCATCGGCATCGTCGTCGACGATGCCATCATCGTGGTTGAGAACGTCGAGCGCATCATGGCGGAGGAGGGGCTGTCCGCCAGGGAAGCGACCGAGAAGGCGATGGGGCAGATCACCACGCCGGTGATCGCGACGACCCTGGTGCTGCTGGCGGTCTTCGTGCCGACGATCTTCATGCCGGGCATCACCGGAAAGCTCTACTCGCAGTTCGCCGTCACCATCTCGGTGGCGGTGATCATCTCCTCGATCAACGCCCTGACGCTGTCGCCGGCCCTGTGCGGGCTGGTGTTGAAAGCCCGCTCCGGGCCGCCGCGCGGTGTCATGGCGATGTTCGAGCGGGGCATCGGCCATGCCCGCGACGGCTATGTCGGCATCGTCTCGCGCCTGCTGCCGCGCTCGTTCCTCGGCCTTGCCGGTATCGGCGCGGCGGTCGCGCTGATCGTGGTGATGAGCGGCCGCCTGCCGCAGGGCTTCCTGCCGCTGGAGGACCAGGGCTACCTGATGGTCGACGTGCAGTTGCCGGACGGCGCCGCCCTGCCGCGCACCAGCGAGGTGACCGACCGGATGGAGGAGATGCTGGAGGCGATGGACGGCATCCAGCATGTCATCATCGTCAACGGCTTCTCGATCCTCAACTCCGGCCTGTCGCCGAACGCGGGCATGGTCATCGTCAAGCTGACGCCCTGGGGCGAGCGCACGTCGCCGCAGCTCAGCGCCGACGGTATCCTCGCCCAGCTCTGGGCGACCTTCTCGACAATCCCCGGCGCCAACATCATCGCCTTCAACGCCCCCCCGATCCCCGGCCTCGGCACCACCGCCGGTGTCGAGATGAAGATTCAGCAGACCGGCGGCGGAACGCCTCAGGACCTCGCCTCCGCTGTCGGCTCGCTCGTCTATACGGCCAATCAGCAGCCTTCCATCGCCCAGGCCTATTCGACCTTCCGGGCAAATGTGCCGCAGCTTTTCGTCGATCTCGATCGCGAGCGCGCGCAATTGCTGGGCGTGCGGGTCAGCGACGTGTTCCAGACGCTGCAGGCCTTTCTCGGCGGCTACTATGTCAACGACTTCAACCTGTTCGGCCGCGTCTACCGGGTGATGATCCAGGCGGAGGGGGCGTTCCGCGACCGGGCCGACGACATTGCCCGGCTGCATGTGCGCAACAGCGATGGAGAGATGGTGCCGTTGCGCTCCATCGTCAATGTGGAGAATGTGCTCGGGCCGCAGCTTCTCAACCGCTACAACATGTTCCGTGCCGCTTCGGTCAACGCGGCGCCCAAGGTCGGAATGTCGACGGGCGACGCGATCGCGGAAATGGAGAAGGGGGCGGCCGAGGCCTTGCCGGCCGGATATGCCTTCGAGTGGACCGGCACCGCGCAGCAGCAGCAAGGCGCCGGCGCGATCGTCGTCATCGTCTTGATGCTGTCGATCCTCTTCGCCTATCTGTTCCTCGTCGCCCAGTACGAGAGCTGGTCGATGCCGCTGGCGATCCTGATGTCGGTGACGGTGGCGCTGCTCGGCGCCTTCGTGGCGGTGGCGGTGACGGGCAGCGACGTCAACCTCTACACGCAGATCGGCATGATCATGCTTGTCGGCCTCGGGGCGAAGAACGCGATCCTGATCGTCGAGTTCGCGATGGAGGAGCGGGACAAGGGCAAGTCGATCATCGCGGCGGCGCGCGAGGCGGCGCATCTGCGCTTCCGGGCGGTGATGATGACCGCGCTCGCCTTCCTGCTCGGCGTCGTGCCGCTGATGACCGCGAGCGGGGCGGGTGCTGCGAGCCAGCAGGCCATCGGCTTCGCCGTGTTCGGGGGCATGCTGTTCGCCACCTCGCTCGGCGTTATCCTCGTGCCGGTGCTCTATGTGGTCATGCAGATCATCCGCGAGCGCCTCAAAGGCATCTATGCCGGCGCGGATGTCCCCAGCGCACGCACGGAGAGCGCGTAAGAGGCAGCCGGCGGGCGCGGGCAGGGCATCGGTCCGGGGGCGGTTTTCCACCCCCGGCCAATTCGCCTCTTGTCACGCCGCGCCCACATTGTTACAGGAACCCGCGTGAGCCTGTAGCTCAGTTGGTAGAGCAACTGACTTTTAATCAGTAGGTCCAGGGTTCGAGCCCCTGCGGGCTCACCATCAAGATCGCAGCGCTGTCGCAGTGTCCTGCGGTCGGTGAGCGAAGCGCACTCCACCGTGTCGCCTCGGCCTGCTGCGCCGGCTATCGCTCCAAGACACCGCTCCATTCGTCCAGAGCAATGATGGATCATGGTTTTTTCGCCCGCCGAGAGGCTGCGCCTATCGTTTGATCGTCAGGCCAAGTGGAAAACGCTCTGTTCATGATATAGAGTCATGATCACAACCGGTCGGCGCGATCGGCGGGAAGGGACTGCAACGGCGCAGTTCTTGACGAGCGGATCGTGTCTCGACCAGTTCACCAATGCTGTGTACAACTACCGGCAGAGACAGGTGAACCCCACAACGACGGGACGGGCGCACGAGAAGATGTCTGACACCTCCGGCGGCAACACGACAGGAACGGCAGAATACGAGTTCCTCAGGGGGCATATCGCTGCGACGATGGCGCTGATCCACGGCCTGATCGCGCAAGGGGCCCTCGACCGCCAGGCTCTCGACGACTATTTCACCGACTATCTCAGCCGGCTGCCGCATACCCGCGAGACGCTGGCCCTGCGCCTCGTCATCGATCAGTGGCGTCAGGGCCTGCGCGACGGACAGGACGAGGCGCAATTGCGCCGAAATTTCCTGGAAGTCATCTATGGCGGCAAGGGGCGGGACTGACCTCTCGCCCGCCCGGTGGTCCGTTCCGTTGGAACAGATTGATTTCCGTCATGTTTTTCGTTCGCCGCCCTGCGGAAAGCTGCGACCCGTCCTGAGCGAAGACATCGCGGACCGCCTCCTGCGCCGCTCGCACCCTCCGTCTTCCCGCTCGCCAAAAGGTGAGGCGACTTCTCCGCCTCCGGGGCCTATATCGGGACGGGCCGACCACACGCAAAAGCCGAATACGTAGTTGAGGCAAGGGGTCACATTGCCCTGCAGCGTGTATCCGCTAAGCCGAACGGTATCAGGTTCGGCGGCGCAAGAGGCGGCCGGCCGGTCTTCCGCCTGCAAGCAGGAATGCTCATGTTTCAGGACGTCACACTCATCGGTGCCTTCTTCGCGGGGCTGCTCTCCTTCGTTTCTCCCTGCGTGCTGCCGCTGGTCCCGCCCTATCTGGGGTTCCTCGCCGGCGTCTCCCTCGACGAGTTGACGGGAGAGGGGGAGGAAAAGGCCGACCCTTACCGGGTCTTCTTTGCCTCCCTTGCCTTTGTCCTGGGCTTTTCGACGGTCTTTGTCGCCCTCGGCGCCAGCGCCTCCTTGATCGGGCAGGTGGTCACCCAGCATATCCAGGTGCTCGGCTACATTGCCGGGGCGGCCATCATCGTCATGGGACTGCATTTCCTCGGCGTGTTCCGGATCGGCTTGCTCTACCGCGAGGCTCGGGTGCATGTGGAGCGCAAGCCGGCCGGCCTCGTCGGGGCCTATGTGATCGGCCTTGCCTTCGCCTTCGGCTGGACGCCGTGCGTCGGACCGATCCTTGCCGCGATCCTCTTCGTCGCCGGCAGCGAGGAGTCCGTGTCCCAGGGCGCGATCCTGCTCGGCGCCTATGCGCTGGGGATCGGCGTGCCGTTCCTGGTCGCGGGCCTGTTCGCCGGCCCGTTCATGCGGTTCATGAGCCGTTTCCGCAGGCACATGGTCACGGTCGAGAGGGCGATGGGTGTCTTTCTCATCGTGACCGGCGTTGCGTTCATGACCGGCCAGATGGCGCGCCTGTCCTTCTGGCTGCTCGAGACGTTTCCCGCGCTGGCCGTCATCGGCTGACGGTCCAAAGGGGCGGCGCCGAACTTCGGATCGCTGCCGCCCGGCAGGTCCACCGTCACTCGGCGCCCTGCGCCGGAGCGCGCAAGGGCAGCTTGAGGAGGCCGAGCGGGAGCAGGTCCGCCGCCTTGCGCCAGAGCGACACCGGCGCTGTCGCCATCACCAGGCCGGACATGATCAGCAGGAATCCGGCAAAGTGATAGGCGTGCAGCTCCTCGCCGAGAAACACCACGGCCATGATCACCCCGTAGGGCGGCAACAGATACATGAACAGGCCGGCGGTTGACGGCCCGACCACCGCGATGCCGTGCTGGAAGCAGTAGAAGGCGAGGACCGAGGCGATCAGCGCCAGCCCGAAGATCGACAGCCAGGCATCCAGCGACGCGGGGAAGTGCCCGGTTTCGACGATTTCAACGAGGGTGAAGGGGGCGAGCGTGACGACGCCGGCAAAAGCCAGCGCGGCGAACAGCGAGATGGTCGGCACCGCGGCGAGGGTCTTGCGCTTCAACAGCACAGAATAGACCGCCCAACTGAGGGCGGCGATCGCGAAGATCACATCGCCGGCGTTGAAACGCAGGGCGAGGAGCTGTCCAAGCGATCCCTTCACAACGATCGCCACGACACCCAGGATCGCCAGAACGATCCCGATGGCTTCGCGGCGGCCGATGGCGCGGCCGCGGAACAGCCATTCCAGCATCAGGATCAGCACCGGAGAGGAGGTGTAGATCAGGGTGCCATTGGTCGCGGAGGTGTATCTGAGGGCAAAATAGACGCCCGCGCCGCAGAACCACATTCCGAGCAGGCCCATGATGGTGATCAGGCGCCAGTTTCTCAGGATCTCGTCACGGTGCTGCTTCAGACCGGGCAGGGCGAAGGGCAGCAGGATCAGGAAGGCGACGAGCCACCGCAGAAAGGCGAGCGTCCACGGCTCCACCGTCGCGGCAGCGGCACGGCCGATGACGATGTTGGACGCGAAAAACAGCGGCATGACGAGAAGCAGGGCATAGGCCCGCTGCCGGACATTGGTTGGATCGAACATATAAGGCCTGACTTGGGGGCGAAGGCTGTTGCGTCGGCCAGTCGCTCTGATCTCTAGCCTACGGTTCTAAGGCACGGACCTGAGGAAAGGGAACGGGTCGGCACCTGATACCTTCGTCGGAGATGTGGACGCAAGTCATCGCAGCATCCGCGGCATTCGGATAGGGGCCGGCATAGAGGGTCACGCCGTCGCCTGTCTCTGCTGCCAGAATGTGGCTTTGCAGTTGTTCGGGCAGGTCCTTGCGCGCGCTCCGCAGCTTCGACCATGCGGCCTCGGCATCGGCTTGGGAGGCGTAGCTGCCGAGATCGACGGCGAAATCGGTTCTCTGGATCCGCTCCGCGCTGCCCGGAGCGATATGGCCTGCCGCCTGCGTCACGGCGAGGGAGGGCAGTGCGGGCGTCGGGTGGGCGTCCTGTCCGGCCGGCGCGGGAATCGATGCCGTGCTGCCGGGCGGTTCGCTTCCCGGCAGTGCGACGATCCGCACCGGCTGACGGAGATTGTCCGGCAAGGCCGCACCGATCAGGTCGGCGACCTCCTTGTCGGGCGCAGCGGCGGTCGAGGCCGGAACGGTCTTGTCAGGCGCCTTACGGACGTTCGGAGCGGGCAATGTCTCGACGGCGGTCGCACTTCCGGCACGGGCATCGACGGCGGCATCCACATCCTGCTGAAACCCGCTGGCGGCCTGCGCGGCCTGAACGGAGTTTGCATTCTCGGGGCCGACGGTGCGCTCGGCGAGCATCCTGTTGCGCTCGTTCAAAACGCTGGTGATGCGGCGCAATTCCGCGACTTCGCGGCGGAGCGTATCCAGTTCGGCCTGCATCATGCGTCGGGCCTGAGCCCCTTCGGTGCCGCCCTCGGACGGGTAGACCTCGATTCCACCGGCCGTGCGGGAGGTCACCGACGCCGTGGTGCGGACTTCTCCCGGCGGAGGAAGCGGGCCGCTGTCGATCTGCCGGCTGTGAAGGGGGAACTGGGGCGCAAGGAAGACGGACGCCGATCCGACGATGGCGAACAGCATCGCCCCGCCGCCCCAAAGTGCGACGGACCGGGTGTCGCCGGAAACCCGTACCGGCTGCTTCCTCTTGCTCGATTCCAGCGGTTTCACGCCGCGTATCCCGCGCTTGTCTCGTCTGCGTCCAGAAAACGCCCGACATGGTTAACAAGGCTTGAAGTTTCTGTCGATACAAGGGGTTTTAGTCACTTTTGCCGAGACTGGCCGATTGGCGTTTCGGCTTTGTTTGCAAATCCATGTCACGAACTGAAACAGGTTTTGATTGTGCGCGGACGGGGCGCGTTCGCTAAGGGTGTGGCCACACACGAGGCAAGACGTCGGCGCGTCGGCTGCCTCCGCCGAGCTTTGGAGACACTCACATATGTGCGGAATTGTCGGGATCTTGGGGAAGCAGCCGGTTGCCGGCCTGCTCGTCGATGCGCTGAAGCGCCTGGAATACCGAGGCTACGATTCGGCCGGGGTGGCAACGCTCGACGGTGGCAGGCTGCTCCGCTGCCGGGCGCCCGGCAAGCTCCGCAACCTTCAGGAGAAGCTGGAGCGGGCGCCGATCGCCGGCCTTGCCGGGATCGGTCACACCCGATGGGCGACCCATGGCGCGGCGACGGAAGCCAATGCGCATCCGCACTCCGCGCCGGGCGTGGCGGTCGTCCACAACGGCATCATCGAGAACTATCTCGAGCTGCGCGGCGAGTTGCAGGCGGAGGGTGCGAAACTCTCCAGCGATACCGACACGGAAGTCGTCGCGCATATGGTCTCGCGGGAGCTTGCCCGCGGCGCCAGCCCGCGCGAGGCGGTGGCCGCGACGCTGCCGAAGCTCAAGGGCGCCTTTGCGCTGGCCTTCCTCTTCGAGGGTGAGGACGACCTGCTGATCGGCGCAAGACGGGGTTCGCCGCTCGCCGTCGGCTATGGCGAGGGCGAGATGTTTCTCGGCTCCGATGCCATCGCGCTGTCGCCGTTCACCGACCGCATCTCCTATCTGGAGGAGGGCGACTGGGTGGTGCTCAACCGCGCGGGCTGCGAGATCATGGATGCGTCCAACGCGCCGGTCGAGCGGCCGGTGATCGCCTCGCAGGCCGTCTCGCTGACCATCGACAAGGGAAATTACCGGCACTTCATGGCCAAGGAGATCCATGAACAGCCCGAAGTGATCGGCCATACCCTGTCGCGCTATCTCGATCTCTCCAAGATGCAGACGGTCTTCGCCAATGGCACGTCGATCGACTTCGCGCCGCTCGACCGGCTGATCATCTCGGCCTGCGGCACGGCCTACTACGCGGGTCTCGTCGCAAAATACTGGTTCGAGCGCTATGCGCGGCTGCCGGTCGACATCGATGTCGCCTCCGAGTTCCGCTACCGCGAAATGCCGATCCGCAAGGGTGACATGGCGCTGTTCATCTCCCAGTCCGGCGAGACGGCCGACACGCTGGCGGGCCTGCGCTACTGCAAGGCGCAGGGCATCACGGTCGCGGCCGTGGTCAACGTGCCGGAATCGACCATCGCCCGGGAGGCCGATCTCGTGTTCCCGACGATTGCCGGTCGCGAAATCGGCGTCGCCTCGACCAAGGCCTTCACCTGTCAGCTTGCCGTGCTTGCCTCGCTGGCGGTCCATGCCGGCGTGCAGCGCGGGCATCTGTCGGCCGAGGAGGCGGCCGCCCTGGTGCGGGCGCTGGCGGAGGTGCCGGGCACGGTCAACCGCGCGCTCTCGCTGGAAGCGGAGGTCGAGGCGCTGGCCCAGCCGCTGTCGCGGGCGCGCGACGTGCTCTATCTCGGCCGTGGCACCAGCTTTCCGCTGGCCATGGAGGGGGCGCTGAAGCTGAAGGAAATCTCCTATATCCACGCGGAAGGCTACCCGGCGGGCGAACTCAAGCACGGCCCGATCGCCCTGATCGACGAGGATGTCCCCGTCATCGTCATCGCGCCGTTCGACCCGGTCTTCGAGAAGACGGTGTCGAACATGGAGGAAGTGGCCGCGCGCGGGGGCAAGGTGGTGCTGATCACCGACGAGAAGGGGGCCGCTGCCTGCGGCGCCCCGACCTGGCGCACCGTCGTCGTGCCGGATGTGCCGGAGTTTATCGCCCCGATCGTCTTCGCGCTGCCGGTGCAACTGCTCGCCTATCACACGGCCGTCTTCATGGGCACGGACGTGGACCAGCCGCGCAACCTGGCGAAGTCGGTGACGGTGGAATAGTCCCGCGCACCGCGACAGACAACGGATCGAACACGATGCGGCCGCCCGGAGAGTTCCGGGCGGCCGCATGCGTTTTTGTTGGTCGCCATCGGCTCAGTTGGCGCTGTCCTGTTCGGCGGCCTCCGCGTCCTCGACCAGCGCCGGGCACAGCATGCCGAGCGATCCGACCGCGACGCAGGACCGGCACCAGGTGATGCCCTGGCGTTCCTGCTGCTGCAGCAGGTCTTCCTCGCTCATGCCTTCCGGCGCGGGGATGCAACTGCGGCCGCAAGGCTCCAGCTCCTCCTGTTCGCCGCGCAGCAGGCTGTAGAGCCGGCCGGTGGCGCACAGGGCCGGGGCCGCCGTGAAAGCTCCGGCAAGCGGCGGCGCCGCGTCCGTCGGCGGGATCTGCGACCCGGCGTCTGCCGTTGCCGCGTCCCCGTCATCGGAGGCGGAAGCGCCACTTTCGCTCTCTTCCGCCGGATTGCAGGCGGTAAACAGCTTGGCGAGCGTCTCCGGATCGGTATACGGCGCCTCGCCGCCGCCCAGCCCGCTGTCCTGACGGAAGCCGGTCCAGGCGTCCCGCGTCCGCCGTCCGCTCAGGCCGTCGACCGGCCCGGCATCGTAACCGGCGGCATTCAGACAGGCCTGGATCCAGGAGATGTTCTCCTGCGGGGTCGGGGTGGGGCGTTCCGGCGCACAGCCTGCTCCGAACGGCCGGTATCCTTGCGCGCAGACACAGCGGTTCTGGCTGGAGGAATAGACGAACGGGAAGGTGCAGGCCTGGGTGTCGCGCCGCACGCATTCGCCCCGATCGACCACATAGCCGCTGGGGCAGATGCAGCCGCCCGCAGCCCGCGAATACTGCCAGGGGGCGATGCAGGCCGGCGGGGTGACGATCGGCGGCACCGGTACCGGCAGGATGCAGCGGCGCTCGCGGGCGGAATAGATGTAGGGCAGGTGGCAGACCGGAGGACGGTCCGGCAGCACGCAGCGGTCGCCGCGACGCACTTCCGGCGGGCGGCACACAATCGGGCGCTCGGGCATGACGCAGCGGTCACCGCGACGTACCTGCGGCGGCGGGCAGACGATCGGAGCCGGCATGACGCAGCGGCCGCCCTCCATGACGCGCGGCGGCAGGCACACGACCGGTAGTTCGGGCATGACGCAGCGGTCACCGCGGCGTACCTGCGGCGGCGGGCAGACGATCGGAGCCGGCATGACGCAGCGGCCGCCCTGCATGACTCGCGGCGGCAGGCACACGACCGGTAGCTCGGGCATGACGCAGCGGTCGCCGCGGCGCACCTGCGGCGGCGGGCAGACGATCGGAGCCGGCATGACGCAACGGCCCTCCCGCATGACGCGCGGCGGCAGGCAGACCGCCGGACGCTCCGGCATCTCGCAGCGTCCGTTTCGCATGACGCGCGGCGGTGCGCAGAGAACCGGAATGTCGGGCATCACGCAGCGGCCGTTGCGCATCACTCTTGGAGGAGAGCAGAGAATGGGCCGATCCGGCAGGATGATCGGCCGGTCGCGATTGAGCTCTATCGGCTGGGCACTGGCCGGCGTCAGCAGGAAGGTCATGGCGGCAAGCGCCATGAGCAAGGGCAGCATGATGGCTGTCCAGAACCGGGCTGGTGCGGCGGGCGGGTCGGCGCAGGCAGCGCCGTTGGCGGCATATGCTCTGTTGGTCATTGCCAAATCCTCGCATTCACTGGTTTGACCGCCGGCCTGTCCTTGCGGGATCGGATGACGGGAGGAGGCCAGTTTGAGCCTGCCCGGGGTCGGGTGCCGTGACCGGCGTCACACGCCGCGACCCGGTGTCGCACCATGGTAAACCAGCCGTGAGCAAACGGCATCCTGCGAGTGGCGACTGCGAGGAGGCCGCCTCCGCCGCATTCAGGCGTCGGGTTCTGTCCCCGAGGGGCGGGAGGCGACATAGGTCGCGCAGGCCATGAGGACGACTGACACGACGACGGCCAGTCGCAGCGAGGGGCTGGCAGAAATCAGAAAGACCGCATACCCGAACGCCATTCCGCTCAGCGCGGCGATCTTGGCGCGGGGGCGGATGGCCTTTTCGTCACGCCAGGCCCGGATGCCGGGGCCGAAGCGCGGATGTTCGAGCAGCCAGGCTTCCAGGCTGGGCGAGGAGCGGGCGAAACAGGCTGTCGCACCGATGAAGAAGATGGTCGAGGGGAGCAGCGGCAGAAACGCTCCGATCACGCCGATGGCGACGAGAAGCCCGCCCAGCACACGGTAGCCCAGACGCACGGCCCATGCCGCCCTGGGTTCAGATCCCTTCTGGTCCATGAAACCGTTTTGTCTCCATGGCAGCTTGCTCATTCGCACAGGCTGACTATCAAATGTTCGGGCAGGGGGCTAGTTCGGCGCCGCAGCAATGCGGCGGATGCAGCACACCGAAGGCCGGTTGGCCCATCAGATGGCAGGATATGACGCGACGATGAGCGGAAACACGAACCCGGACGATCTTGAACATATCGCGGCGATCGCGCGGCCCAGCGCGATGACGCGGTTGCGGAACTATTTCCTGACCGGACTGATCATCGCCGGCCCGCTCGGGATCACGGCCTATCTGACCTGGTCGATCATCCAGTGGGTCGACGGCTGGATGAAGCCGCTGATCCCGCGCGTCTACAATCCGGACACCTACCTGCCGTTTCCGGTGCCGGGCGTGGGTCTGATCGTCGCGTTTCTCGCGCTCGTCCTGATCGGCTTCCTAACTGCCAATATCGCCGGCAAGACGCTCGTCTCCTATGGCGAACTCCTGCTCGGGCGCATGCCCGTGGTGCGCAACCTCTATAGCGGGCTGAAGCAGATCTTCGAGACTGTGCTGGCGGAGCGCTCCAACAGCTTCAAGAAGGCGGCCATCATCCCCTATCCACGACCGGGACTGTGGGCCATCGTCTTCATCGCCACGGATGCGCGCGGCGAGGTGGCACATCACCTGGCCAGCAGTGGCAACGACGTCACCGCGGTGTTCCTGCCGACGACGCCGAACCCGACATCCGGCTTCCTGCTCTTTGTCCCGAAGAACGAGATCATCGAACTCGACATGTCGGTGGAGGATGCCGCCAAGCTGGTCATCTCGGCCGGGCTCGTCAGTCCCGAATACGACAAGCTGGCGCGACTGGAGGAAGAGGGCCAAAAGGGGAAGCAAGGGGAGGCGAAGGCGTCCCGCGCGTAGCCCTTTTTCGTCCGTTCCCGTCAACCGGCCCGCAGCAATCGCACGGCCTCATCCCGGCCGAACAGATAGAGCAGCAGGCGCAGCGCAGGGCCGCGCCTGCCGTCGAGGACGGGTTCGGTCTCCAGCACCAGACGGGCATCGTCGCGCGCGGTCTCCAGCAGGTCTCCTTGCGTCCCGGCGTCGGCGATGCGGAAGCCGGGCGTGCCCGACTGGCGTGTTCCCAGGATCTCGCCTTCGCCGCGCAGGCGCAGGTCTTCCTCGGCGATGAGGAACCCGTCATTGGTCTCGCGCATGATCGATAGACGCGCACGGGCGGTTTCGCCGATCGGGGTCTTGTAGAGCAGCAGGCAGGTCGAGGCCTCGCTGCCGCGCCCGACGCGCCCGCGCAACTGATGCAGTTGCGACAGGCCGAACCGCTCCGCATGCTCGATGACGATGATCGAGGCCTCCGGTACGTCGACGCCGACCTCGATCACCGTCGTTGCGACGAGAAGCTGGACGGGGCCGTCCTTGAAGGCGCGCATGGCGGCCTCCTTCTCCTCGCTGCCCTGGCGTCCATGCACCAGGGCGACCCGGGGCCCGAGAAGCTGGGTCAGGACCGCATGGCGCTCTTCCGCAGCCGCCAGATCGGTTTTCTCCGACTCCTCCACCAGCGGGCACACCCAATAGGCCTTCTTTCCCTCGCTCAGCGCGGCCCGCAGGCGTCCAACCACATCGTCGATCCGGTCGAGCGGCACGGCAACCGTGGTGATCGGCTGGCGGCCCGCCGGCTTCTCCGTCAGGCGGGAGACCTCCATGTCGCCGAAATAGGTCAGCACCAGCGTGCGTGGGATGGGCGTGGCCGTCATCACCAGCATGTCGACGCCCTGGCCCTTCGAGGCGAGCATCAGGCGCTGGTGAACGCCGAACCGGTGCTGCTCGTCGACGATGGCAAGGCCGAGATTGTGAAAGACGATGTCAGACTGGAACAGGGCATGGGTGCCGACCAGGAGGTCGATCTCGCCAGCTTCGAGTGCGGCACGGGTCTCGCGCTTGTGCTTGGCTCCGTCCCGCCCGGTCAGGATGGCAAGACGGAGTCCGGCCGCCTCGCAGAGCGGGGCGAGGGAGGCATGGTGCTGGCGGGCCAGGATCTCGGTCGGGGCCATCAGCACGGCCTGGGCGCCCGACTCGATGGCAGCGGCTGCCGCAAGCAATCCGACAACCGTCTTGCCGGCGCCGACATCGCCCTGCAGCAGCCGCAGCATGCGGACCGGCGAGGCGAGGTCCTCCTCGATCTCCCGGACCGCCTGCGCCTGGCCCTCCGTGAGGGAATAGGGCAGGGCAGCGAGGATCTTCGCCTTCAGCGTGCCGGCGAAGGTCCGGGCGATGCCGCGGGTCTGGCGCAGTGAGCGGCGCACCAGGGCAAGGGCGAGCTGGTTGGCGAGAAACTCGTCATAGCTCAGTCTGGCCAGCGCGGCACTGTCGTCTCCGTGTTCGGCCAGCCGCGTTTCGTCCGGTTGGTGGAGCGCGACCAACGCGTCGCGGAAGGAGGGCCAGTTTCGGCTCTTGCCGTAGGCCGGATCAAGCCAGTCGGGCAGATCGGGTATCCGTTCGAGCCCGGCGGCGATGGCCTTTTGCAGCACCTTGCCGGACAGGCCCTGGGTCAGCGGATAGACGGGTTCGACCAGCGGCAGGCTGTCCGCCTCCTCGGCCGGGACCACGTGATCCGGATGCACCATCTGCGGCCGGCCATTGAACCACTCCACGCGGCCCGAGACGACAAGGTCGGCGCCGACGGGCATCAGCTTCTCCAGCCAGCCGGCATTGGCATGGAAGAAGACGAAGGCGATTTCTCCGGTCTCGTCATGACCGAAGACGCGATAGGGGGCACGGCTGGCGCGGGGCGGCGCCTGGTGCCGGTCGACGCGCACCTCCAGTGTGACGATGGCGCCCTCCGGCGAGCGCGCGATACCGGGCCGAAGCCGGCGGTCGATCACTCCGCTCGGCATGTGCATCAGGAGATCGACGACATGGGGCTCGCGGTCCGGGTCCGTCCCGAGCAGGCCGGCAAGCCGCATCGCCAGCCTGGAGCCGACGCCGGGCAGGGAGGAAACGGGGGCAAACAGCGGATTGAGGAGCGAGGGACGCATGGACAGACGGCAGACCGATTGTTCTGGCTGGTTGACATGCTGCCGCGGGCGCGGTTGCTGGAACCGGTGGCAGCCCCGCGCATTGAGTTTCACGCAAGGACCGCTATAACCCGCGCACGATCAGGGTTCTGTCAAGGCCGTGCCCGCGCGGCCGGGCAGATGCCGCCCGGATGGGAATAGGCACAGGCAAAGGAAATCGCATGTCAGACCGCAGGGCCACGACGGGCAGCGCACGCGATGACGACAGCGCGCGGCGCAAGCGCATTCTCTACCGCTGCCAGCATCGCGGCATGAAGGAAATGGACATTCTCCTTGGCGGCTATGTGGGGGAACACATCGCGACGATGAGCGAGGCGGACCTTGCCACGCTGGAAGTGCTGATGGACGTTTCCGACCAGGAGTTGTTCGCCTGGATGATCGGACATAAGCCGGTGCCGGCGGAACACGACACCGCGCTGTATCGCGCCGTCGCCGCCTATCGCAGCAAGAGCAGCTAAACTCTCCGCCAGCCGCATGGGCGTGGCTGGCCGGGCCGGGAATCGAATCGTGGTCGACAAACTCTCCCTCAAGGCAGGCAATGCCGTCGTCACCGGCGTGCCGGACGGCGCCGAAGCCTATGTGCTGGCCAGACTGCTTCAGGAGGCCGGTGCGGGCGTTTCTTGCGTCTTCGTAGCACGAGATGCCAGCCATGCCCGCAGCGTGCAGGACGCGCTGGCCTATTTCGCGCCCGACTGCGACGTGCTCGACCTGCCGGCCTGGGATTGCCTTCCCTACGACCGCGTCTCACCAACATCCGCGCTGGTCGCCCGGCGCCTGACCACGCTCAGCCGGCTCGCCGGCGCCGGAGGGGCGTTCGAGCGCCCGACGGTCCTGCTGACCACGGCCAACGCCGCCCTGCAACGGCTGCCGGTGCCGGACTTTGCCCGCAGCCAGAGCTGGAGCGCGCGTCCGGGAAACCGGGTCGATCTCGGCGGACTGATCTCCTGGCTTGAGACCAACGGCTTCGTGCGCTCCTCCACCGTGCAGGATACCGGCGAATATGCCGTGCGCGGCGGCATCATCGATGTCTTCGCCCCCGGCATGGCCGCGCCCGTGCGGCTCGACTTCTTCGGCGACACGCTGGAATCGCTGCGCACCTTCGACACCGAAACCCAGCGCACGACACGGCAGATCAAGCATCTCGATCTCGTCGCGATGAGCGAGGTGGTGCTGACGGAGGAGGCCGTCTCCCGCTTCCGCAAGGGCTATGTCGCCCGTTTCGGCGCGGCCGACCGCGATGACATTCTCTATCAGTCGATCAGCGAGGGCCGGCGCTACGCCGGCATGGAGCACTGGCTGCCGTTGTTCCACGAGCGGCTCGCGACCCTCTTCGACTATTGTCCCGGCGTGCCCTTCGTCCTGTCGGCCTCGATCGACGACGTGCTGCGCGAACGGCAGGAGCAGATCGCCGAGCATCACCAAGCCCGTATGGAAGCACTGGGGAAGGCGTCCGGGTCCGGCGCCGTTCCCTACAAGCCGCTGGCCCCGGACGCGCTCTATCTGACGGGCGAGGAATGGACGACGTCCCTTGCCGACGGAGCGAGCCTGCGCCTGTCGCCCTTCGATGTGCCGCCGGGTACCGGACAGCAGGTGGTGGCGCTGGGCGGCCGTCAGGGACGCAGTTTCGCGGCGGAGCGCTCCGCCGGCGACGTCAATGTCTTCGATGCGCTGGCGACGCATGCGGCGGCCCGGCGCAAGGCCGGCGACCGCATCGTCATCGCCTGCTGGAGCGAGGGCTCGCGCGAACGCCTGTCGCATGTGCTTGCCGACCATGGCCTCGACCGGGCCGCGCCGGTGGCGGCGGACCGCGACGCGCTGGCCCTGCCGAAGGGCATGGCGGCGCTTGCCGTGCTCGGCATCGAACAGGGCTTCG
Source organism: Stappia sp. P2PMeth1 (assembly GCF_900185735.1). Lineage (NCBI taxonomy): Bacteria > Pseudomonadati > Pseudomonadota > Alphaproteobacteria > Hyphomicrobiales > Stappiaceae > Stappia > Stappia sp. P2PMeth1. The sequence continues at coordinate 113,566 of NZ_FYAW01000015.1, read as the reverse complement.
AGATCGACGGCCTCACGGTCATCTGCGAACAGGACATTCTTGGCGACCGCTTGGTGCGCCAGCGCCGGCGCAAGGCGTCCGGCGCCAACGTCCTCACCGAGGCGGCAAGCCTCGCGCAGAACGACCTCGTGGTGCATGTCGATCACGGCATCGGCCGCTTCATCGGGTTGCGGACCATCGAGGCGGCGGGCGCTCCGCATGACTGCCTGGAGCTGCAATATGCCGGCGGCGACAAGCTGTTCCTGCCGGTCGAGAACATCGAGCTGCTGACCCGTTACGGCTCGGAAGACATGGAGGCGCAGCTCGACAAGCTGGGCGGCGGTGCCTGGCAGGCCCGCAAGGCCCGGATGAAGCGGCGGATCCTGGAGATCGCCGACGGGTTGATCAAGACCGCGGCCGCCCGGGCCCTGCGCACCGCGCCGCCGATCATGCCGCCGGAAGGCGTCTATGACGAGTTCGCGACGCGCTTTCCCTATGACGAGACCGAGGACCAGCTCAACGCCATCGACGCGGTTTTCGAGGATCTCGCGTCGGGCCGGCCGATGGACCGGCTGGTCTGCGGCGATGTCGGCTTCGGCAAGACCGAGGTGGCCTTGCGGGCGGCCTTCATCGCCGCGATGACCGGCCGCCAGGTCGCCCTGGTGGTGCCGACGACGCTGCTCGCCCGCCAGCACTTCAAGACGTTCTCCGAGCGGTTCCAGGGGCTGCCGATCAATGTCGCCCATGCCTCGCGGCTGGTGCCGGCGAAGGACCTTTCCGCCACCAAGAAGGGGCTGGCGGACGGGTCTGTCGATATCGTCGTCGGCACCCACGCCTTGCTCGGTAAGGGCGTCACGTTCCGCGATCTCGGCCTGCTGATCATCGACGAGGAGCAGCATTTCGGCGTCAAGCACAAGGAGAAGCTCAAGGAGCTGAAGTCCGAGGTGCATGTGCTGACGCTGTCGGCGACGCCGATCCCGCGCACGCTGCAACTTGCGTTGACCGGCGTGCGCGAATTGTCGCTGATCGCGACGCCGCCCGTCGACCGGCTGGCGGTCAGGACCTTCATTTCGCCCTTCGATCCGGTCGTGGTGCGCGAGGCACTGCTGCGCGAGCGCTATCGCGGCGGCCAGAGCTTCTATGTCTGTCCGCGCGTGTCGGACCTTGCCGAGCAGAAGTCCTTCCTCGAGGAGAGTGTGCCGGAGGTGAAGATCGCGGTGGCGCATGGCCAGATGGCGCCGAGCGAACTCGAGGACGTGATGAATGCCTTCTACGAGGGCAAATACGACGTGCTGCTGTCGACGACCATCGTCGAGTCCGGCCTCGACATCCCGACCGCCAACACGCTGATCGTTCACCGCGCCGACATGTTCGGCCTCGCCCAGCTCTATCAGTTGCGCGGCCGGGTCGGCCGCTCGAAGACGCGGGCCTATGCGCTGTTCACGGTGCCGGCCAACAAGACGCTGACGACGACCGCCGACCGGCGGCTCAAGGTGCTGCAGTCGCTCGACAGCTTGGGCGCCGGCTTCCAGCTCGCCAGCCACGATCTCGACATTCGCGGCGCCGGCAACCTGCTCGGCGAGGAGCAGTCGGGCCACATCAAGGAAGTCGGCTTCGAGCTCTACCAGCAGATGCTGGAGGAGGCGGTGGCGCAGTTGCGCACCGGCGATGAGGCCGAGACGGAGGACACCTGGTCGCCGCAGATCCAGGTTGGGACGCCGGTGCTCATTCCGGAGGACTATGTCGCCGACCTGCCGCTGCGCCTGTCGCTCTACCGCCGGCTGGCGGATCTCTCCACGCCGGAGGAGATCGACGCGTTCGGCGCCGAGCTGATCGACCGGTTCGGCTCCTTGCCGGAGGAGGTGGAGCACCTGTTGAAGATCGTCTTCATCAAGGGGCTGTGCCGCCGCGCCAATGTGGAGAAGATCGATGCCGGCCCGAAGGGCGTCGTCATTGCCTTCCGCAACAGCTCCTTCGCCAATCCGGCCGGCCTGGTCTCCTACATTGCCGAGCAGGGCGTTCTGGCGAAGATCCGGCCCGACCAGAAGGTTGTCCTGACGCGCGACTGGGACAGCGCCGAGCAGCGGCTCAAGGGCTGTGCCGCGGTCCTGCTCAAGCTGGTGCGGCTGGCGGAAGCGGAGAGCGCCGCCGCCTGATCCTGTGGTCAGGCGGCAACCATCCATTAAGGCTGTTGGCCGATAGTGATCCCATCGAACTGTTGGTATCGAGTCGGGTCGCTTCCGTGTCGTTCAATTCCACTCGCCATCGCCGCCGCACGCTCCGCCAGCGCTTCACCGTGCCGGCGATCGCTGTCGGGCTTGTCGCCTACTTTGCCTTTCATGCTCTGAACGGCGAACTCGGCCTCGTCGGCAAGGCCAAGATCGAGCACCGCTATGCCGAACTCGAAAAGGAACTCGCCGTGGTGCGCGCGGAGCGGGAGGAGCTGCTGCGGCGGGTGATGCTGCTGCGGCCTGAAAGCCTCGATCCGGACATGGTCGACGAGCGCGCGCGTGCCAGCCTCAACCTGGTGCATCCGCAGGAGCTGGCGATCCTGCGACCGAGCCGCGCCTCGGCAGAGTAACCTGTTTCAGGTTAATATCGGAAATTTATCCGAAATTCAGTTAAATAATCTAAATCCTTTTGTTTTCAGATATTTAAATCAATTCAATAGTCTCCATCTTCCGGCTTTCATTGACTTTTCCCCTCGGGTACCTTCCGCTAGATTGTTGAAGGGGAAACGCCGTCCCACAAGGGACGCAAAACCGAGACGAGGGATATGGCTGGAACGTCTGGCAAGGCTGCCGGTGTACGCTCGAAGAGCGCTGCCCGGTCGAAGGGAGGGGCGGCCAAATCGTCGCCCGCGATCGTTGACTTCACGAAAGAGCAGGAGCTGCACGCCTATCGGCAGATGCTGCTCATTCGCCGTTTCGAGGAAAAGGCCGGCCAGCTCTATGGCATGGGTCTGATCGGCGGCTTCTGTCACCTCTATATCGGCCAGGAAGCGGTCGTCGTCGGCATGCGCATGGCGTCGAAGGACGGCGACCAGATGATCACCGGCTATCGCGACCACGGCCATATGCTCGCCATGGACATGGACCCGAAGGGCGTCATGGCCGAGCTGACCGGGCGCCGGGGCGGCTATTCCAAAGGGAAGGGCGGCTCCATGCACATGTTCTCCAAGGAAAAGCAGTTCTATGGCGGCCACGGCATCGTCGGTGCCCAGGTCTCGCTCGGCACGGGTCTCGGCTTTGCCAACCGCTACCGGGAGAACGGCGCGGTCGCGATGACCTTCTTCGGCGACGGTGCCTCCAACCAGGGCCAGGTCTACGAGAGTTTCAACATGGCGCAGCTCTGGAAGCTGCCCGTGGTCTATGTCATCGAGAACAACAAGTACGGCATGGGCACCAGCGTCGAGCGCGCCTCCGCGACGACGGATCTCTCGCAGCGTGGCGCTTCGTTCGGCATTCCCGGCGAGCAGGTCGACGGCATGGACGTGCGCGCCGTCATGGCGGCCAGCGAGAAGGCGCTGGAGCACTGTCGCTCCGGCAAGGGGCCGTACATTCTGGAAATGATCACCTATCGCTATCGCGGCCACTCCATGTCCGACCCGGCCAAGTACCGGTCGAAGGAGGAGGTCCAGAAGATGCGCACCGAGCACGATCCGATCGAGCAGGTCCGCAAGCGTCTGCTGGACAACGGATGGGCGAGCGAGGACGACCTCAAGGCCATCGACAAGGAGGTGCGCGAGATCGTGGCGGAGTCCGCCGAATTCGCGCAGACGGATCCGGAGCCGGACGTTTCCGAGCTCTACACCGACATTCTTCTTTGAGCGCGGGAGCGTACGATGCCGATTGAGATTCTGATGCCGGCCCTCTCCCCGACGATGGAAGAGGGCACCCTGGCCAAGTGGGTGAAGAAGGAAGGCGATAGCGTCGCCGCCGGCGATGTGATCGCCGAGATCGAGACCGACAAGGCGACCATGGAGGTCGAGGCGGTCGACGAGGGCGTGCTCGGCAAGATCCTCGTTGCCGAGGGCACCGAGAACGTCAAGGTCAACACGCCGATCGCCGTGCTGCTCGGCGAGGGCGAGGACGCGTCGGCCCTCGACGCCGCGCCGAAGGCAGCGGCTGCGCCTGCGCCGCAGGCGTCCGAGGCGCCAGCCGAAAAGCCGGCGCCGGTTGCCGCAGCGCCTGTCGCGCCGGCTCCTGACGACGTCAGCGATCCGGACGTACCGGAGGGCACGCCGATGGTGAAGACCACCGTCCGCGAAGCGCTGCGCGATGCGATGGCGGAAGAGATGCGCCGCGACGGCGACGTCTTCCTGATGGGCGAGGAAGTCGCCGAATATCAGGGCGCCTACAAGATCTCGCAAGGCCTGCTCGAGGAGTTCGGGGCCAGGCGCGTCATCGACACGCCGATCACCGAGCACGGCTTCACCGGCCTTGGCGTCGGCGCGGCGATGGCCGGCCTCAAGCCGATCGTCGAGTTCATGACCTTCAACTTCGCCATGCAGGCGATCGACCAGATCATCAACTCCGCCGCCAAGACGCTCTACATGTCCGGCGGCCAGATGGGCGCGCCCATCGTGTTCCGCGGCGCCAATGGTGCGGCGGCCCGCGTCGCCGCGCAGCACAGCCAGGACTATGCGGCCTGGTATGCGCATGTTCCGGGCCTCAAGGTGGTGCAGCCGTGGTCGGCGGCCGATGCCAAGGGCCTGCTCAAGGCCGCGATCCGCGACCCGAACCCGGTCGTCTTCCTCGAGAACGAGATCCTCTACGGCCAGACCTTTGAGATCCCGGATGTCGAGGACTTCGTCCTGCCGATCGGCAAGGCCAAGGTCGAGCGCAAGGGCAGCGATGTCACCATCGTCTCCTGGGGTATCGGCATGACCTATGTGATGAAGGCGGTCGAGGAACTGGCGGCTGCCGGCATCTCCGCCGAGGTGGTCAATCTGCGCTCGATCCGTCCGCTCGACATCGACACGGTCATTGCCTCGGTCAAGAAGACCGGGCGCCTGGTCACGGTCGAGGAAGCCTACCCGATGTGCTCGGTCTCCTCGGAGATCGGCTATCAGGTTCAGGAGAAGGCGTTCGACTGGCTCGACGCGCCGATCCTGCGGGTCACCGGCAAGGATGTGCCGATGCCCTACGCGGCCAATCTCGAGAAGCTGGCGCTGCCGACGGTGAAGGAAGTCATCGACGCGGTCAAAGCCGTCACCTACACGGCCTGAGGCGGGGAAGAGACGATGCCAATCAAGATTTTGATGCCGGCCCTCTCGCCGACGATGGAAGAGGGCAATCTTGCCAGGTGGCTGGTCAAGGAGGGTGACACCGTCTCCTCCGGCGATGTCATCGCGGAAATCGAGACCGACAAGGCGACCATGGAAGTCGAAGCGGTCGACGAGGGCAAGGTCGGCAAGATCCTTGTCGCGGAAGGCACCGAGGGCGTGAAGGTCAACGAGGTCATCGCGCTGCTGCTGGAAGAGGGGGAGGATGCCTCCTCGCTCGACGGCGCCGCGAAGGCCGACGCGGCTTCGGCCAAGGCGGAAGCGCCGGCGAAATCCGAGGCTCCGGCCAAGTCGGAGCCGTCCGCTCCGGCGGCTGCCGAGCCGGCGGCTCCCGCCAAGGCGCCGCCGGCGCCGGCCGGCGACAAGGGCGAGCGCATCTTTGCCTCGCCGCTGGCCCGCCGGCTTGCCGCGCAGGATGGTCTCGACCTTGCCGCGATCTCCGGCTCCGGCCCGCATGGCCGCATCGTCAAGCGCGATGTGGACGAGGCGTTGAAATCCGGCGCCGGCCGCAAGGCCGCCGAAGCTCCGAAGGCGGCCGCGGCACCGGCCGCAGCTCCCGCACCGGCGCCGAAGGCCGCCGCGCCGTCCGGCATGGCGGACGCGCAGGTGCTCAAGCTCTTCGAGGAGGGCAGCTACGAGGTCGTGCCACATGACAACATGCGCAAGACCATCGCCAAGCGGCTGACGGAGTCCAAGCAGACAGTGCCGCATTTCTACCTGACGGTGGATTGCGAACTCGACGCGCTGCTGGCCCTTCGCGCCCAGCTCAACGATGCGGCGCCGAAGGACAAGGACGGCAAGCCGGCCTATAAGCTCTCGGTCAACGACATGGTCATCAAGGCCCATGCGCTGGCGCTGAAGGCGGTGCCGGCAGCCAATGCGAGCTGGACCGACGGCGGCATGCTGGTCCACAAGCACGCCGATGTCGGCGTTGCGGTGGCCATCGAGGGCGGCCTGATCACGCCGATCATCCGGCGGGCCGAGGAGAAGACCCTGTCGGCGATCTCCAACGAGATGAAGGACCTGGCCGGCCGCGCCCGCAGCCGCAAGCTGCAGCCGCAGGAATACCAGGGCGGTACCACCTCTGTCTCCAATCTCGGCATGTTCGGGATCAAGGACTTTGCTGCCGTGATCAACCCGCCGCACGCGACCATTCTCGCGGTCGGCGCGGGCGAACAGCGCGCGGTGGTCAAGAACGGCGCGCTGGCGATCGCCACCGTCATGTCGGTGACCCTGTCGACCGACCACCGTGCGGTCGACGGCGCCCTCGGCGCGGAACTGATGGCTGCGTTCCGGCAGTTCATCGAAAACCCGATGAGCATGCTGGTGTGATCCGACGGCCGGCGCCGCATTGCGGCGCCGGCCGTCTCGCCATCAATTCCGTTTCCGCCGGGTGCAGCCTTGCGGCGCGCCCGCCGTCCGATCTGGAGGACATTTCATGAGCGGCACGTCCTACGACGTCATCATCATCGGTTCGGGTCCGGGAGGCTATGTCACGGCCATCCGTGCGGCGCAGCTCGGGTTCAAGACCGCGATCGTCGAGCGCGAGCATCTTGGCGGCATCTGCCTCAACTGGGGCTGCATTCCGACCAAGGCGCTGCTCCGGTCCGCGGAGATCCTCGATCACGCCAACCACGCCAAGAGCTACGGTCTCAAGCTCGATGGCAAGATGACCGCCGACGTCAAGGACGTGGTCGCTCGCTCGCGCGGCGTCTCGGCCCGGCTCAACGGCGGCGTCGCCTTCCTGATGAAGAAGAACAAGATCGACGTGATCTGGGGCGAGGCGAAGCTGACCAAGCCCGGCGAGATCAGCGTCGGCAAGTCGACGAAGCCGGTGGTGGAGCCGCAGAACCCGGTGCCGAAGGGCGTCAAGGGCGAGGGCACCTACACGGCCAAGCACATCATCGTCGCGACCGGTGCGCGTCCCCGCGCGCTGCCGGGGATCGAGCCGGACGGCAAGCTGATCTGGACCTATTTCGAAGCGATGAAGCCGGACGTCATGCCCAAGTCGCTGGTCGTGATGGGCTCGGGCGCCATCGGCATCGAGTTCGCCTCCTTCTACCGTTCGATGGGCGCCGAGGTGACCGTCGTCGAGGTGATGCCGCAGGTCATGCCGGTGGAAGACGCCGAGATCTCCGCCTTCGCCCGCAAGCAGCTTGAAAAGCGCGGCCTCAAGATTCTCACCGAGGCCAAGGTGGCGAAGGTCGAGAAGGGGGCGAATTCCGTCACCGCGCATGTTGAGACCAAGGACGGCAAGGTGGAGAAGATCACCGCCGACCGGCTGATCTCCGCCGTCGGCGTCCAGGGCAATATCGAGGGCCTCGGCCTTGAGGCGCTCGGCGTCAAGACCGACCGCGGCTGCATCGTCATCGACGGCTACGGCCGGACCAACGTGCCGGGCGTCTATGCCATCGGCGACGTCGCCGGCCCGCCGATGCTGGCGCACAAAGCCGAGCACGAGGGCGTCATCTGCATCGAGAAGATCGCCGGCGTGCCGGGCGTCCATCCGATGGAGAAGGGCCGCATTCCGGGCTGCACCTATTGCAACCCGCAGGTCGCCTCCGTCGGTCTGACCGAGGCCAAGGCCAAGGAGCAGGGCCGCGACATCCGCGTCGGCCGTTACAGCTTCGCGGCCAACGGCAAGGCGATCGCGCTCGGCGAGGACCAGGGATTGATCAAGACGATCTTCGACAAGAAGACCGGCGAGCTGATCGGGGCGCATATGGTCGGCGCGGAAGTGACCGAACTGATCCAGGGCTTCGTGGTCGCCATGAACCTGGAGACCACCGAGGAAGAGCTGATGCACACGATCTTCCCGCATCCGACCCTGTCGGAAATGATGAAGGAGAGCGTGCTCGACGCCTATGGCCGGGTGCTGAACGCCTGAGGCAGGTCGACGAGCGGGGCTTTGAGTTGTCCCGCGAAACGTCTACCCTTGAACGGGGCTCTCGGGCACCTTTACGCAAACGGGGACTTTCGGCATGGACGTCAAGAACATCCTCATCTGGTGCGCCATCGGTCTCATCGCCGGCTGGCTCGCCAGCCTGGTGATCGGCGGCGGCGGGCTTGTCCGCTATCTCATCACGGGCCTGGTCGGCGCCTTTGTCGGCGGCTTCCTGTTCAATCTTGCCGGCATCAACATCAATGTCGGCAACGCCTTCGTGAACCAGGTCATCGTCGCGGCGATCGGCGCGATTGTCGTGGTGCTGATCGCGCGGGTGATCGCCTGATCCTTCACAGCGGTTCCGGCGGCCGGGGCGACCCGGCCGCTCAGCCGGCGGAGACATCATGGGTATCTTCCTCTGGATCGTTATCGGTCTGATCGCGGGCGCGGTCGCGCACCGGGTGCTCAACAGCCGCGGCGGCTTCTTCGGCAGTCTCGTCGTCGGCCTGATCGGGGCACTGGTCGGCGGCAAGCTCGCGGAAATCCTGAAGCTCAACGTGACTGGCGGGTTCATCGACCAGCTCCTGCTTGCGACGGTCGGCGCGATCCTGCTGCTCTTCATCTGGCGGAAGATCCGTGGCTGACGACCTCGGCGGGCAAGGACAGCGGCGGGGGAGCGACCTTCCTGCTCTCGCGGCGTTCCCGCTGCGGGCGACCGACAAGCTGCGATACGGCGATACGGACCGGCAGGGGCATGTCAACAACGCCGTCTATTCGACGTTTCTCGAGACCGGCCGGGTCGAGCTTCTGAGCAGCGTCGCCGGCGGCCTTGCCGAGCCGGGAGCTGCCTTCGTGATCGCCCGGCTCGAGCTCGATTTTCTTGCCGAGGGCCTGTGGCCCGGCGTGGTCGAGATCGGAACGGCGATCGAGACGGTCGGGCGCAGTTCCTTCACACTGGAGCAGGTGGTCTGTCAGGACGGGCGGGTGCTTGCGCGGGCGCGCAGCGTCGTCGTGCAGATGAACGAGCAGACCCGGCGATCCCAGCCGCTTGGCGAGGATGCCGTGGCGCGGCTGAAGAGCTATATCAGACCTGCTGCGACGGAATAGCAGACCGGCGCGGAACCGCTTGACCTTTCACACCAACAGCGACACTTAGGGGCCATGGTTACACTCCTCGACACGGTCACCAAGGGCAATGCGCAGGCCGAGCGGCCCCGCCACCCGGAAAAGGCCCACCGGCCGGACAATCCGATCCAGCGCAAGCCCGCCTGGATCCGGGTGAAGGCGCCGACGTCCCCGGTCTACCGGGAGACGCAGCAGGTGGTGCGCTCCAACAATCTGGTGACCGTCTGCGAGGAAGCAGGCTGCCCGAACATCGGCGAATGCTGGTCGAAGAAGCATGCCAGCTTCATGATCCTCGGCGACACCTGCACCCGCGCCTGTGCCTTCTGCAATGTGCGCACGGGCATGCCGGGGCCGGTCGACCCGAAGGAGCCGACCGGCGTTGCCGAGGCCGTGGCGACCATGGGCCTTGAGCATGTCGTCATCACGTCGGTCGACCGCGACGACCTTGCCGATGGCGGCGCCGGTCACTTCGCCGAGGTGATCCAGGCGATCCGGGAGCGGGCACCCGCGACCACCATCGAGGTGCTGACGCCGGATTTCCTGCGCAAGCCCGGCGCCCTGGAGACGGTGGTTCGCGCGCGGCCCGACGTCTTCAACCACAATCTGGAGACCGTGCCGTCGAAGTATCTGACCGTGCGCCCCGGCGCCCGCTATTTCCACTCCATCCGCCTGCTGCAGCAGGTCAAGGAGATCGACCCCGGCATGTTCACCAAGTCGGGCATCATGGTCGGCCTCGGCGAGGAGCGGAACGAGGTCCTGCAGCTCATGGATGACCTGCGCACCGCCGATGTCGACTTCCTGACCATCGGCCAGTACCTGCAGCCGAGTTCCAAGCATCATGCGGTTGCCCGTTTCGTGACGCCGGACGAGTTCAAGGCCTTCGAGAAGATCGCCTATGCCAAGGGCTTCCTGAAGGTCTCCGCCAGCCCGCTGACCCGTTCGTCGCATCATGCGGGCGAGGATTTCGCCGACCTGAAGCGCGCCCGCGCCGCCAGGCTGGGCCAGATCGCTTCCGCCTGATCGCCAGGTTCAGGACAGCCCGAGATGCCGTCATTCCAGACCGTCCACAAGGTGGGACACAGCAGCAGCGACATGTTCGCGCTGGTCGCCGACGTGGAGAAATATCCCGAGTTCGTGCCGCTTTGCGAGAAGCTGAAGGTGAGGGGGCGCAAGGACCTCGGTGACGGCCGCGAGGTGCTGGTTGCCGACATGACGGTCGCCTACAAGCTGTTTCGCGAGACCTTCACCAGCCGTGTGACGCTCAATCCGGGCGAGCAGCGCATCCTGGTCGAATATCTCGATGGCCCGTTCCGGCATCTGGAGAACGAGTGGACCTTCAAGCCGCTCAGTGAGGGCCAGTGCGAGGTGGGGTTCTTCATCACCTACGAGTTCAAGAGCCGCACGCTGAGCGCGCTGATGTCGGCGATGTTCGACCGGGCCTTCCGAAAGTTTTCCGATGCCTTCGAAGCGCGAGCCGACGTCGTCTATGGCGCCGGCTAGAGCATATTCCGTTCAGATCGAACCGATCTGAACGACGAGAATATGCTCCAGGTATTGAATCTGGAGCGATTTCTTATCGATCAGGTGAGTCCACCTGATCGATAAGAAATCGCTCTAGCGAGGCGCGCTTCCCGGCCCCGCGTCAGCGCGCGTGATAGGAAGAGGTCGGCGTTCCGGAATTGCCGTAGCCCGAGAACATCTGGCGAATGAAGATGAAGCGCATGCGGCGGTTCACGGCTTCCTCGCTGGCACGCATTACCTCGACATTCGAACCGGTCACGCCGATGTCGGCAAGCTTGACCTGCTGGTCCGGGTTCTCGCAGATCCGATACCAGCCCTTGCCCTGGTTGAATTCCAGACCAACGTCGCGACCTTCCTCGGCCTCGTAATTCATCCAGGCAACCGTGGCGGCGCGGGCAAAATACGGACGCCCGCACAGCGAGATCGGATAGAGATTCTCGGCGGTGCGGGTGAAGACCTTGTGGCTGGCGCGGAAGGAGCCGTCGTGGTGCCGCGAGATCATGTGATAGTCGCCGGCTAGCGCCCCGCATGGCAGGGCAACGAGGATCGCGACGGCGAGGCAGGTCTTACGCATGTACCATGTCCCTGTTTGCACGGGACTTTGGGCGTTTTCCCTAGAAAAAACAATTAACCGGGGAAAGACTCTGGTCGACTGGTCATCGGCCGGTTGCCCGTTTCGATAAAACTCTATCGATTGTCTCGGCCAGGACCGCCAGCGCCCGCTCGACGGTGGCGAGCCGGATCTGGCTGCGGCCGGCCTCGCCGAGGCGCAGTTCCTCATGGTGGGTCGGCAGTCCCCTGGCGGCCAGCGCCATGTGCACGAGACCGACGGGCTTGTCCGCCGAGCCGCCGCCCGGACCGGCAATGCCGGTGACCGCGACGGCCACGTCGGCACGCGAGGCGGCGAGGGCGCCTTCCGCCATGGCAACGGCGACGTCGCGGCTGACCGCGCCGACGCGGGTGATCAGTTCTGCCGGCACACCCAGCATGTCGGTTTTCGCCTCGTTGGAATAGGTGACGAAGCCCCGGTCGACCGCCGCCGACGAACCGGCGATCTCGGTTAGGGCGCCGGCGATCAGACCGCCGGTGCAGGATTCCGCCGTGGCCAGCAGCAGGCCGGCGTCGCTCGCCTTGCGGATCACCTGAGCCGCGGCAGCTTCGAGGCTGGCGAGATCGGTCATGGGCAGCCTCCTTCCGCATTAAGGTCATCGCCGACGGCCGGCAGAAGGACCGTCGCGGTCGCCAGGGCGGCAATGCCTTCCTCGCGGCCGGTAAAGCCGAGCCGCTCCGAGGTGGTGGCCTTCACCGATATCCGGTGCAGCGGCGTGCCGCAAATGCCGGCGATGCGCGCGCGCATCGCCTCGCGATGCGGCCCGATCTTCGGCCGTTCGCAGACGATGGTCACGTCGAGATGCGAGATCCGGCCGCCGCGCTGCCGCAGCCGTGCCACCGCAAAGGCCAGAAACCGGTCGGACGCCGCGCCGCGCCACTGCGGATCGCTCGGCGGAAAGTGATGGCCGATATCGCCGTCGCAGATGGTTGCCAGCACCGCGTCGGTGAGGGCGTGCAGGACCACGTCGGCGTCGGAATGGCCCTTGAGCGCGCGGTCGTGCGGGAGGGTGATGCCGCCGAGGATGACGCCGCTGCCTGCCTCGAACGCATGCACGTCATAGGCGGTGGCGACCCGTGTTTCCATCTCCATGCGCTGCTCCCTGACGGCGTGTTCCGAGGTGAAGCGGCGGAAATCCTCCGCCGTGGTGATCTTGATGTTGCCGGTCTCGCCCGGCGTCAGGACGACGGCGAGGCCCGCCCATTCGGCGACGGCCGCGTCATCGGTAAAGGACGCAAGACCCTCGGCCGCTGCGCGTTCGTGGGCCGCCAGGATGTCGCTATAGCGGAAGGCCTGCGGCGTCTGCGCGGCAAAAAGTCCGTTGCGGTCGACGGTTTCCATAATGGCGCCAGTCGCAGGATCTGCCCGCTTGAGCGTGTCGGAAACCGGGATGGCGGCGACGGCCGCCCGGTTGCCGGTCGCGATCGCGTCGATGGAAGCACTGATAACCCCGCGCGAGACGAAGGGGCGGGCGCCGTCATGGACGAGAACAATATCCGGCGCCAGATCTGCCAGGGCGCGCAGACCGTTCAGCACCGTCGCCTGCCGCGTGTCGCCCCCCCGTGCCGGCGCGGTCAGCCTGGGGTCGTCGAGGCCCTTGAGGCAGTCGGCATAAAGGGCGTCGTCACCCTCGCCGATCACGACGGTGATCTCGGACAGGCGGTCGCAGGCAAGGGCGGCCTCGATGGTGCGGCGCAGCACGGACGTGCCGCCGATCCGCCGGTATTGCTTCGGGATGCCTCCGCCCGCCCGGATCCCGCGGCCGGCGGCGACGATCAGCATCGCTGCCCGGCCGGCGGAACAAGGCGAGGAAGGAGCGGTCGGGGTCATCGTCATGTCCGGGGCATGTCAGGTGGTCAATGCAGATGCGGCGGTTTTGACCGTTTCGCCGCGTGTCCACAAGGCTTATGTCGGGCGGGCGAATTTCGCACTTGCGGTGAAACTGACAATGTCTATTCTGTAGGCAAAACAGAAAGTGCACATCATATGAGCATGAGCGAAGGCGGCACTGGCCGCCGCGGCATCAGGATCGGGACGGTGGACAGCGCGAACCGCGTTTTTCTGGCTCCCATGTCCGGCGTGACCGATGTGGCTTTCCGGCGCCTGGCGCATCGCTTCGGCGCAGGCCTCGTCGTCTCCGAGATGGTGGCGTGCGAGCAGCTTGCCGAAGGGCATCCCGAAACCCGCCTGCGCAGCGAGGGAATCGCCGGCGCGCCGCATGTGGTGCAACTGGCCGGCCGGGAAGCCCGCTGGATGGCGGAGGGTGCGCGTATCGCAGAGGCCGCGGGCGCCGATGTCATCGATATCAACATGGGGTGCCCGGCCAAGAAGGTCACCTCCGGCTATTCCGGCTCGGCGTTGATGCGCGATCTCGATCATGCGTTGACGCTGGTCGAGGCGACCGTCGGTGCCGTCAGCGTGCCGGTGACGCTGAAGATGCGCCTCGGCTGGGACCACGAGTCGATGAACGCGCCGGAGCTTGCCGCCCGCGCCGAGGCCGCGGGCGTCGCTATGATCACCGTGCACGGCCGCACCCGCTGCCAGTTTTACAAGGGCGAGGCGGATTGGGATGCGATCCGCGCGGTGCGCGAGCGCGTCACCGTGCCCTTGGTCGCCAATGGCGACTGCGCCTCGGCGCAAGACGCGCGCGACATGATGCGTCGTTCCGGCGCCGACGCGGTCATGGTCGGACGCGCAGCCTATGGCCGGCCATGGCTGCCGGGGGCAATCGCGGCCGAGCTCGACGGACTGCCGCAGGCGGCGGTGCCGAGCGGTGCCGAACTCGGCGAGCTGATCTGCGAGCATATCGAGATGATGCGCGAGCTTTACGGCCCGCTGAAGGGGCTGCGGCTCGCCCGCAAGCATATCGCCTGGTATCTGGATGCCGGAGCGCCGCAAGTGCCGGGTGCCCTGCGCCAGAAGATCCTGACGTCGGAGGATGCCGGCTTCGTGACCGCCAGCCTGAGAACCTGCTTCCTGGCTGCGCCGCAGACCGGCTCGAGCCTGGAGGCTGCCGCATGAGAGGCGCACGCGACGCTGCAGCCGGTCCCGTCCCCGGCACCAACGGTCAGATCCTCGATGCCCTGCCGCATCCGCTGATCCTGGTCGATCCGCAAGGGCGCATCATCGAGGCGAACATGGCGGCGGAGAGCTTCTTCCGCGCCAGCGCGCAGGTGCTGCGCCGCCATCCGGTCTCCCACTTCGTGCCGTTCGGCAGCCCGCTGCTGATGCTGATCTCGCAGGTGAGGGAGCGCGGCGCGCCGGTCAACGAATACAAGGTCGACATCGGGTCCCCCCGGATCGGGGCCGAAAAGATCGTTGATATCATCGCCGCTCCCGTCGCCGACCGCCCCGGCGCCGTCGTCCTGATGCTGCAGGAGCGCGGCATGGCGGAGAAGATCGACCGCCAGCTTACCTCGCGCGGGGCCGCGCGCACCGTCTCCGGCCTTGCCACGATGCTGGCCCACGAGATCAAGAACCCGCTGTCCGGCATTCGCGGCGCGGCGCAACTGCTGGAAGCCTCCGCCGCCGAGGACGACCGGCCGCTGACCCGTCTGATCATGGACGAGACCGACCGGATCGTGAAGCTGGTCGACCGCATGGAGGTCTTCTCCGACGAGCGGCCGGTCGAGCGCGAGCCGGTCAACATCCATGTGGTTCTCGACCATGTACAGCGCCTCGCCAATTCGGGCTTTGCCCGCAACATTCCGATCAACGTCGAATACGACCCGTCGCTGCCGCTGGTTCTGGCCAATCGCGACCAGCTTGTGCAGGTGTTCCTCAATCTGGTGAAGAATGCCAGCGAGGCGCTCGCGGGCGAGCCGTCCGGGGAGATCACCCTGACCACCGCCTACCGGCCCGGCATCCGCCTGTCCGTGCCCGGCTCGCGGGAGCGGGTGAGCCTGCCGCTCGAATTCTGCGTGCGCGACAATGGTCCCGGGGTGCCTGAGGACCTGCTGCCGCATCTCTTCGACCCGTTCGTGACGACCAAGGCCAACGGCTCCGGCCTGGGGCTGGCCCTGGTCGCCAAGATCATCGGCGACCATGGCGGTGTCATCGAGTGTGACAGCCAGCCCGGCCGTACCGTTTTCCGCATCCTGATGCCCGCCTATGCGACGCAGGACGAGACCTGATATCTGGGACACTGATCATGCCGACCGGGACAATCCTTGTTGCCGACGACGATGCCGCAATCCGTACGGTGCTGAACCAGGCGCTGTCGAGGGCCGGCTACACCGTGCGGCTGACCTCCAATGCGACGACCCTGTGGCGCTGGGTCAGTTCCGGCGACGGCGATCTCGTCGTCACCGACGTGATGATGCCGGACGAGAACGCCTTCGACGTTCTGCCGCGCATCAAGAAGCTGCGCCCCGACCTGCCGGTCATCGTGATGAGCGCGCAGAACACGTTCATGACGGCGATCCGGGCCTCCGAAAAGGGCGCCTACGAATATCTGCCGAAGCCCTTCGACCTGAAGGAACTGACCAGCATCGTCGGCCGCGCCCTATCGGAGCCGCGCCGGGTCAAGATCGAGCAACCGGAAGAGACGGGCGAGAACATCCCGCTGGTCGGCCGCTCGCCGGCGATGCAGGAGATCTACCGGGTGCTTGCCAGGCTTATGCAGACCGACCTGTCGGTGATGATCAACGGCGAGTCCGGAACGGGCAAGGAACTGGTCGCTCGCGCGCTGCACGACTACGGCAAGCGCCGCAACGGCCCTTTCGTCGCGATCAACATGGCGGCGATCCCGCGGGACCTGATCGAGGCGGAACTGTTCGGCCATGAGAAGGGCGCGTTCACCGGGGCGCAGCAGCGCTCGGCCGGTCGCTTCGAGCAGGCGGACGGCGGCACGCTGTTCCTCGACGAGATCGGCGACATGCCGATGGAGGCGCAGACGCGGCTGCTGCGCGTGCTGCAGCAGGGTGAATACACCACCGTCGGCGGGCGCGTGCCGATCCGCACCGACGTGCGCATCGTCGCGGCCACCAACAAGGATCTGCGCCAGCTCATCAACCAGGGGCTTTTCCGCGAGGACCTGTACTATCGACTGAACGTCGTGCCGATCCGGCTGCCGCCGCTGCGCGAGCGCATCGAGGACATTCCCGACCTGGTGCGGCATTTCTTCATGCTGGCGGAAAAGGAAGGGCTGCCGGCCAAGCAGATCGAGGCGGCGGCGATCGACCGGCTGCGCCGCTATCGCTGGCCGGGCAACGTGCGCGAACTCGAAAATCTCGTTCGCCGCCTGTCGGCGCTCTATCCGCAGGATGTGATCTCCGCCGCGCTGATCGACCAGGAACTGAGCCAGCCGGTGCCCAGCGTCGAGGAGGAGGAGAACAGCCAGGTCGATCTTTCGGGGTCGGTCGAGCGCTACCTCAACACCTATTTCCAGGCCTTCGGCGACGCGCTGCCGCCTCCCGGCCTCTATCACCGGATCCTGCGCGAGGTGGAGTATCCGCTGATCGGCGCTGCCCTGGCCGCGACCCGTGGCAACCAGATCAAGGCGGCGGAACTGCTCGGCGTCAATCGCAATACCCTGCGCAAGAAGATCCGGGACCTCGACGTGCAGGTGATCCGCTCCAACCGCTGAGGCGATCAGGGCGATCAGGGCGATCGCTGGGCGGGTCCGGCGGGTCATCTCTGTCGTAATTTAGCAACATTGTGTGATAAGGGTGCCGCATTCCCAGCAACGGTCCCGACTGGGCCGATTCTAGCGACGGTTGCCACGAGTGCTTGCCGAGAGATCCAGCGGAGCAGGTTCCCCCTCCGACCAGAGCCGGAGCGGATTGCGCGTGCGCCGGATCGGCCTCGTGCTGGTCATCGTTTCGCTGATCTCCATCACGCTGACCTTCTTCGTGCTGATGGGCGTGACGCCGATTGCGCCGGACGGTCCCGTCGCCCAGGCGGCAATGGTGATCAACGGCGTGCTGGTTGCGGTCCTGCTGCTGTTGATCGGCCTGGAATTCGCGGCCCTGCTGCAGGCACGCAGGCGAGGGCGGGCGGCCGCGCGCCTGCATGGGCGCATCGTCACCCTGTTCAGCGTCGTTGCGGCGGTTCCGGCGGTTCTGGTTGCGATTCTCGCGACGATCACGCTGGATCGCGGGCTCGACCGCTGGTTCGAGGACCGCACGCGGCTGATCATCGACAACGCCCTGACGGTGGCGCAGGCCTATCTGCAGGAGCATGCCCGGGTGCTGCGCGGCGATCTCATCGCCATGGCCAGCGATATCGACCGGGCCAAGGCGGTCTACGACTTCGAGCCGACGCGGTTCGACAGCTTCTTCCAGACGCAGACGACGCTGCGCGCGCTCGGCGGCGCCTTCCTGATGAAGCCGGACGGCACCGTGATCACCCGCGTCGTGATCAGTCCGGATGTCGAGGTGCTGCTGCCGCCGGTGGAGGCGTTCGAGCAGGCCAAGGGCGGCGAGCCGGTTCTGATCGCGCCGGGTGTTTCCAATCTCGTCGGCGGCGTCATGAGGCTCTCCGCCTATGAGGACATGTATCTCTATGTCACCCGCCCGATGGACAAGCGCGTGGTCGACTACATGCGGCTCGCCGAGGACGGCGCCAGCCAGTACACGCGCATGGAACAGAGCCGCTTCGGCGTCCAGGTTGCCTTCGCGCTGGTCTATACCGGCGTCACCCTGGTGCTGCTGCTGTCCTCGATCTGGATCGGCTTCGGCTTCGCCAACATGCTGGTGGCACCGATCCGCCGGCTCATCGGCGCCGCCGATCAGGTCTCGAAGGGCAATCTCTACGTCCAGGTGGAAACCGACAAGTCGGCGGGCGACCTTGCCAATCTCGGCGCCACCTTCAACAACATGACGGCGCAGCTTCGCGGCCAGCGCGACGCGCTGCTCGCCGCGAACGACCAGATCGACCGCCGCCGCCGGTTCACCGAGGCGGTGTTGTCCGGCGTTACCGCCGGCGTCATCGGCATCGACGACACCGGCCGGATCACGCTGGTCAACCGCTCGGCGCTGTCCTTGCTGGATGTCAGCGAGAGCGCGCTGCTCGACGAACCGCTCGGCCGTGCCGTGCCGGAACTCGCCTCCATCGTCGAGGATGTGCTGGGCCGTGCCGACGACCGGATGACCGAGACCCAGGTGTCGCTGCACCGGCACGGGCGCGAACGCACCGTCAATGTGCGCGCGACCAGCGAGCAGTCGACGCGCCGAGAACACGGCTTCGTGGTGACGCTGGACGACATCACCGATCTGGTGACGGCCCAGCGCACCTCCGCCTGGGCCGACGTCGCCCGCCGCATCGCTCACGAGATCAAGAACCCGCTGACGCCGATCCAGCTCTCGGCGGAACGCATCCGCCGGCGCTACGGCAAGACGATCACCGACGACGACCGAACGGTCTTCGACCAGTGCATCGACACGATCATCCGCCAGGTCGGGGACATCGGCCGCATGGTCGACGAGTTCTCGTCCTTTGCGCGCATGCCGAAGCCGACCATGAGCACGAGCGATTTGCGCACGACCGTGCGCGAGGCCGCGTTCCTGCAGAGCGTGGCGAATCCCGACATTTCGATCCGGACCAACCTGCCGGAAGTGGCGGTGAAGGCGCGGTTCGACCAGCGGCTCGTCGGCCAGGCGCTGACCAACGTCATCAAGAATGCGACGGAATCGGTGACGGCCTTGCCGGCCGGAACCGCCGGCAAGGGCCGCATCGACGTGACGATCACCCAGAGCGACGATCGCATCACCGTCGAGGTGGTGGACAATGGCATCGGCCTGCCGGTGGAGAACCGGCAGCGGCTGCTGGAGCCTTACATGACGACCCGCGAGAAGGGGACCGGTCTCGGCCTCGCGATCGTCAAGAAGATCATGGAAGAGCATGGCGGCGGCATCGAGCTTCTCGATGCGCCGGAGCGAGAGGATTCCATCGGAGGCGGGCGAGGGGCCATGGTCCGCCTGACGATGGCCCGAAACACGGCGGATCTTCCGTCAGACACAGGCGAGGCGTCCGTGACCCCGGAGACGGTTGCTACAGATGGCGTATGATATCCTGATCGTCGACGATGAGGCCGATATTCGCGACCTCATCGCCGGCATCCTCGATGACGAGGGCTACAAGACACGCACGGCCGGCGACAGCGACAGTGCGCTTGCTGCGATCAAGGAGCGGCGGCCCTCCATGGTCGTGCTGGACATCTGGCTCCAGGGCAGCCGCCTTGACGGGCTGGAACTGCTGGACGCGATCAAGGCCCAGGACCCGGACCTGCCGGTGGTGATCATCTCCGGCCATGGCAACATCGAGACGGCGGTGTCGGCGATCAAACGCGGCGCCTACGACTATATCGAGAAGCCGTTCAAGGCCGACCGGCTGGTGCTGATCACCGAGCGGGCGCTGGAGGCTTCCTCGCTGAAGCGCGAGATCAAGCAGTTGCGCCAGCGCAGCGGCGACGCGCCGGAACTGCTCGGCGCCAGCAGCGCCATGAACAACCTGCGTCACACGATCGAGCGCGTCGCGCCGACCAACAGCCGTGTGCTGATCATCGGCCCGTCGGGTGCGGGCAAGGAACTGGCCGCGCGAACCATCCACGCCATGTCGCAGCGCGCGCGCAATCCCTTCGTGGTGATCAACGCGGCGACGATCACCCCCGAGCGGATGGAGGAGGAACTGTTCGGCATCGAAGATACCGACGGTCGCATCCGCAAGGTCGGCGCGATGGAGGAGGCCCATGGCGGTACGCTCTACATCGACGAAGTCGCCGACATGCCTTACGAGACCCAGGGCAAGATCCTGCGGGTTCTGGTCGACCAGACCTTCACCCGCGTCGGCGGCGTCGGCAAGGTGAGCGTCGACATCCGCATCCTGTCTTCGAGCGCCCGCAATCTTGACAGCGAGATCTCCGAGGCGCGGTTCCGCGAGGACCTGTTTCACCGGCTCGGCGTGGTGCCGCTTCAGGTGCCGCCGCTGGCGGATAGGCGCGACGACATTCCCGACCTGGTTCGCTTCTTCATGGAGCAGATCTCGGTGGCGTCCGGCCTGCCGATCCGCAAGATCGGCGAGGATGCGATGGCGGTGCTGCAGGCGCATGACTGGCCCGGCAACGTGCGGCAGTTGCGCAACAATGTCGAGCGGCTGATGATCCTCACCCGCGGCGATCCGGAGGCGGTGATCACCGCCGACCTGCTGCCCGGCGAGATCGGCGCGGATGTGCCGAGCCTGCCGACCAATGGCGGCGGCGAACACCTGATGGCCCTGCCGCTGCGGGATGCGCGCGAGATGTTCGAGCGGGACTATCTTCAGGCCCAGATCAAGCGGTTCGGCGGCAACGTGTCGCGGACGGCCGAATTCGTGGGCATGGAAAGGTCCGCCCTGCATCGGAAACTGAAGTCGCTCGGCTTGTCCTAGCGGAGCGGATTTGACATGTGAGTCTCGCTGGCAGGCCAGACGCGCGCTCAAACGCCAGAAGCGAACTGCCGGGTTCGACGACGTGACGGGTCGCCGGCTGGCCAGACTTCCTTGAAGGGACCTGGATCCGATGAGAGTGGTGATTTGCGGGGCCGGCCAGGTTGGTTACGGCATTGCCGAAAAGCTCGCGGCTGAGCAGAACGACGTCTCGGTCATCGATTCCTCGCCGCGCCTGATCAACGCGATCCGCGACACGCTCGACGTGCGCGGCTTCGTCGGCCATGGCGCGCATCCGGACGTGCTGGCGCAGGCTGGCGCCGACCAGGCCGACATGCTAATTGCCGTCACGCTTTATGACGAAGTCAACATGGTCGCCTGCCAGGTCGCCCATTCCCTGTTCAAGGTGCCGACCAAGGTGGCGCGGGTGCGCGCGCAGAGCTATCTGAAGCCGCATTGGAGCGACCTGTTCTCCCGCGACAACATGCCCATCGATGTGATCATCTCGCCGGAAATCGAGGTCGGTGAGATGGTGTTGCGGCGCCTCGCGCTGCCCGGCGCCGTGGAGACCGTACGCTTCGCCGACGATCAGGTCGTGGTGGTCGGCGTGATCTGCCGGGAGGACTGTCCGGTGGTGAACACGCCGCTGCGGCAGCTCACCGAGCTTTTTCCCGATCTCGGGGCGGTGGTCAGCGGCGTCTTTCGCGGCAACCATCTGTTCGTTCCGAAGAGCTCCGATTCCCTGCTGGTTGACGATCTCGTCTATGTGGTCGCGCGCCGCGACCAGGTGCGCCGGACGCTGGCGATCTTCGGCCACGAGGAGCCCGAGGCAAGCCGCGTCGTCATCGCCGGCGGCGGCAATATCGGCCATTACGTGGCGCGCATGCTGGAGCAGCGCCAGTCGGCGGCCAAGGTCAAGATCATCGAGAACTCGCGCGAGCGCGCCCTCAGCATCGCTGATACGTTGAAGCGCGCGGTGATCCTGCATGGCAGCGCGCTCGACCAGTCGATCCTCAAGGAAGCTGACATCCAGGACGCGGACACCTTGATCGCGCTGACCAACGAGGACGAGGTCAATATCCTCTCCTGCGTCATGGCCAAGAAGCTCGGCTGCAAGCGCAACCTGTCGCTGCTCAACAATCCGAGCTATCCGACCTTTGCCCATGCGCTCGGCATTGACGCCTTCGTCAATCCGAGGCAAGTGACGATCTCCAAGATCCTGCAGCATGTGCGGCGCGGTCGTATCCGCGGCGTGCATGCCCTGCAGAACGGGGCGGCCGAGGTGATCGAGGCCGAGGCCCTGGAAACCTCGCCGCTCGTCGGCAAGCCCTTGCGGGAGGTCGAACTGCCCGACGGCATTCGGGTCGGCGCGATCTTCCGGGACGGCACCGTCATCACGCCGGACGGCTCGACCATCATCCGCGCCCATGACCGCTGTGTGCTGTTCGCCATCGCGGAGCGGGTGCGGCAGGTCGAGCAGATGTTCCGCGTCAGCCTGGAATTCTTCTGACACGCGGCAGGGCCGCCGCGTTCCGCAATCGACTGGAGGAAGCATGAGCCGTATCGCATATGTGAACGGGCGTTACGTTCGCCACGCGGAGGCTGCCGTTCACATCGAGGACCGGGGTTACCAGTTCGCCGATGGCGTCTATGAGGTCTGCGAGATCTGGCAGGGCCATCTCGTCGACGAGCGGCGCCATCTCGATCGGCTGGAGCGGTCCCTCGGCGAATTGTCTATCCGCATGCCGATGGGCCGCGCCGCCCTGTCGCAGGTGCTGCACGAGGTGGTCCGTCGCAACAAGGTGCGTGACGGGCTCGTCTACATGCAGGTGACGCGCGGTGTCTCGCGACGCGATCATGTCTTCCCGCCGGTGTCCGTCGCGCCCGCGCTGGTGGTGACGGCGCGGTCGTCGCAGCCGGCGGCGGCCGCTGCCCTGGCGGAAAAGGGCGTTTCGGTGATCTCCGTGCCGGAGAACCGCTGGGAGCGCGTCGACATCAAGACCGTCGGCCTGCTGCCCAACGTGCTGGCCAAGCAGAAGGCGAAGGAGGCGGGCGCCCGCGAGGCCTGGTTCGTCGACCGCGACGGCATGGTCACCGAAGGTGGTTCGACCAATGCCTGGATCGTCACCAAGGACAACTGCCTGGTGACGCGGCCGGCCACGAGCGGCATTCTCAAGGGGATCACCCGGCAGGTGGTGCTCGACATGATCGAGCGCAACGGCCTCACCTTCGAGGAACGCGCCTTCAGCCTCGAAGAGGCGAAAGGCGCCAAGGAAGCCTTCATGACGGCCGCAACGACGGTGGTCATGCCGGTGGTGCGGATCGACGACCAGTCGATCGGCAATGGTCATCCGGGCGAGATCACCCGGGAGCTGCGCCGGATGTTCCACGAAACCGCCGAAACGAGTGCGGTGTGACTTGAGGCAGTCCGTGACATATAAACGAGCAGAAATGGCACTCAGGATACGTTAGAGTGCCAGGGTGCGCCCAAGGGCCTTCCTCCGGGCTCTTGACGCCGGGGCTGCCGGGCGCAATGCTGCGGGCAGCATGGCTGCATGGCGGCAGTTTTTGTTTCGGCTGGGCGCACCAATAAACGACAAGACGAATGCAGGAAAAAATAAAACATGGCTGACCGCGCTCAAAACCTTCAGGACACTTTCCTCAACCATGTACGCAAGCAGAAGACACCGCTGACGATCTTCCTGATCAACGGCGTTAAGTTGCAAGGTGTCGTGACCTGGTTCGACAACTTCTGCGTTCTTCTGCGCCGCGACGGACACTCGCAACTTGTTTACAAGCACGCGATCTCGACCGTAATGCCGAATGCTCCAGTGCAACTGTTCGAACCGGCCGACGAGGCTGGCGACAAGGCGGCGGGCTGATTGAAGAACCAAGCCCGCTCGAATCGCAAGGACAAGCCCGCGCAGGAACCGGACAACCCGTTCGAGGGCCCGCGCGGGGCAGCCGGTGCGCGTGCTGCCGTCATCGTCCCCGTACTGACCGGGCGGCTGCGCGGGGAGAGCGCCCCGCAACTGCGGCGCACGCCGGAAGCGCGGCTGGAGGAGGCGATCGGCCTTGCCGCCGCCATCGACCTTGAGATCGTCTCCAGCGGCATCGTCACCGTTGCCACTCCCAAGCCCGGCACGCTGTTCGGCAGCGGCAAGGTCGAGGAGCTCGCCGCCATCGTCAAGGCGGAGGAGATCGAACTCGTCGTCGTCGACCATCCGCTGACGCCGATCCAGCAGCGCAACCTGGAAAAGGCGCTCTACTGCAAGGTGCTCGACCGCACCGGCCTGATCCTCGAGATCTTCGGCGATCGCGCCAGCACGGCGGAGGGCACGCTGCAGGTGGAACTCGCCCACCTCAAGTGGCAGAAGAGCCGGCTGGTGCGCTCCTGGACCCATCTGGAGCGGCAGCGCGGCGGCCTCGGCTTCGTCGGCGGCCCCGGCGAAACCCAGATCGAAGCGGACCGGCGGCTGATCCAGGAGCGGATCAACCGGCTGGAAAAGGATCTCGAGCAGGTCACCCGCACCCGCGAGCTGCACCGGGCCAAGCGCAAGAAGGTGCCGCAGCCGGTGGTGGCGCTGGTCGGCTACACCAATGCCGGCAAGTCGACGCTGTTCAACCGGCTGACCCGGGCCGATGTCTTCGCCAAGGACCTCCTGTTCGCAACGCTCGATCCGACGCTGCGGCGCGTGACGCTGCCGCATGGGCGCGAGGTCATCCTGTCCGACACGGTGGGCTTCATCTCCGACCTGCCGACCCATCTCATTGCCGCCTTCCGCGCGACGCTGGAGGAGGTGACCGAGGCGGACCTGATCCTGCACGTGCGCGACATCTCGCATGAGGACACCGAGGCGCAGGCCGCCGACGTTGCCACGACGCTCGACGCGCTGGGGCTGGAACAGGCGCAAGGCAGCCGGTTGATCGAGATCTGGAACAAGGTCGACAAGCTGTCCGACGAGCATCGGCAGACCTTGCTCGCCGCCAACCGCATCGACGAGGGGCCCGTTGCCGTCTCCGCCGTGACCGGCGAGGGGGTCGAGGATCTTTTGGCGCGGGTGGAACTGCGGCTTGCCGAAGACAGTCTCGTCTATGACATGCGGCTGGCGCCGGAGGACGGCGAGGCGCTCGCCTGGCTCTATCGCAACACCGACGTGCTGCGGCGGACCGAGGGCGAGAACGGCATCGCGCTTCGCGTACGTGTCGGAGAGCGGCGCAAGGGCGAGTTCACCACCCGCTATCGCGGTGCCTTCACCGAGATCGACGAGGACGGGGCGGACTGAGGGGCGCTTGGACGGGCGTCACGCGTCTTGCGACTTCGCTGCCTGCCAGACCGCTTCCATCTCGTCCAGGCTCATGTCGGCCAAGGTGCGGCCGTCTGCTTCCGCGGCGTCCTCGATGGCCGCAAAGCGGCGGCGGAACTTGCGGTTGGTGCGCTTCAAGGCCTCTTCCGGATCGATGTCGAGATGCCGGGCGAGGTTCGTCACGGCGAAGATCAGGTCGCCGATCTCGCCGGCGATGCGCTCGCGGTCGGGCATTTCGCCATCGGCCGTAATTTCGCTCGCCAGTTCCTCGGTCTCCTCGCGGATCTTGTCGAGAACGGGTCCCGCGCTGCCCCAATCGAAGCCGACGCGCGCCGCGCGCCGCTGCAGCTTCTCGGCCTCGGTCAGGGCAGGGAAGATCGCCGGAACGTCGTCGAGGAAGCGTCGGCGCTCCTCGCCCAGCCCGGCGGCGGCGCGGGCGCTGGCCCGCTCCAGCTTTTCCTGCTGCTTGATCTTCTCCCACATGCCCTTGGCGATGCCGGCGGAGCGGGCATTGTCGTCGCCGAAGACATGCGGGTGTCGGCGGATCATCTTGGTGGTGATCGCCTCGACGACATCGGGAAAGGCGAAAGCCCCCTGTTCCTCGGAAAGGCGGGCGTGATAGACCACCTGCAGGAGCAGGTCGCCAAGTTCCTCGCGCAGGTCGACCATGTCGCCGCGCTGGATCGCGTCGGCGACCTCGTAGGCTTCCTCGATCGTGTAAGGCGCGATCGTGGCGAAGTCCTGCTCCAGATCCCAGGGGCAGCCGGTTCCGGGCGTGCGCAGGGCGGCCATGATCTCGATCAGTCGCTTGATGTCGCGGTCCGGTGTCACGGTGGCGCCCCTCATATCTGGTCGTGGCGACCGACATAGCATTGCACCGGAGGCGTTCCAAGCGGCCCTCCGAAAGCGTGAACAACGGAACAGGACGGCGATGGCGTCGGTGGCGGACATGGATCTGGAGGTGGCGCCGGGAGTGAGCATCCCGGCCGGCGACCTGTCGGAGAGCTTCATTCGCGCTTCGGGACCTGGCGGGCAGAACGTCAACAAGGTCGCGACCGCCGTGCAGCTCCGTTTCGATCTTTCGGGCAACCGGACGCTCGCGGAGGACGTCAAGGAGCGGCTCGGTCGCCTTGCCGGCAACCGGCTGACGCTGGCGGGCGAGATTCTCATCCAGGCCGACCGGTTCCGCACCCAGGAGCGCAACCGCCAGGATGCGCTGGAGCGTCTCGCCGCGCTGGTGCGCAAGGCGCTGGAGCGGCCCAAGCCGCGCAAGGCGACGCGGCCGACAAAGGCCTCCAAGGAGCGGAGGCTCGCCGCCAAGAAGCAGCGCTCGGCGATCAAGCGGATGCGCTCGGGCCCCGACGACTGATCACCCGGCCGGGGCCTCGTCGGCAAGGCTGGCGCTGAGCGCCGTCATCGCCGCTGCCGTCGCCGCGTCGGCGGGGAAGAAGCTCTCGATTACCAGTTCCGACAGGAAAATATCGAGCGCGGTGCCGAACACCGTCGTCGTGCTGAGAAAGGACAGGACCGTCTCGCCGGCGAGCAATTCCAGCGGCACGGCAATGCCTGCATGCCGGTCGCGGCCCGCCACCGGCTGTGCCTTCGCGCCCGTCGGCACCGGATAGGCCCCCAGTTCCTCGACCAGCGCGGCGATCTCGGCATCGCCGGACATGTCGGCCTGTTGTCCCAGCCGCTCCAGCAGATGGGCGCGCCATTCGCGGTAGTTGCGGATGCGCGGGGCAAGGCCGTCCGGGTGCAGGCTGACCCTCAAGACATTCACCGGGGGCACGAGCAGGTGCGGCGCGATGCCTTCGAGCAGGGCCAGCGCCGGGGCATTGGCACGCACCAGGTTCCAGTTGCGGTCGACGGCAAGGGCCGGGTGAGGGGCGTGGCCATCGAGGATGCGCCCGACCACCTCCATCGCGGCGGCAAGGTCCGGATGGTCCGCCGCGCGCTCCTGCGTCTGCGGCGAAAATCCCGCGGCTGCCAGCAGCGCGTTGCGTTCGCGCGGCGGCAGGGCGAGTTGGTCGGCCAGCCGCAGGGCCATCTCGCGGCTTGGCTGGGCCTTGCCGCATTCGAGGAAACTGAGGTGGCGTTGCGACAGGCCGGCCTCCGCGGCAAGCGCAAGCTGGCTGAGGCGGCGGCGACTGCGCCATTGGCGCAGCAGATCGGGAAAGGTCGAGCGGATGGTCATCATGCCGGCATGGTGCCCGGCATTTTTTCTGGCTTCAATGACCTGTGAGGTAATCGCCTTGATGACCTGGTGATGGTTCTCTCTCGGCATCCAGCCCGGCATGAGGCCGGCCTGCCAGCCAAGGAGAGTTCCCATGTTGCAGATCTTCGATCGCCTGTCCCTGCGCGGCCTTCTCGGTCTCGACGCCGTCACCTGCTTCGTCATGGGCGGCCTGCTGCTTGCCGCGGGCAGCCTGCTCGCCGCGCCGCTCGGCCTTCCCGAGGGCTTGCTGTTCTATGCCGGACTGGTGCTGCTGCCGATCGCGGTCTTCATGCTGGCGGTCGCGGCGCCGTCGTCTCCCCCGGCGGCGGGCGTTTTCGTGGTCGTCGCCGGCAACTGGCTTTGGGTGGCGGCGAGCGTCGCCCTGCCGCTCCTCGGCCTCGTCTCGCCGACGGGGCTCGGCTACGCCTTTCTCGGCGTGCAGGCGGTTGCGGTGGCGGTGCTTGCGCTCGCCGAGCAACGGTCCATGGGGCGCGGTTCGGCGCGGGCCCTTGCCTGATCGCCGGCCTTTCAGGACCTGGTATCGTGGCGGCGCGAGCAATCGCGCCGCCAGTTTTCATCGAGCCTCTTTATTTCCCCGCGCCATGGTATATTTTGGTATCGAAAATAATATGAACAGCCGCCACGACGCGGCGCGGGAGGAAACGTGTATCTGGGAATCGACATCGGCACGTCCGGGGTCAAGGCGGTGCTCATGGACGAGGCGGACGCGATCCTTGCCTCCGCGTCCAGTTCTCTGACCGTCTCACGGCCACATCCCGGCTGGTCGGAGCAGGACCCGCATGCCTGGTGGGATGCGGTGGTCGCAGCGCTCGACGAACTCGCCCGCAGCCATCCCTCCGAAATGTCGGCCGTTACCGGCCTCGGCCTGTCCGGTCAGATGCATGGCGCGACCCTGCTGGATGCCGCGCATCAGGTGCTGCGTCCGGCGATCCTGTGGAACGACGGGCGCTCGGAAGCCGAATGCGCGGTGCTGGACACGCGGGCCGATTTTCGCGGCATCGGCGGCAATCTTGTCATGCCCGGCTTCACCGCGCCGAAGCTCGAATGGGTCGCGCGCCACGAACCCGACATCTTTGCGAAAACCGCCTTGGTGCTGCTGCCGAAGGACTATGTCCGGCTGCGCCTGACCGGGGCGGCCGTCTCCGACATGTCGGATGCCGCCGGCACCCTCTGGCTTGATGTCGCCCGCCGCGACTGGTCGGACGAGCTGCTTGCCGCAACCGGCCTCACACGCGCCAACATGCCGACCCTCGCCGAGGGCACCGATGCGACCGGCACGATCCTGCCGGAACTGGCCGCGCGCTGGGGCTTTGCCCGGCCACCGGTGGTGGCGGGCGGGGCCGGCGACAATGCCGCCAGCGCCTGCGGCATCGGCGCCGTGCGTCCGGGCGAGGCCTTTCTGTCGCTCGGCACGTCCGGCGTTCTGTTCGTTGCGACCGACCGCTTCCGGCCCAACACCGCCGGCGCGGTTCATGCCTTCTGCCATGCGCTGCCGGACACCTGGCACCAGATGGGGGTGATCCTGTCGGCGACCGACAGCCTCAACTGGCTGGCACGGGTTTCGGGCTGCGATGTCGCGACGCTCGAGCGCGAGGCAGCCACCCGCCGGCAACAGCCTCGGGACGGGCAGCCGGTGCTGTTCCTGCCCTATCTGTCCGGCGAGCGCACACCGCACAACGACGCCTCGGCGCGCGGCAGCTTCGTCGGCCTGTCGCAGGCGCACGACCGGGCCGATCTCGCGCTCGCCGTGCTGGAAGGCGTTGCCTATGCCTTTCGCGACTGCCTCGACGTGCTGTCGGCGGCCGGCACCCGCGTCGAGCGGGCCATCGCCATCGGCGGCGGCGCCCGTTCGCGCGACTGGCTGGAGATCCTGGCGAGTGTGCTGGGCATCGAAATCGCCGTGCCCGGCAACGGCGATTTCGGCGCCGCCTTCGGTGCGGCGCGGCTTGGCCGGGCGGCGGCCACCGGCGCGTGCGGCGCCGACCGTTTCGCTCCGCCGCCGACAGCCTTTTCCATCGGCCCAGACGGGGCCTTGCGTTCCTTCCACGAAGAGGAGCTCGCCCGCTACCGGGCCCTCTATCCGGCACTGAGAGAGGTTCTGCGATGACTGCGTTTTTCGACGGCATTCCCGCCATCCGCTACGAAGGGCCGGAGAGCGAAAATCCCTTTGCTTATCGTTGGTACGACGCCGACAGGCTCGTGCTCGGCAAGCGGATGGAGGAACATCTGCGCTTTGCCGTCGCCTATTGGCACAGCTTCTGCTGGCCGGGCGGCGATCCGTTCGGCGGCCAGACCTTCGAACGGCCGTGGTTCGGTGAGACGATGGAGATGGCGCGCCTGAAGGCCGACGTCGCCTTCGAGATGTTCGACCTGCTCGGCGTGCCGTTCTTCTGCTTCCATGACCGGGACGCGGTGCCGGAGGGCGCGACGCTCGCCGAGAGCAACCGCAACCTGCAGGAGATCGCCGAGGTCTTCGCCCGCAAGATGGAGAGCTCGAAGACGCGCCTCCTGTGGGGCACGGCCAACCTCTTCTCTCATCGCCGCTACATGGCGGGCGCGGCCACCAATCCGGACCCGGACGTGTTCGCCTATGCAGCGGGCCAGGTGAAGGCCTGCATGGACGTGACGCACCAGCTCGGCGGCCAGAACTACGTGCTGTGGGGCGGGCGTGAGGGCTACGAGACGCTGCTCAACACGGATCTCAGGCACGAACTCGACCAGATGGGGCGCTTCCTGTCGATGGTCGTCGACTACAAGCACAAGATCGGCTTTCCGGGCGCGATCCTGATCGAGCCGAAGCCGCAGGAGCCGACCAAGCACCAGTACGATTTCGACGTCGCCACCGTCTACGGCTTCCTCAAGGCCTATGGCCTCGAAAACGAGGTGAAGGTGAACATCGAGGTCGGCCATGCGGTGCTCGCCGGCCATTCCTTCGAGCACGAGGTGGCGCTCGCCTCCGCACTCGGGATCTTCGGGTCCATCGACATGAACCGCAACGACTACCAGTCCGGCTGGGACACCGACCAGTTCCCGATGAACGTACCGGAAGTGGCGCTGGCGCTCTACTACATCCTCAAGGCGGGCGGCTTCACCACCGGCGGCCTCAACTTCGATGCCAAGCTCCGCCGCCAGTCGCTGGATGCGGCCGACCTGATCCATGGCCATATCGGCGGCATGGACACCTGCGCCCGCGGGCTTCTCGCCGCCGCCGAGCTCATGGAAAAGGGCGATCTGTCGGATGCGGTGGCCAAGCGCTATGCCGGATGGCAGGCGCCGGAGGCGACCGCCATGCTGAAGGGCGAGCGCACGCTGGAGGAGATCGCCGCGCGCGTCGAGCGCGAGGGCATCGATCCGCGCCCGGTCTCGGGCCGCCAGGAATATCTGGAGAATCTGGTCAACCGCCGCCTCTGAGCTTGGCTCCAACGCCTTCTGCACAAACGAAAACCGCCGAAGCTTGCGCTTCGGCGGTTTGTCGTTTCAGGTGACGATGCGGTCGAAAGCCGGCGGGGAGGCGTGCTCAGCGACCGTTCAGTCCGAGGCGGGCAGCGTTCGAGGCACCGGGTTCGCCGGCACGGAACGACTGGAAACGGGCCTGCTTCGCCGCGTCGCCCGACATGCCGAGATCGGCGAGGGTGCGCGGGTCGGTGTCGGCGACCGACAGCGCATGGACGCGCGCCGTGGCGCCGAAGGCCGTGCCGAGAAGCTTGGTCAGATAGGACATGGCGCTCTCCATGCGCTCAAGGTGCGATGCCGTGGCGGCCGGGCAGTTCGCACGCGGGCGAACTGTCATACCGCTCTGACCGGGGATATGGTGGTATTCGCGCTATCAGGCAAACCAAAAGGACTCATGTATATGATCAATTTCATTGATCTGAACGACAAGGAGGCCACACCATGGACCTGGTGCCGGGAAAAGGCACGCCGCTGATCGAGACGGACCTCTATCGGACCTTCCTTGTCATCGCCGAAACCGGAAGCTTTTCAAAGGCTTCCGAGGTGATCGGGCGCACGCCGTCGGCCGTCTCCATGCAGGTGAAGAAGCTGGAGACGCTGCTCGGCACTGCGGTTTTCGCAAGGGAGGGACGCAGTGTCCGCATGACTGCGGAGGGCGAGGCGCTGCTCGGGTATGCGCGCCGCATCCTGCTGCTCAACGAGGAGGCGGTGGCGATGTTCCGCTCGCCCTCCATCGAGGGCGAGGTGCGCTTCGGCGCGCCTTCCGATTTCGGCACGCGATTCCTGCCCAATATCCTGACGCGCTTCGCGCGCTCGCATCCGGCGGTCAATGTCGACGTGCATCTCGACGGCAGTCCGCCGCTGCTGCAAAAACTCAAGGAGGGTCAGCTCGACCTGATCCTCTACACGGCCCGGCCCGACAGCGATCTCGCCCGCGGCGGGGAGATCGTCTACACCGAGCCGCTCGCCTGGGCGGGACTGGAAGGGGGCGTTGCCTATAGCCGCAACCCGCTGCCGCTGGCGCTGTCGGTGTCCGGCTGCCCGTGGCGCAAGGCCGCGCGCATCGCCCTCGACAAGGCCGAGCACCCCTACCGGATCGCCTATCAGAGCTTTCACAGCGCGGGACAGGAAGCGGCTCTTCTGGCGGATCTCGCCATTGCCCCATTTCCGACCAGCGTTATCACGCCGCCGCTGCAGAAGCTCGACGCGCGCCACGGCCTGCCGGAAATCGGCGACTACCACCTGATCCTCAAGGAGGCGGGCAATGCCGGCAAGGCGAGCGACGCCTTCGCCAGCCATGTGATCGCCTGCTTCCGGGAGATGAATCCCGGAAGCTGAGCGCCGCGCCGGCTACATGCGCATCCGCTCGGCGCGCGGGTCGAACAGCGGCTCCGTGATGATGCGGGCCTTGACCCGCTCGCCGATGATCTCGATCTCGAAGGCGCCGTCCGGGCCGAGCGCCGCCAGGTCCTTCGGCAGATAGCCCTGCGCCAGCGAGGCGTCGACATGGTGGCCGTAGCCGCCGGAGGTGATCCAGCCGACGACCTTTCCGTCATGCCAGATCGGCTCGTCGCCGATCACGTCGGCATCGCCCGCCTCGACGACGAAGCTCACCCGGCGCAGCGTGCCGCCGCTCTCCTTCTCCCGAATGGCGGCCTCGCGGCCGATGAAGTCGCCCTTGTTCAGCGCGACGAAGCGGCCGAGATCGGCCTCAAAGGGTCCGTAGATCGGGCGGAACTCGCGGAACCAGGTGCCGAAGTTCTTTTCCAGCCGCAGGCAGAGCAGGGCGCGCATGCCGAAGTCGCGCAGGCCGAGATCGGCGCCGGCCTCCTTCAGCGCGTCATAGACCCGCCGTTCGTAGTGCGGCGCCATCCAGATCTCGTAGCCGAGGTCGCCGGTATAGCTGATGCGGCTGACATGGCAGGGGGCGGAGGCGACGTCCATCCCCCGGCTGGCCATGAAGGGGAAGGCGTCGTTCGACACATCATCGCCGGTGACGCGCGCCAGCAGGTCGCGCGCCTTGGGCCCGGCGATCGACAGGCCGACCCAGCCGAGATTGATCGGCGTCGCCCGCACCGAGCCGTCCTGCGGCAGATGCCGCTCGAACCAGCGCATGTGGTAGATCTCGGCTTGGGATGAGCCCCACATCAGGAAGCGGTCGTCGGCGATGCGGGCGATGGTGAAGTCGCCGATCAGCTTGCCGGTCTCGTTCAGCATCGGCGTCAGCACCATGCGGCCGAGTGCCGGCATGCGGTTGGTCATCATCCGGTCGAGGAAGGCCTCGGCACCGCTGCCTGCGATCTCGTACTTGGCGAAATTGGCGATCTCGGTGATGCCGACGCCGCTCCGCACCGCCTGGCACTCGGCCTTGACGTGCTCGAAGTCGTTGGACCGGCGGAAGGAAACGATGTCGCGCGCCTCCGTGCCTTCGGGCGCGAACCAGAGCGGGGTCTCCAGCGCCCAACTGTCGCCCATCACCGCGCCTTGCGCGCGCATGCGGTCGTAGAGCGGCGTCGTCTGGTGCGGACGGGCGGCGGGCAGTTCCTCGTTGGGATAGCGGATGCGGAAGCGGCGGGAATAGTTCTCGCGCACCTTGGCATTGGTATAGGCAAGGGTCGCCCAGGGACCGAAGCGGGCAACGTCCATGCCCCAGATGTCAAAGCCGGGGTCGCCGTCGACCATCCAGTTGGAGAGGGCAAGGCCGACGCCGCCGCCCTGGCTGAAGCCGGCCATGACCGCGCAGGCGCACCAGAAATTGGTGAGGCCGCGCACCGGGCCGACCAGCGGATTGCCGTCGGGGGAGAAGGTGAAGGGGCCGTTGACGAACTGCTTGATGCCGGTGTGCTTGAGCGCGGGGAAGTGCTCGAAACCGATCTCCAGCGAGGGGGCGATGCGCTCCAGATTCGGCGCCAGCAGTTCCTGGCCGAAGTCCCAGGGCGTCTGGCGCGGGCTCCAGGGCGTTGCCGCGCGCTCATAGGTGCCGAGCAGCATGCCGCCGCGCTCCTGGCGGGTATAGATCTCGCCGGAGAAGTCGATGGCGTGAACCATCTCCTTGCCGGTCGAGGCGACGATCTCGGCGATCTCCGGCATGTCTTCGGTCAGCAGATAGTGATGCTCCATGGCAAGGACGGGGAGTTCCAGCCCGACCATGCGGCCGACCTCGCGCGCCCACAGGCCGCCGGCATTGACCACATGTTCGGCCTCCACCGTGCCCTGTTCGGTGACGACCAGCCAGGTGCCGTCCGGCTTCTGGGCGAGTTCCACCACGCGGTTGCGCAGGGAGATCTCGGCGCCGGCCTTGCGCGCCGCCTTGGCATAGGCATGGGTGGTGCCGGAGGGGTCGAGATGGCCCTCGATCGGGTCCCACATGGCGCCGACGAAATGCCGCTCGTCGATCAGCGGCAGGACTTCCTTGGCCTCTTTCGCCGAGATGATCTCCGTTTCCATGCCGAGATAGCGGCCGCGGGCATGGGCCATCTTCAGCCAGTCGAGCCGCTCGCGCGTGTCGGCGAGCTGCAGGCCGCCGGTCAGGTGCAACCCGCAGGACTGGCCGGAAATCTCCTCGATCTCCTTGTAGAGCGAGACGGTGTAGGCCTGCAGCTTGGCGACGTTCGGGTCGCCGTTCAGCGTGTGGAAGCCGCCGGCCGCGTGCCAGGTCGAGCCGGAGGTGAGCTCCGAGCGCTCGATCAGCAGCACGTCGGTCCAGCCCCTCCGAGTCAGGTGATAAAGGACGCTGCAGCCGACGACGCCGCCGCCGATCACCACCACGCGAGCCTGGGATTTCATTCGTCTGGGTCCCCGTTGTCTGGAAGGGAGGGATGGGAGCACCGACGGCCGGCCGGCCGTCGTCAGAAGTCGGTGGGCGCGCCGCCTTCGGCCTTGCGCCGGGCAACGAATGCCGCCAGTTCCTCGGCAATCGCCGGATCGAGGGGCGGGGCCTCGTATTCGGCGAGCGCCTTCTTGTAGACCACCTGCGCCTTGTCATAGGCGGTCGGCGAGCCCGCATCGCGCCAGGTTTCGAAGTTCCGCCAGTCGGAGATGATAGGCGGATAGAACGCGGTCTTGTAGCGGGCTTGCGTGTGGGCGGTGCCGAAGAAGTGGCCGCCGGGCCCGACATCGCGGATCGCCTCGACGGCGAGCGCCTCCGGCGAGGTGTCGAGCGGTTGCAGGAAGGCGTCCATCATCTGCAAGAGGTCGATGTCGATGACGAATTTCTCGAAGCCGGCGGTCAGCCCGCCTTCCAGCCAGCCGGCGGCGTGCTTGACGTAGTTGGCGCCGCCCATCAAGGCGCCCCAGAGCGAGAACACCGTCTCCCAGGCTGCCTGGGCGTCGGGCGAGTTGGCCGCGCAGACGGCGGAGGAGCGGTAGGGCAGGTTGTAGCGGCGGGCGAGTTGGCCGCCGACAAGGGCCGCCTGCATGTATTCCGGCGTGCCGAAGGCGGGGGCACCCGACTTCATGTCGACATTGGAGGTGAAGCCGCCATAGACGACCGGGGCGCCGGGCCGCACGATCTGGGCGAAGGCGAGCCCGGCCAGCGCCTCGGCATTCTGCTGCACCAGGGCCCCGGCGACCGTGACCGGCGCCATCGCCCCGGCAAGGGTGAAGGGGGTGAGCACGATCGGCTGCCCGCGCCGCGACATCTCGATGATGCCCTGGAGCATCGGGGTGTCGAGGCGCAGCGGCGAAGACGAGTTGATAATCGAGATAACACAAGGGGTTCTGTCGAATTCTTCATCCGTCATGCCAAGTGCGATCCGGGCGATCTCCATGCCGTCCAGATTGCGCTCGCGGCCGAGCGAATAGATGTGGAAGGCCTTGTCGGTCAGCGTCACGAAGTCGGAGACGCAGTCGAGATGGCGCACGGACGGGTGGATGTCGACCGGCTCGACCGGATAGCCGCCATTGAGATCGATGACGTTGAAAACCTGGCTGAGGCGGACGAAGTCGCGATAGTCCTGCTGGCTGCCGGGGCGCCGGCCGCGCTGCGCATCGGCGCAGTTGGGAGCGCTGGCGACGCCGCTCCAGATGACGCTGTCGCCGCCAACCTTTAGATTGCGCTCGGGGTTGCGCGCATGGAGGATAAATTCCGTCGGTGCGCTGGCGAGCGCCTCCAGAACCAGGCCGCGATCCAGCCTGATTCGGTCGGAAGAGGCCGAAACATCGGCGCCGGCGGCCTTCAGCAGCGCCTTCGCCTCGCTGTTGATAAAATCGATGCCGATATTTTCCAGCACATCCAGCGAGGCGGAATGGATCGCCTCAAGTTGATCGTCGGAGACCGCCTGGACGGGCGCGAAAGGGTTGCGGCGGGCACGGAACGGCTTCTGCTCGATCGCGTCGGAATGCCCCTGAACCTCCCGGCGGCCCCTGCGTCCGCGGCGGCGTCCGGCGGCTTCCTCGTCGCTGGGGGCGATGTCCTCAGTTCCGTGCATCTGGGCCATGAGAACCGGGCTCCCTGTCGCGATCGCGAACGTCCAGTTTCGTATCCGTCTTAGTAAAGTTCACCCGTCTCCGAAAACGGCAAGCAGTTTGCCTGTTGTTTCGGAAGCGTCTGCGTTTCAATACGCGCGATGTGACAGAAGCCTAGCGCCGTCAGCGAGGGAAAGGCGATATCGATTATGCGACGAGCTTTTGTCGGATACCGACACCAGCCGGCCGGACCTGAAAAAAAGGATTCGAAGGCTTTGCCAAGCCACCATGATTGCATGTTAGGTTGATCCTGCTCGATCCGTGCTGACCGCGTTGCCGGCCGGCACGGCACCAGAACACCACATCGGTTCGTGTCTTCGCCATGTCGAAGGCGCGGCCGGGCGGAGGGAGGATCGCAAGGTCAGGTCCTGAGGTCACCCGCGGCGACGTGTTGCGCGGGCAGTAAGGGTGGGGCCGGAAAGCAAGCCGCGCAGCGGGCACAAGACCCGCAGCGCACAGGAACAGACAGCGAATTCAACAAACGGTTGGAGGGGAGACAGGGCAATGTCGACCAACGAGACGTCAAACAAGATGCATCCGAAAGTCAGGGAAGCGCAGGAACAGATGGACAGCGGCCGGCTGAGCCGGCGCGAATTCGTCCGCTACGCGGCGCTGCTGGGCGTGGGCGCCGGCGCGGCCTATGCGATGGCCGGCCTGCCGAGCCCGGCAATCGCCCAGGACGCGGCCAACCTGCCGTTCCCGGCGGACGATCCGAACGCCAAGGCCGGCGGCATCCTGAAAGTGGCGATGCAGGTGCAGAAGATCGACGATCCGGCGACCTTCTCCTGGACCCAGGCCTCCAACCAGACCCGTCACATGCTGGAATATCTGGCGATGACCGGCCCGGACAACGTCACCCGGCCGATGCTGGCCGAACGCTGGGAAGCTTCCGAAGATCTGAAGACCTGGACCTTCCACCTGCGCAAGGGCGTGAAGTGGCACAATGGCGACGACTTCACCGCCGAGGACGTGAAGTTCAACTTCGAGCGCTGGACCGACCCGGACCTCGGCTCGTCGAATATCGGCCTCTCGTCGGTTTCGGCGATGGTCGAGGAGGTCGACGGCAAGAAGCGGCTGATCGACGGGTCGATCGAGGTGATCGACGAGCACACGATCCGCTTCAACCTGACCAAGCCGGTGCTGTCCTTCCCCGAGGATATGTACAATTACCCGACCGCCATCGTGCATCGCGGCTTCAAGCCGCCGCTCGACAACGTGATCAACGGCACGGGCGCCTACACGATCGCCGAGAACGTCGTCGGCGACCGCTGCATCCTCAAGAAGGTGACCGAGGCCGGCGGCCAGCCGTTCGAATATTGGGGCGGCACGGTGTTTCTCGACGAGATCCACTACTACAATTTCGACGCGGACAACCAACTCACCGCCTTTGCCGGCGAGAGCGTCGATGCGATCTACGACTTCGGCGTCGAGCAGATGGAACTGGCCAAGGCGCTCGACGGGGAGATCATCGCCGCGCGCACCGCGCAGACCCTGTGCTGCCGCATGCGGGTTGATGCCGCTCCGTTCAATGACGAGCGCGTGCGCAAGGCCGTGACCATGGCCATCGACAATGCCGCGATCAAGCCGCTGGTCTATCCGGAAGGCGGCGATGTCGGCGAGAACTACCATGTCGCGCCGGTGCATCCGGACTATGAGGCGCTGCCGCCGCTGACCCGCGACGTGGAGGGCGCCAAGGCGCTGCTCGCCGAGGCCGGGCACCCCAACGGCATCACCATCACCATCGACATCGGCAACACCGACGGGCCGTGGCACCAGACGGCCGCCGAGGCGATGCGCGACCAGCTCAAGGATGCCGGAATCACGCTCAATATCAATGTGATACCGGCTTCCAAATACTGGGAGATCTGGACCAAGACGCCGTTCGGCGCCACCGCCTGGACGCATCGGCCGCTCGGCACGATGGTGATGTCGCTCGGCTACCGCACGGGCGTGCCGTGGAACGAGTCCGGCTTCGCCTCGGCGGAGTTCGATGCCGCGCTCGACGCGGCCGAGGCGACGCTCGACGTGGAGACCCGCAAGGGGCTGCTCGCCAAGGCCTCGAAGATCCTGCAGGACGCCTCGGTCATGGTTCTGCCGATCTGGCGGCCGGTCTACACGATGGCGTCCAAGTCGGTGCACGGCTATCCGGCCCATCCGACCCAGTATCATCAGTTCAACAAGGTCTGGATGAGCTGACACGAACGATGCAGCGCCGCGCCGGGGATTTCTCCGGCGCGGCAGTCTCGCTGCTGAGGTCAGGGGGAGGGCCCGCATGCCGTGTTGCCGGCATGTCCGAGGGGCCGACACGGTGGGCGCCATATGCTGAAACTGATCCTGAGACGCCTGGTTCAGATGGTTCTGATCATGGCGGTCTCCTCGCTGTTGCTGTTCGCGATCTTCGACACGCCCGAGTTCAAGAAACGGCTGGCGGTTCAAGAGCTTGGCGGCTTCGCCGTCTCGGCCCTGACCGAGGAGAGCTACAAGAGCTGGCTCGCCGGGCGCGGCCTCGACGTGCCCTTCCACCAGCGCTATCTCAACTGGGTCGGCAATATCCTGAGCGGGGATTTCGGCTTCTCCTACGAGAAGAACCGGCCGGTCGGACCGCTGCTGGCGGACCGGCTTGCCAATACCGGCATCCTGGCGTTTTTCGTCTTCGCCTTGATGATCCCGCTATCGCTGATCCTGGGCATTCTGGCGGGGATGAAAGAGGGGTCGCTGCAGGACCGGAGCATCTCGTTCATCTCGGTGTTCACGACCAGCATCCCGGAGATCGCCAGCGCCATCCTGCTGACGGTGATCTTCGCCCTCGGTCTCGGCTGGCTGCCGGTCAAATCGGCGATGATCGGCGGCTTCAGCTTCCGCGAGCTGGTCCTGCCGGTGCTGACGCTGGTGATCTACGACTTCGGCTATGTGGCGCGGATGACCCGCGCCTCGATGGCCGAGGTGATGACCTCGCAATATATCCGGACCGCCATTCTCAAGGGCCTGCCGTACCGCCGGGTGGTGATGCGGCACGCGCTGCGCAACGCCCTGATCGCGCCGTTCACGCTGATCGTGCTGCAGCTCAACTGGCTGCTGTCGGGCGTCGTCGTGGTCGAAGTCTTCTTTGAATACAACGGCTTCGGCAAGCTCTTGCTGGAAGCCGCGCTGTTTCCCGACGTCGAGGTGGTGCAGGCCTGCACCCTCGTCGCCGTCGCCGTCGCCGTTCTGTCGCAGATCATCTCCGACATCGGCTACACCTTCCTGAACCCGCGCATCCGTTTTGCGTAAGGACCGGAGACGCCCGCCATGGCAGTGACCGAGATCCAGTCCGGCCCGTCGCTCCTCGACCGCCTGTCGCGGCCCAAGCCCGTCATCGCGCTGGCGCTGCTGCTGTGGCTGCCGCTGACCGCCTATGTGATGTTCGGGCACCGGCTCGGATCGGGGGCGCAGAACGTGCTGCTGCCGGCGATCCCGGCGACCGTGCTGCTCTATGTGCTGGGCGTGCGCGCCTTCCGCGAGAGCCGGGTCGCGGTGATCGGATTGACGCTGGTGTTCTTCTGGCTGCTGATGGCGGTGAGCGCGCCCTACCTGCCGTTGATGGACCCGAACAAGCCGATCGCGCCGTTCACGACGCCGTTCACCGAGCGGGGAGATCTGTTCTTCTGGCTCGGCACCGACTTCAAGGGCCGGGACATGCTGTCGCGGATGATATGGGGCTGCCAGCGGGTGCTGGTCTGGGGCGTCACGGCGACCATGGTCGCCTATGTGGTCGGCGCCATGTTCGGCCTGATCTCCGGCTATCTCGCCGGCTGGTGGGACGAGATTATTTCCTTTGTCGCCAATGTGTTGCTGTCGTTTCCGGTGATGGTGCTGTTCATCGTCATCCTGAACTATCTCGGCCCCTCGGGCTTCAACATCGTGGTGGCGGTGACCTTCGCCTCGGCGCCGGCGATCATGCGCATCGTCCGGGGATTGGCGCTCGACATCAAGACGCGCGACTATGTCTACGCGGCGCAGACGCGGGGCGAACATCCGCTCTACATCATGATCTTCGAGCTGCTGCCGAACGTGCGCGGGCCGATCATCGTCGATGCCTGCCTGCGGCTCGGCTACACGACGGTGGCGATCACCACGCTGACCTTCCTGGGGCTCGGCCTGCAGCCGCCGGACCCGGACTGGGGGCTGATGATCCGGGAGAGCGCCCGGACGGCGATGCTGTGGAAATTCTCCTACATGCTTTTGGTGCCGGCGCTGGCGGTGTCGAGCCTGATCCTGGGCTTCAACCTGCTGGCCGACGGCCTGCGGGAAATGAGCCTGCGTGACTGAGGAGGGGGACAAGATGAGCGCCGAGGCCGCCGAACAGGTTCCCGTCCTGGAATGCCGGAACCTTTGCATCTCCTATTACACGCGCGCCGGCGAGATCCCGGCGGTGGTGGATTTCAATCTCAAGCTGATGCCGGGCGAGGCGCATGGCATCGTCGGCGAGAGCGGCTGCGGCAAGTCGACCGTGGCGCTGGCGATCATGCAGTACATGGGCCGCAACGGCGCCATCGTCGGCGGGGAAATCCTGTTCGAGGGCCGCGACATGCGGCAGATGAGCGAGGAGGAGCTGCGCCAGATCCGCGGCTCGCGCATCGCCATGGTCTATCAGGAGCCGATGGCCTCGCTGAACCCGTCGATGACCATCGGCGACCAGCTCGCCGAGGTGCCGATCTACCATGACGGCCTCAGCGAGCGGGAGGCGCTGGCGCGGGCCGAGGAGATGCTGGCCAAGGTCCGCCTGCCGGACCCGAGGCGCATCCTCGCCTCCTATCCGCACCAGATTTCCGGCGGCCAGCAGCAGCGCGTGGTGATCGCCATGGCGCTGCTGTCGAACCCCAAGCTCTTGCTGCTCGACGAGCCGACAACGGCGCTCGACGTGACGGTGGAGGCGGGCATCGTCGAGCTGATCAACGAGATCGCCGAGGAGTTCGGCACCTCGATGATCTACATCTCGCACAATCTCGGGCTGATCCTGGAGACCTGCGACCGGCTGACGGTGATGTATTCCGGCGAGGCGGTGGAGGTCGGGGACATTCACGACGTCTTCGACGAGATGCGCCACCCTTACACGCGGGGACTGTTCGGCTCGATTCCGTTGCCGGGCGCCGACAAGAACGCCCATCCGCTGGTGGCAATTCCGGGCCAGTTGCCGCTGCCGCATGAGCGGCCGCGCGGGTGCAACTTCGGCCCGCGCTGTACCTTCTTCCGCACCGGCGTGTGCGATGCCGGCCCGCTGTCGATGCATGCGGTGCCGGGCGATGCCGACCACCGGGTGCGCTGCGAGCGGTTCGAGGAGATCGACTGGAACCGCGACCTGCCGAAGGGCGAGGCGAAGCCGCCGGTCGAGCCGGGCGATGTGGTGCTCTCCGTCGAAGACATGACCAAGCACTACCTGATCGAGGAGGGCGGGCTTTTCGTCGTCGGCGGCAGCGAGCGGGTGGTCAAGGCCAACGAGAAGCTGAGCTTCACCGCGCGCGAGGCCGAGACGGTCGCCATCGTCGGCGAGAGCGGCTGCGGCAAGTCGACCTTCGCCAAGGTGTTGATGGGACTGGAGGATGCGACCGACGGCAAGGTGATGCTGGGCAATGTCGAGCTCGGCGGCCTGCCGGTGCAGCGGCGCAACGCCGAGACCATCTCGAAGCTGCAGATGGTGTTCCAGAACCCGTTCGACACGTTGAACCCGTCGCATTCGGTCGGCAGCCAGATCGCCAGGGTGATCCGCAAGTTCGGGGTCGCCAGCAAGGACGAGGAGGTCGAGGCGATCGTCCACCGGCTGCTCGACACGGTGAAGCTGCCACGCGATTTCGCAAGGCGGAAACCGCGCCAGCTCTCCGGCGGACAGAAGCAGCGGGTGGGCATCGCGCGGGCCTTTGCCGGCAATCCGAAGGTGGTGATCGCCGACGAGCCGGTGTCGGCGCTGGACGTGTCGGTGCAGGCGGCGGTGACCGAGCTGTTGATGGATATCCAGCGCCAGAACCGCACGACGATGCTGTTCATCAGCCACGACCTGTCGGTGGTGCGCTATCTCGCCGACCGGGTGGTGGTGATGTATCTCGGCCGGATCATGGAGCAGGGCACGACCGAGGATATCTTCGCGCCGCCCTACCATCCCTATACGGAGGCGCTGCTGGCGGCGGTGCCGATCGCCGACACGCGGATCGAGAAGCGGCATATCGTGCTCAAGGGGGAAATCCCGTCGCCGACCAACCCGCCGAAGGGCTGCCCGTTCTCCACCCGCTGCCCCTATATGATGCCGGGCACCTGCGACGCCGAGCTGCCGCCGCTGCGTGATTTCGGCGAGGGACACCGGATCCTGTGCCATCTCGATCCGGCCGAACTGACCGCGATGGAGCCGGTGATAAAGCCGAAGAGCGAGGCGGCCGAACGGCTTTGAAAATTTCGAGACGGATTTTGCAAAATTCCGTCTCAAAATCGCGAAATTTTGATGTTGGCCGTCTCAATTTCTCAAAATCGCGGGTCGCGGCCCGAAAGCAGCCCGGATGGCGCGCCCAACAGCGCGTGCCGGCGGCACTTATCCCCGGCGGGCGGCGGCCGGG
This sequence comes from Stappia sp. P2PMeth1, assembly GCF_900185735.1. Lineage (NCBI taxonomy): Bacteria > Pseudomonadati > Pseudomonadota > Alphaproteobacteria > Hyphomicrobiales > Stappiaceae > Stappia > Stappia sp. P2PMeth1. The sequence goes on along the minus strand of NZ_FYAW01000015.1, from coordinate 70,754 downwards.
GCTCGCCGACTTGTCCCCGTGCGCCGGAGTTCGGTTATAGTTCGAGCCAGATCGCGGATCGGAAGCGGCCGGGCTGCGAGGAGAGGGCGGGCGCCCGGACGGTGCGCAAGAGGAGCGAGAGAGGCGGCATGACGACGATCACCACGGTGGACCAGTTGGAGGCGCTCTACGGCACGCCGGGGGCGGCCTCCAGGGTCAAGGAGATCGACTGGATCAGCGACGACTATGCCGCCCTGATCAAGGCTTCGCCCTTTGTGGCGCTGGCGACCGCCGGGCCGGAGGGGCTCGACTGCTCGCCGCGCGGCGACCGGGGCGAGGTGGTGCGCATTCTCGGGCCGAAGCGCGTGGCGCTGCCCGACCGGCGCGGCAACGACCGGATCGATTCGCTGCGCAACATCGTCCGCGATCCGCGCGTGGCGCTGCTGTTCCTCATTCCCGGCAGCGGCACGACGCTGCGGCTCAACGGAAGGGCGGCGATCAGCGCCGACCCGCAGCTACTGGAGGACTTCGCCGTCGACGGCAAGGCGCCGCGCAGCGTGATCCTGATCGAGGTGGAGACGGTCTATTTCCAATGCGCCCGGGCGATCGTGCGCGCGCGGCTGTGGGACGCCGAGGCGCAGGAGGCGGCACGCGGAGTGCCGACGCCGGGGGCGATCCTTTCGGCCTTGAGCGAGGCGACGGTCGGCGGCGAGGCCTATGACCGCGACTGGCCGGAGCGGGCGCGCAAGACGCTGTGGTGAGGCGCCGGCCTCACCCGCGCTCTGTTATTCCGGGCGGAAGATCTCGTTGCGGCGGATCGCGGCGGCCGTCTTGACGACCAGCAGGACGATCACCGCCCAAAGCACGCCATAGGCGAGGAAGGAGAGGGCGCGGGGCAGGGCGGCGCCGGTCGACCCCGCGAACAGCGCCGAGGCGATGGTGAAGGCGGCTACGGGGAAGGAATAGGCCCACCAGGCCATCGAGAAGGGCAGTCGCAGCAGCCGGCCGACCTGGGTCAGCGTCACCAGCACGAACATCAGCGCGCTGTAATAGAGGATGCGTCCGACCGCATCGACCGTGCCGCCGTTCAGCAGCTCCCAGGAGACGAAACCGACCGAGGGCGGCGCGATCAGGATGACCAGCGTCGGCAGCAGCCGCTCGGCGATCGGGTTGTGGAAGATCAGCCGGTTGAACACCAGCGTCAGGAAGATCAGCCAGAACAGCATGCCGACCGAGAAGAAGAACCACGAGGTCTCGAGATAGCCGAGCTCGACGCCGGCGACCGGCACCAGGACGTTGCCGACGGCGGGAATGAACCAGGCCGGCGTCAGATGCGCCTGTTCGAAGGTGCGGTGGCTGATCCAGGTGGCGACGACGCCGAGGATCAGCAGCAGATGGGCGGCCGTCGCCGCCAGCCAGACGATCTCGACAAGGCCGTGCGCGCGCGGCAGCACGCCGGAGCACAGCAGCAGCACGCCGATGGTGATCGCCGGGAAGAAGGCGATGCGCACGGGATGATTCCACTCCGCCTTCACCGCGCCGGGGTGGCGCAGCGCCTTGGCGAGATAGATCGCGGCGATGGCGCAGAAGGTGGCAGCGGCGACCAGCGTCAGCACGAAGCTGGCGGTGCCGGGCGCGCCGGACAGCGCGACCTCGATGCGGCGGGTCGCCAGCGACAGGCCGGCAAGGCCCATCACCACGGCGAAGAAGGTGATCGGAAAATGCTTCAGCCACGGCTCGTGTGCCGCCTGCTCCGCTGCCCCGGCCGTCGCTGTGCTCATGTTTCGCCCCATCCGAACGTGTCAGACCCCGTGGCCCCCTGAATATCCGTCCGCAGCGGCTTTCGCCAAGCTCCGTTCTCGTGTTTCCTGCGACAAAGTTGCGGGGTTGCCGCCGGCGCGTCTTGACGCCGGCGCGCCGGCTGTCGATGACAGCGGTTGCCGTCCGTCCCGGCCCGAAAGAGAGGTTTGCCATGCCGTCCACATCCCGCCTTGCCATCGTGCTCGCCGCAGGCCTCGGCACCAGGATGAAGTCGGACCTGCCGAAGGTGATGCATCAGGTCGCCGGCCTGTCGCTGGTCGGCCATGTGCTGAAGGCGGTCGATGCGGCCGGCATCGGCCGGGTGTCCGTTGTGGTGGGGCCGAATATGCCGGAACTGGTCGCCGAGGTCGCCCGCCGGGCGCCGGGAGCGCAGTGCCACGTGCAGGGCGAGCGGCTCGGCACCGCCCATGCGGCGCGCGCCGCCGAGCCGGCCTGGCGCGATGCGCCGGACCAGGTGCTGGTGCTGTTCGGCGACACGCCGCTGGTCTTGCCGCAGACGCTGGAGCGGGTCTGCGCAAGGCTGGAGGCGGGCGCCGACGTGGTGGTGCTGGGCTTCGAGGCGCAGGACCCGACCGGCTACGGCCGGCTGCTGACGGAGGGCGGCAAGCTGCTGGCGATCCGCGAGGAGCGCGACGCCAGCGAGGCCGAGCGGGCCGTGCGCTTCTGCAATTCCGGCATCATGGGCTTTCGCGGCGCGCGCCTTGCCGCGATCCTGGACCGGATCGGCAACGACAACGCCAATCGCGAGTTCTACCTGACCGACGCGGCGGAGATCGCCCACCGGCTCGGCCTTTCGGTCGTCACCGAACGGGCCGAGGAATGGGAGGTGCAGGGCATCAACACGCGGGCGCAGCTCGCCCGCGTCGAGGCCGACTACCAGCGCCGGGCGCGCCTTGCCGCGATGGAGGGTGGGGCGACGCTGGTGGCGCCGGAGACCGTGCATTTCGCCCATGACACGCGGCTCGGCCGCGACGTGGTGGTGGAGCCGAACGTGGTGTTCGGCCCCGGCGTCGAGATCGGCGACCGGGTGACGATCCGCGCCTTCTCGCATCTGGAGGATGCGCGGGTGGCGGACGGGGCGACGCTCGGCCCTTACGCGCGGCTTCGGCCCGGCGCGGAGATCGGCGCCGGCGCGCATATCGGCAATTTCGTCGAGATCAAGAACGCCCGGGTCGAGACCGGGGCGAAGGTCAACCACCTCACCTATATCGGCGATGCGCGGGTCGGGGCGGGCGCCAATATCGGCGCCGGCACCATCACCTGCAACTATGACGGCTTCCTGAAGCACCACACGGATATCGGCGCGGGCGCCTTTGTCGGGTCGAACTCGACGCTGGTCGCCCCGCTCAGCATCGGCGAGGGGGCGTATCTGGCCGCCGGCGGCGTCGTCACCGAGGACGTTCCGGCCGATGCGCTGTCGCTCGGCCGCGCCCGGCAGGTGGTGAAGGAGGGGCGCGGGGCGCAGCTCAAGGAACGCTTCGCCCGCGCCAAGGCGGAAAAGAGCGTGTAGGCGCGCGCCCGCTGCGTTTTGTCCTCTTCTGTACGCAATCCTCTCCTCGTCCCGGACGGCGCGCCAGCGCCGAGCCGGGATCGGAGAGCCGAGGGCCTGTGAGGCGCGCTCCCCGGACGCCCCTTGAGCGCCGGGGCTCCCCGATCCCGGATCTTCGGCCTTCGGCCTCGTCCGGGATGACGCCGGGAGAGGTATGCGCAAGGGAGGACGACGGCGGGCCTGCGGAAGATGCCGGGGAACAGGGCCGGTGAAAGGGGCCGGACAAGGGCCAGAAAAAGGGAAAGGACAAAAACGAACGCCCACCGGTGGGAGGAGGTACCGGTGGGCGTCGTTTTGGGTGGCCGGTGAGGGAGGAGGAACACCGGCCGGTACGGGAGCGAAGCGTGGGAGGAGGATCGCTTGCTCCGTTGGTTGAGATATGGGGGAGTCGCGCCCCTGTTTAAAGAGACGATGTTGCATATCAGCCCTGCTTTTTGTGCAGAGCAGCATAAAATTTTGAAAATTGAACTTTTTCAATGGCTTAAAAGAAAACGCCGCCCCCGAAGGGACGGCGTCTTCCGTTTGCGGTGCCCCCGCGAGGGCTGTGCGTCGTCTCAGCGGGTGTGGCTGCGGGCGATGAAATCGATATCGCCGCGGCCGATTCCCAGATCGCTGAGCTCGCGATTGGACAGGCGGGACAGCTCGTCATAGGTGCGACGGTACTGCTGCCAGGAATTGTACTTGCGAACGAGGGTGTTGAACATGATGTCGGTCCTGATGGTCGAGGCTGGCGCCGGGGGGCCGGGGCGGCGCGGATTGGGCGCCAGCATCCCGAACCGCCGCATTGCGGCGAAGCCGGTGTTTCGTTGGGGTTGCGCCCGCCCGCCGGTTGGGAGGAGGGTACCGGCGGGCGGCGCGTTCGACTGACGGGTCCGGGAGGAGAAGACCCGCCGGTTCGAGATGGGATCAGCCGATCACCGCGCGGCGAGCGACGGTCGGGATCTCGCCACGCGAGATGCCGAGATCGTCAAGCTCGCGCGGGGTCAGGCGCGACAGCTCCGTGACGGTGCTGTGATAGGCCCGCCAGTTGCGGTATTTGCGAGCGAGGGTCGTGAACATGTCAAACTCCGTGATCTTTTTCTTATTGCTCCCGAAGCGGCCGCTCTTCGCTCATTTTTTGCGCTGCGTCATCGTTCGGTGACACTGATATGGGCTGCGTCGCGCCGTTTGTGAGGCGCTATTTTCGCATGCCCGGATTGCGGCTTTCGCCGAGGTCGCACACCCAGCGGGCATGCCCAAGAAAAAAGCGACGCCCGCCGGTGGGAGGAGGTACCGGCGGGCGTCGCAATGTCCGAACGGGATTGGGAGGAGGATATCCCGTCGGCAACACGTCAGGAGACAGGGGAGGAGGTCTATCTCCTTGAACGTGAACTGTTAACGGCTGGCGTTCCGGGCGATGAAGGGAATGTCGCCGCGGGCGATGCCGAGATCGTTGAGCTCGCGGGTGGTCAGCCGCGACAGCTCGGAAACGGTGGTCTGGTAGGTCCGCCAGTTGCGGTATTTGCGAGCGAGAGTGTCGAACATGGCAACCTCATATGCACGACATGTGGGAGTTGGCTGCCTGGGTCATTCCTCGTCAGCGCTCCGATCCGATGACCAGAAGGTAGTTTTTTCAGGTGCCGAAAAAAAGCGCAGATAGTGCACAGCAGCTATGCAGATTGTGCATCGCAAAATAGTTGCGCGCGCGCTCGTTATGCCGGCGACTCGGAAGAGCCGCCGGAGCGGGCGGCGAGGGCGCGCGGTTGACCGCGCGGCAGGGGAGAGCTAAGAGCCGAACCCCTGAGCCAATGCCATCTTTCACCGGGTTTCAGCCAAGGCCATGCGCGTCGACGATTTCGACTTCGAGCTGCCGCCGGAGCGCATCGCGCTGCGCCCGGCCCGTCCGCGCGATGCCGCGCGCCTGCTGGTGGTGCGTCCGAACGGCGCGCCGCTGCCGGGCGAGGTGCTGGAGGACCGGGGCGTGCGCGACCTGCCGATGCTGCTGGAGCCGGGCGACGCGCTGGTCTTCAACGACACGCGGGTGATCCCGGCGCAGCTCGAGGGCACGCGCACGCGCGGCGAGGCGGTGGCGCGGATCGGCGCGACGCTGCACCTGCGCGCCGGAGGCGACCGCTGGTGGGCCTTCGTGCGCCCGGCCAAGAAGCTGATCATCGGCGACCGGGTACGGTTCGGCGGAGAAGGCAAGGCCTGCCTGCTCGGCACGCTGGACGCGACCGTCGCGGACAAGCGCGAGAGCGGCGAGGTGCTGCTCGCCTTCGACCTTGCCGGCCCGCTGCTGGACGAGGCGATCGCCGCCGTCGGCCATATCCCGCTGCCGCCCTATATCGCGGCCAAGCGCGGCGAGGACGAACAGGACCGGCAGGACTACCAGACGATCTTCGCGGAAAAGGACGGGGCCGTCGCCGCGCCGACCGCCGGCCTCCATTTCACCGACGACTTGCTGGCGGCGCTCGACGCGCGCGGTATCGAGCGGCACCGGGTGACGCTGCATGTGGGGGCGGGCACGTTCCTGCCCGTCAAGGCGGACGACACCGACGAGCACCACATGCATGCCGAATGGGGCGAGGTGAGCGCGGAAACGGTCGCGGCGCTGCGCGCCGTGCGGGCGCGCGGCAACAGGGTCGTCGCCGTCGGCACCACCTCGCTGCGCATCCTGGAAAGCGCGGCGCAGGGCGATGAGGGGCTGGCGCCCTTTGCCGGCGAAACATCGATCTTCATCACGCCGGGCTACCGGTTCCGCGCCATCGACGCGTTGATGACCAATTTCCACCTGCCGCGCTCGACCCTGTTCATGCTGGTGTCGGCGCTGTCGGGCCTTGAGACGATGCGCAAGGCCTATGCCCATGCCATCGCCACCGGCTATCGCTTCTATTCCTATGGCGACGCCTCGCTGCTCTTCCCCAAGGATCCTGCATGACCGCGCCGTTTTCCTTCCGCCTCCTTGCAACCGACGGCATGGCCCGGCGCGGCGAGATCGTCACGCCGCACGGACGGGTCGCAACGCCGGCCTTCATGCCGGTGGGCACGCAGGCGACCGTCAAGGCGATGTATCCGGACCAGGTGCGGGAGCTCGGCGCCGACGTGGTGCTGGGCAACACCTATCACCTGATGCTGCGGCCGGGCGCCGAGCGCATCGCCCGGCTCGGCGGGCTGCACCGCTTCATGAACTGGCCGCACACGATCCTGACCGACTCGGGCGGTTTCCAGGTGATGTCGCTGGCGCAGTTGCGCAAGCTGACCGAGGACGGCGTCACCTTCCAGAGCCATATCGACGGCTCGCGCCATGTGATGACGCCGGAACGCTCGGTCGAGATCCAGCAGTTGCTCGGTTCCGACATCCAGATGCAGCTCGACGAATGCATCGCGCTGCCGGCGCCGCGCGAGGATGTGGAGCGAGCCATGCGCCTGTCGCTCCGCTGGGCAGAACGCTCGCGCGCGCAGTTCGAGACGATGGGCGGGCCGGGGTGCGGCCAGGCGCTCTACGGCATCGTCCAGGGCGGCGACGTGCCGGACCTGCGCATCGCGTCGGCTGAGGCGCTGGGGCAGATGCCGTTCGAGGGCTATTCGGTCGGCGGGCTGGCGGTCGGCGAGCCGCAGGAGGTGATGCTGGCGATGCTGGAGATCACCACCCCGGCGATGCCGGTGGACAAGCCGCGCTATCTGATGGGCGTCGGCACGCCGGAGGACATCCTGGAGAGCGTCGCGCGCGGCATCGACCAGTTCGACTGCGTGATGCCGACGCGGGCCGGCCGCCATGGCCTCGCCTATACCCGCTACGGCAAGGTGAACCTGAAGAACGCCCGCCATGCGGAGGATCCGCGCCCGCTGGACGAGGCCTCGGATTGCCCGGCGGCGCGGGACTATTCGCGCGCCTATCTGCACCATCTGGTGAAGGCGGGCGAGGGGCTGGCCGCGATGCTGCTGACCTGGACCAATCTCGCCTATTACCAGACCTTGATGCGCGAGATGCGCGCGGCGATCGAGGAGGGCCGGTTCGAGGATTTCCGGGCGAAGACGCGCGAGGACTGGGCCCGCGGAGATCTGGCGCCGCTCGACTGACGGGCCTGCGCGCCGGCGGGCGCAACCGTCCCCGTGAAATCCTCCGCGCGCTTTACGATCCGTTCACGCGATCGGAGCTATCAGGCTGTATTCAATTGCTTATTCCCGAACCGGCGCTCCGTCCGGCCAGAGGATTTCCCGAATGCGTCACAAGCCGAAGGTGCGCGGCGAGCTTCGCTCGGCCCCCAGAGCCCCTTGCCGAATTCCCGCCATCATCGTCGACCGGGGCGTGTCGATCTCCTGCGTGGTCGAGGATCTCAGCATCACCGGCTGCCGCGTGCGCCTCGCCGGCCAGCACATGCTCGCCGAGCGGTTTGCCTTCGAGTTTCCCCGGCGCGCCATCACGGTCGATGCGGAACTGGTCTGGATGCAGGGCGACGAGGCGGGCATCCGCTTCCTGCACAAGAAGGCGAGCGAGGAAAGGGCAGCCGGCAGGCCGCACGTTCCCCCGGCCGAGACGTTCGACGAACGCGTCGAGATCGGCTAGTCACCCGAATCTGAAGTTCGTCACATGGGGCGGCAAGCTCTGAACGAACTTCAGATTCAAAGAGGGTGACTAGCAAGTTCATGTTTTGAGTGTGGTTTTCGAATTTGAAATACGCTCTGGAGGTCGTTGCTAACATCAGGCGTATTTCAAATTCACCACACTCTAGAATCGAGACAGGAAGGCGGGCGTCGGCCAGCCGTCCGCCGGGATGCCGAGGCGCAGTTGCTCGGCCCGCACCGCCGCGCGGGTGCCGGCGCCGAGGATGCCGTCGATCTTGCCGACGTCATGGCCCCTTGCGGCAAGCTTTTCCTGCAACTGCTTCATCTGCGCGTCCGACAGGCCGGGGTCCGGATTGCCCGGATCGTAGCGGGGGGCGCCGGCGAGCCGCGTTGCCAGATAGGCGGCGGTCGTCGTGTAGATGAACGACTGGTTCCACTCCAGATAGACGCGGAAATTCGGGTAGGCGAGGAAGGCCGGGCCCTTGTGGCCCTGCGGCATCAGCAGCGCGGCCGGCAGGTTCGCCGCAGGCAGGCGGCCCTGGCGGGCGGTGACGCCGGCGCTGGCCCATTCGCCGACGGTGGTGTCGAAGTTGAGGCCGGTCTTCTCCCAGGGCAGGCTGGCGGGCAGCTTGACCTCGGTCAGCCAGGGTTCGCCGGCGCGCCAGCCGAGGCTCTTGATGAAGCCGGCGGCGGTGAGGATCGTGTCCGGCGCACTGCCCTTGAGGTCGACATGGCCATCGCCGTCGCCGTCCTTGCCGAAGCGGATGATGTCCGCAGGCAGCATCTGCACCTGGCCGATCTCGCCGGCCCAGGCGCCGGTGGTGCGGGCCGGGTCGAGATCGCCATGGGCGACCATCTCGATGGCGGCGATGAGCTGCGGGCGGAAGAGCTGCGGCCGGCGGCAGTCATGGGCGAGCGTCGCCAGCGCGTTCACCGTGTTGAAATCACCCTGGACGGCGCCGAAATCGGTCTCCAGCGCCCAGAAGGCGGTGATCACCGGCGCCGGCACGCCGTAATCGGCCTCGGCTCTTGCGAAGATCGCGGCGTGCTTCTTCATGTTGGCGGCGCCGTGCTTCAGCCGGTAGTCGCTGACCGAACGCCTGGAGAAGGTGAGGAAATCCTGCTTGAAGACGCCTTGCGCGCGGTCGCGCGACAGCACCGTCCTGTCGATCTGCGCGCCGCCCAGCGTCTTGCGGATCGCCGCATCCGGCAGCCCCTTGGCGCGGGCTTCCTCGGCGACGCCGCTCAGAAACGCGCCGAAATCGCCGCCGCAGGGCGTGCTGGCCGCCGCCGGCGATGTGGCGAAGAGCGCAGCGAGGCAGGCGGCGGCAAGGGAGAGGCGAGGCAGGCGGCAGATCATCGGCGGGCCCTTTCGGCTGGACGAGTCGTCCCTGATCTTGCGGGAGGCGACCCTGCGGAAACAAGCCCGGCGCGGCAAAATTCCGCTCAGCCGGTGCGCGAGCGTGGCTGCCGCTCGGCGAGATAGTCGACGGCGGCCTCGAAGGGCAGGGGGCGGCAGAACAGGAAGCCCTGGCCGAACTGGCAGCCGCGCTGGTGCAGGTAGCGGGCCTGCGCCCGCGTCTCGATGCCTTCCGCCACCACCATCAGGCCAAGGCCCGAGGCGATCGCCAGGAAGCCGTCGATGATCACCTCCGAGGAGCGGTCGCGGCCGATGCCTTCGACGAATTCGCGGTCGACCTTCAGCTCGTGGATGGTGAATTCGCGCAGGTGCTTGAACGAGCCGTAGCCGGTGCCGAAATCGTCCATCGAGATGCGGACGCCGAGGGCGGCCAGCATGTCGACATTGTCGCGGATCGTCTCCGCCGCGCGGGCGATGAACACGTCCTCGGTGATCTCCAGGGTGAGCAGCCGGGCGAGTTGCTGGTTCTCCATCACCAGCCGGCGCAGATCGTCCATGCCGCTGCGGGTCGCCAGCATGGATTCCTCCATATTGAAGGAGATGCCGCGGCTGTCGAGGCCGAGCTCGGCAAAGCGCCGGAGATCCTCCACCACCTGCCGCGCGACCTTCATGGTGAAGTCGCCCTGCAGGCCGAACTCGTCGATCTTCGGCAGGAACTGGTCGGGCATCAGGAGCCCGCGCTGCGGATGGCGCCAGCGGGCGAGGGCCTCGAAACCGGCATGGGCATTGTCGGCGAGCGCGACCTTGGGCTGGTAATGCAGCACGAATTCGCCCTCGCGCAGCGCCCGCTCGACCTCCTCCCGCTCCTCCAGCCCGAAACGCTGCGGCGCCATCTGCGGCGAATAGATGGTGAAGGACGGCCGCTTCTCCTGCTTGGCGACATACATCGCCCGATCCGCCGCCGCCATCAGTGCCTGCGGCCCGTAAGGGACCTCCCGGCTGCAGGCGACGCCGATGCTGGCGCCGACCCGGAGCTCGCGTCCGGCGTGGCGCACCGGCGTCACCGTCGCCTCCAGCACCCGCTTGGCGAACTGCTCGGGATCGCGGCTGCCTTCCCGCGAGACGATGGTGATGGCGAATTCGTCGCCGCCGAGCCGGGCGACCATGTCGCCGGGGCGCACCAGCTTGCGATAGCGCTGCGCCAGTTCCCGCAGCACCGTGTCGCCGGCCGCATGGCCATAGGCGTCGTTGATCGGCTTGAAACTGTCGAGGTCGATCAGCAGGAAGATGAGGTCGCCGTCGCTGCCGGCGGCGAGCGCCGCGCTGTCCATATAGGCGTCGAAGGCCTTGCGGTTGGCGACGCCGGTCAGCCCGTCATGGGCGGCGATGAATTCCAGTTCCGCCTGCTTCTGCTCGCGCTCGCGCGCCAGCTCGCGATTGCGCACCAGCGCCCGCTGGAGCTCCTGCACGGAGCCGGCGATGCTGCCGATCTCGTCGCGCCGCGCGGTGCAGGGCACCGGCGTCGACAGGTCGCCGCGCAGCAGCGCCTGGATGGCACGGACGAGACCGGTGATCGGCCGGGCAATGGCCCGCGAGGCGGCGATGCTGACCCCCACCACGACCAGCGCGGCGAACAGGGCGAGGATCAGGAAATTCCGGTTCAGCCGATCGAACGTGTCGCCGGCCTCGCTCATCGCCTTGCGGAACTGCTCGCTCGCCCGGTCGCCGATCGCCTGGGCATGGTGCTCGACCTCGGCATAGGTCTTGTGGCCGCCGCGGGTCGCCATCGCGCCGAGCGTGGCGTTGCGCAGGATCAGCAGCACCGCCTGCGAGGTGTTCTGGCGATAGGTGGCAAAGCCCCGCCGCAGCTCCTCCGTCCCCTCGAGGCCGGCCCTGTCGAGCAGGGTAATGTCGATGGCCGCCCGCTCGAGCCCGTAATTGATCGCGCGCAGGGTCCCTTCGAGCTCGCCGCCGCGCACGCCGATCTCGCTCCACATCGACAGCTTGTAGAGATTTGCCTCGACGCTCGCCAGGTGATGGGACACTTCATGGGCGCGGTGCAGCACCGTCTCCAGCCGGGTGAGGTTGGCGACGATCGCCGCCCGCTGCTGGGTCAGCGCGTGCCAGACGAGCATGACCATGACCGCAAGGGCGATCAGGGTCGCGAGCGGGGCCGCCATCACCTTGGCCAGGATCGGCCAGTTGGAGAAGCGGAGGCGGCCGGCCAGACTATCCGGTCGGCGCATCTTCGAAAGCCCCCGCGCACAGGACGCGCTCGCCGTCCTCCAGCATGAAACAGGTGTGGAAGCCCACCGCCGACTTCGCGGTCTTCGGATGCGGGAAGAGGAGCAGGAACACCTTCTCGCCCGTTTCCAAAGCGGAGGCGACCGCAAGCTGCGTCCAGAACCGGCCCTCGATGTCGGTGATGTTGGAGACGTCGATGCCGACCAGCTCCGGATGGCCGGTGTCGAACCAACTGACGCCCGCGGTGGTGACGCCCCACAGGTGCAACCCGTTCGCCTCGCGCAGCCAGGGCGGATTGCGGAAATCCTCCAGGGCGGTTTCGAGACCGGCTTCGTCGATGTGCCGGCGCGCCAGTTCCGCCAGCTCCACCACATGGCTGCGCACCAGGTCGAGGTCGGCGCCGGCCGTGCGCGCGTGCAAGGCCTCGGCGGCGGCGACCGGCGACAGCGCCCCGTCGGCCTCGGCGAACGCGGCTGCGGGCAGGGCCACCAGCAGGCTCAAGGCAACGGTCAGGGTTTGCACGGAACCAGTCATTCACTCCTCCAAACCGCTACTGAAACCGATACAACCGAGTCATGAAAGCGCCTTTAAGGCATGTTGTGAACTTTTTGCTACCAAGGTCGCGGACACGCAGTTGTGCCGGGTCCCGCAAGAGTTGCGAGGCTGCGGCCTGGGGCAACGAAACGCCGGCTGAGCCATTTTCGGGGAGGCGGAGGGCCGCGCGCGACGGGCAGGGCATGCGCCGAGATCCCCTTGCGACAGACCGCGAGGGATGTCTGTGATCCATGTCACGAAGTGGGCGCCAGGGGGTGCACCACACCCGCACCTTTCGGCTCGCCGGGGCGGCTGGCGAGAACGCACGGTCTTCCCATCACCCTCACGGCGCGGGACGGGCGCACATCGTCAGAACCGGAAAGTGTCAGAACCGGAAAGTCGCGCCGATCAGCGGTCCAGTCATGTCGATATCGAGCTTCATGCCGCCTCGGTCATAGTCGAGAGCCATGTGGCGATAGCCGGCGGACAGAAAGACGCGGTCGTTCACCCGGTAGTTCAGCGTCCCGACGGCCTGCCAGGTCAGGTTCGAGCCGGTGCCAAAGCCACCGACATCCGTATAGGCAATCACCGACCAGTCCGGCGCGAACTGCCACCGCGCCCGCGCCGCCAGCACCGGATCGAGCCAGGTATCGCTCTTGCTGGCGGCAAGGCCGGTGCCGCGGATATTGACGCTGGCATCGATATGCCACAGGCGGGCGCCGGCCAAGAGGTCGAGCGTGAACTCGGGCCGGGCGACAACGGAATAGCCGCCGGCGAGCGTCGCAGAGAGTTGCCGCACCTGGCCGTGCACATCGAAGCCGAAGGGGGCGAAGGGCAGGGCGATGCGGTCCTGCTCGGTCACGGCCGACCAGGTGAAATCGCCGAAGATCACGAAGCGGTCGTAGCGGGCCGTACCGCTGACGAAGAAGGCGCCGTCGAGATTTTCGAGAATGTCGCTGAACGGACGGTCGAAGGAGGCCGTCGGCAGGAACGGGCGCGGCTTGACGGTGCCCGACAAGGAGGGCGCCCAGGCATAGGGCGTGACCTGGAAACGCCAGCCGTCCTCGGCATGGGCAGGGCGCGCCAGCAACTGGGCCGCTACGAGCAGCGCCGGCAGAAGGACGGCAAGGAACCGTGCCCCGCGGGCGATTCGCCGGCTGACTTTGGGCGTAGAGCCCTCTGATCGGTCAACCATGGGGCCGCTCCTTCCTTGCAACGCGCGATCAAGCCCGCACCTTGCAACGCGCGATCAAGCCCGCAGCGCGGGCGGGCTGCGAAGGCGACACGAAAGCTACTGCCCCGCAGATCGACGCGTCAATCGCCCAAGCGGCAATTTGGCGGCTTCTGTTGCCGTTTCGCCCGGGAGAGTGCCAGTTTCAGGCGGCCGAAAGACTTGGAGAATAGCCGTTCTCCTGCCCCTTCATCCAGTTGTCATGCCGGTTTCACGAGGCGGGGGCATCTTGAATATTTCGTCATATCCGAACGTAAATTGTCGAAACTGACGATAGTCTTTCCTGTGGTTTGACAGCCCTGTCGAACACGACCCAGAATGACATGCGTTTCGGCATGTTCAGCGAGGTGTGTGATGCTTCTGTGCGCCTGTTGTTTCACTGGGACCCCCTATCAGGATCGGGTTCCGATGGCCTGCCGCTGCGGGGCGCCGGAAACGCTTGCCGCCTATCGCCGCATGGAGGTCGAATTGTCGCGCAGGGAGATGATCGGCGGCGCGGCCGCGGTCATGGGCATGTTCGCCGGTTTCGGTCTTGCGTCCTCGCACGCCCAGACGGGCGATCCGGGCCGGCCGCTGCTCCTCACCAATCTGCGGCTTTTCGACGGGCAGGAGCTGTCGATCCGCGACGATGTCGACATCCTGATCGAGGATGGCCACGTCTCCGCCTTGCCGCCAAAGGGGCAGGGACCGGCCGAGGCGACCCGGCTCGATTGCGGCGGCCGTGTCGCCATGCCGGGGCTGATCGACTGCCACTGGCACTCGACGCTGGCCAGCGTTTCGCAGGTCACGGCGCTCACCGGCGACATCGCCTATGTGCATCTTCTGGCCGCGCGCGAGGCCGGTGCCACGCTGTTGCGCGGCTTCACCACCGTGCGCGACGTCGGCGGGCCCGCCTTCGCACTGAAGCGGGCGATCGACGAGGGCGTCGTCGCCGGGCCGCGGATCTTTCCCTCCGGCGCGCTGGTCTCGCAGACCTCGGGACATGGCGACTTTCGCATGCTCAACGACCTGCCGAGGGCCGACCGCGATCCGCTGAGCTATCCCGACCGGGTCGGCGTCACCGCGATCGCCGACGGCGCCGACGAGGTGCTGCGCCGGGTTCGCGAGCAACTGATGCGCGGGGCCAGCCAGATCAAGATGATGGCCGGCGGCGGCGTGTCGTCCGCCTACGATCCGCTCGACAGCACCCAGTTCACCGAGGCGGAGCTGCGCGCCGGCGTCGATGCCGCGTCCGACTGGGGCACCTATGTCTGCGTCCACGTCTACACGCCGAAGGGCATCCAGCGCGCCATCCGCGCCGGCGTGCGCTGCATCGAGCACGGCCAGCTCGCCGACGAGGAGACCGTCGCGATGATGGCCGACGAAGGCATCTGGTGGTCGTTGCAGCCCTTCCTCACCGACGAGGACGCCAATGTCTATGCCGATCCGCGTATGCGCGCCGACCAGCAGCGGGTCTCGGAAGGGACCGTGCGGGCCTATGCAATGGCGCATGAGCTGGGGGTGCGCTCCGTCTTCGGCACCGATGTGCTGATGAGCCCCGGGAATGCGGCCTCGCAGGGACGCCAACTGGCCAAGCTCACTCGGTTCATGAGCCCGCTGGAGGCGCTGCGCGCGGCGACCGGGCGGGCCGGCGAGCTGCTTGCCATGTCGGGCGACCGCAACCCCTACCGCGCGCCGGTCGGCGTCGTGGCGCCGGGGGCGCTCGCCGATCTGCTGGTGGTCGACGGCGAACCCGAGACGGATCTCTCGTTCCTGGGAACGCCGGACACGTCGCTGCGGCTGATCATGAAGGGCGGCGAGGTGGTCCGCTCCAGCCTGTAGCGCGCGATTTTCGGCAAGTGGCGTCCCGGAATCCCCGCACGCGCGCGGACCTGCTCCTAGGTGTTTTCCGGACTAGGCCTTGCCGGCGCTCTGACCCAAATTCGGCCGGACCTTTCCCGGGCCTCCGCCCCCTCCAGAGACCACGGATGCACCCATGACCAGTGATCGCGACCAAGACATCGCCGAGGCCCATGCCCGCGATGCCCGCACCGTCCTTGCCGCCCTCGACACCACGCCGGCCGGCCTGTCGGCGAGCGAGGTCGCCGAGCGGCTCGCCAGATACGGGGAAAACCGGCTGCCGGCAGCGCCGCGCCGCGGGCCGCTGGTGCGCTTCCTCAGCCAGTTCCACAACCTGCTGATCTATGTGCTGATCGCGGCCGCCGCGATCACCGCGCTGATGGAGCATTACATCGATACCGGCGTCATCCTGGCGGTGGTCATCGTCAACGCGATCATCGGCTTCATCCAGGAGGGGCGGGCCGAGCAGGCGATGGACGCGATCCGCGACATGCTGGCGCCGCACAGTTCGGTGGTGCGCGACGGCCGGCGGCAGGGGATCATGGCGAGCCAGATCGTGCCCGGCGACATCGTGCTGCTGGAGCCCGGCGAGCGGGTGCCGGCCGACATGCGGCTGCTGGAGGCGGCGGGCCTGCGGATCGACGAGGCGCTGCTGACCGGCGAGTCCGTCCCGTCCGAAAAGGAGACGCAGGCTTCAGTCGCCGACGCGCCGCTCGGCGACCGGCACGGCATGGCCTATAGCGGCACGCTGGTCACCGCCGGCACCGGCCGCGGCGTTGCCGTCGCCACCGGCCCGGCCACCCAGATCGGCCGCATCAGCGGGTTGCTGTCGTCGGTCGAGACCCTGACGACGCCGCTGGTCCACCAGCTCGACGGCTTCGCCCGCTGGCTGACGCTGCTGATCCTGCTGGTTGCCGGCCTGGTGCTCGCCTGGGGCTATTATGTCATCCACATGCCGTTCGACGAGCTGTTCATGGCCGTGGTGGGCCTCGCCGTCGCGGCCATTCCGGAAGGGCTGCCGGCCGTCCTGACGATCACGCTCGCCGTCGGCGTGCAGGCGATGGCGAGGCGCAACGCCATCGTCCGCCGGCTGCCGGCGATCGAGACGCTGGGCTCGGTCTCGGTGATCTGTTCCGACAAGACCGGCACGCTGACCCGCAACGAGATGCTGGCGGCGACGGTCGCCACCTCGCGCCACCTGTTCGCCGTCACCGGGGAAGGCTACTCGCCGGAGGGGACGATCCGGCTCGACGACCGGGACGTCACAGCCGGCGAGCATGGTGTGCTCGCGGAAATCGCGCGCGCGGCCGCCCTGTGCAACGACGCGGCGCTGCATCCGCACGAGGAGGGCTGGCGCACCGAGGGCGATCCGATGGAAGGGGCGCTGAAGGCGCTCGCCGCCAAGATCTCCGGCGACGGCCACGAGCCCTATGGCGATCACGCGCGGCTGTCGGAGATCCCCTTCGACGCCGCCCATCGCTACATGGCGGTGCGCCATCGCAGCCCGGACGGCCACACGGACCTTCACGTCAAGGGCGCGCCGGAACAGGTGCTGGCGATGTGCGCCGGCCAGCGCACCCCGGAAGGGGGGATCGAGCCGCTCGACAAGGACTTCTGGACCCGCGAGATGGACGCCATCGCCGGCCGCGGCCAGCGGGTGCTGGCGCTTGCCACCGTCGACGACGCCTGGCAGCCCTCCGGCGATCCGGCCGTGCTGCGCAAGGAGGACCTGGCCGGCCGCCTCATCATCCTCGGCCTTGTCGGGCTGATCGACCCGCCGCGCCCCGAGGCGGTGGTCGCCGTCGCCGAATGCCACGGCGCCGGCATCCGGGTGAAGATGATCACCGGCGACCATGCCGGCACGGCGGCGGCCATCGGCCGGCAGATCGGCCTGAAGAACCCCGACAAGGTGCTGACCGGCAACGATCTCGACGCCATGGACGATGCGGAGCTTTCGGCACAGGTGGTGGAGACCGACATCTTCGCCCGCACCAGTCCGGAGCACAAGCTGCGGCTGGTGACGGCGCTGCAGGCGCATGGCCTGACCGTCGCGATGACCGGCGACGGCGTCAACGACGCGCCGGCGCTGAAGCGCGCCGATGCCGGCATCGCCATGGGCCGCAAGGGTAGCGAGGCGGCGAAGGAGGCGGCGGACCTGGTACTCGCCGACGACAATTTCGCCTCGATCGCCGCTGCCGTGCGCGAGGGCCGCACCGTCTACGACAATATCAAGAAGGTGCTGAGCTGGACCCTGCCGACCAGCGGCGGCGAATCGATGACCGTCGCCCTGGCGCTGCTGCTCGGCATGGCGCTGCCGATCACCGCCGTGCAGATCCTGTGGGTCAACCTGATCACCGCCGTGACGCTGGGCATCTCGCTGGCCTTCGAGCCGACGGAGGACGGCACGATGCGCCGCGAACCGCGCCCGCGCCGCCAGCCAATCCTGGGCGGGGCGCTGCTGTGGCACATCGTCATGGTGTCGGCGCTGATCCTGGCCGGGGTCTTCGGCATCTATTTCTACGCCATCGACCGGGGATACTCGCAGGACGTCGCCCGCACCATGGCGGTGAACACGCTGGTGGTGCTGGAGATCTTCCACCTGTTCTTCATCCGCAACATCTACGGCACCTCGCTGACCTGGAAGGCGGTGCAGGGCACGCCGATCGTCTGGGCCTGCGTCATCATCGTGACGCTGGCGCAGTTCGCCATCACCTATGTGCCGACGCTGCAGATCGTGTTCGGCACGGCGGCGGTGCCGTTCTTCGACGGCGTGCTGATCGTGATGGTGGGCGTGGCGTTCTTCGCGCTGATCGAGATCGAGAAGCAGTTGCGGCTGGTGTTCCGCCGCAACGGCGGCGGCGAGCACTGACGGGGGCGGGGGAAGACGGGGCGGGGGAAGACGGGGCGAGGGAAGACGGGGCGAGGGAAGACGGGGGCGGCGGTCTGCCGGGCAGGGCCGACCGCCGCCGCTTTTTGCGCCTATTCGTAGACGGTCTGCAGGCCGGCGCGCTCGCGCAGGCCGTCGCGATAGATCGCCTTGAACAGCGACACGCACATCAGCACCATCACCAGCGAGAAGGGCAGGGCGCCGATCACCATCGCGGTCTGGATGGCCTTCAGGCCGCCGACGAGCAGCAGCGCGGCGACGACGAGGCCGAGCGTGATGCCCCAGAACAGGATGTGCGGGCGCGCCTTGGGACCCTCGTCGCCGGCGGCATTGATGGTGTTGACGATGAGCACCGCGGAGTCCGCCGAGGTCACGAGGTAGGTCATCAGCAGCACCACGATCAGCACCGCCATCAGCCAGCCGAGGACGGGCGAGAGCATGAGGCCGGTCATGGCGAAGATCTTGTCGCCGTCCGGCACCGAGTTGATGGCGCCGCCCGCGACCCCGGTCAGTTCCATTTCGATGGCGGTGCCGCCGGCGAAGGCGAACCAGACGAAGCACATGATGGCGGGCGCGATCACGGCGCCGACGACGAATTCGCGGATCGTGCGGCCCTTGGAAATGCGCGCCAGGAACAGGCCGACGAAGGGCGCGAAGGCCACCCACCAGGCCCAGTAGAACACCGACCAGGCGCCCTGCCAGCCTTCCAGCGCCTGTGCCGTGTCGCTCTCGCCGGAATAGACGGTGAAGATCATCGAGGGCAGTGCCAGGACATATTCCAGCCCGCCGACGAACAGCGCGTTGAGGCCGAACCAGCTCGAGCCGAACAGCAGGAAGAAGCAGAGCAGGAAGGTGCTCAGCACCATGTTGAGGTTCGAGAGCCATTTGATGCCCTTGCCGACGCCCGACAGGGCGGACAGCGTCGAGGCGCCCATGATGATCAGGATGGCGACGATGATGCCGAGCGAGGAGGCGGTGCCCTGCTCGTTGATCAGCCAGCTACCGATCCCGATCCGCGCCATGCCGGCAACGAACTGCTCGACGCCGAAGCCGAGCATCTGGGCAACGCCGAGGATGGTGGCGATCACCGCGACGATGTCGATGGCATGGCCGACCGGCCCCGACAGGCGGCTGCCGAACAGGGGCGCCAGCGAGGAGCGGATGGTCAGCGGCAGGCCGCGGCGATAGGCGAAGAAGGCGAGCGCCAGACCGGCAACGGCATAGGACGACCAGGCCGAGAAGCCCCAGTGCAGATAGGACCACTTGAAGGCATTGAGGACGTTGTCCGCGCCGCCGGCGGTCGCAAGGCCCTGGATGACGTCCGGATTGCGGTTGAAGTGGTAGATCGGCTCGGCGACCGCCCAGGTCAGCATGCCGACGCCGATGCCCGCACCGAACATCATCGAGAACCACGAGAAGCGCGAGAATTCCGGCTCGTCGTCCGGCCCGCCGAGTTTCATCCGGCCGGCCGTCGGCCAGGCGACGAGGGCGACGCAGGCCAGCACGAACGCGGCCATCACATAGAAATACCAGGTGGCGAAATTCGCCAGGATGAAGCTGTTGAACCCGGCGAGGATCTCGCCGGCCTGCTGCGGAAAGGCCACCGCCCAGATCACCAGCGCGCCGACCGCCAGTTTCGAGGTGATGGTCACGTCGATGATGAAGCCGTTGTAGAAGCCGCGTTCGGCGATCTTGATCGGCAGATCGACCAGGGGTGGTTTGAGGTTCATCCGTCCGTTCCTTTCGTGTCGTTGCGGCGCGAAGGCTACTCGCCGCGGGGGAACCTCTGCCTCTCCTCCAGGACATTGAGGTCCATGTGGTTGCGCATGTAGCGCTCGCTGGCTTTCTGCAGCGGTTGGTAATCCCAGGGAAAATGCGCGCCGTTGCGCAGCGCCGCGTAGACCACGAGCCGGCGGGCCTGCGACTGGCGCACCTCGGCGTCGAAGCGTGCAAGGTCCCAGCGGGCGGCGGCAAGCGCGCGAAAGCGCTCCAACTCGCCCGCGTGCCGAGGATCGCCGGCAAGGTTCTCCCGTTCGTCCGGATCGGCGTCGAGGTCGAAGAGCTGCTCGGGATCGAGCGGGCAGGCGGCGTATTTCCACCGGCCCTCGCGCAGCGCCACCATCGGCGCATAGGAGGCCTCGGCGGCATATTCCATCGGCACCGGCGGGCGCGCCGCATCCCCCCGCGCCACCGGCACCAGGCTCTCGCCGTCGGTCCAGGGCGCGACCTCGCCGAGCGGGATGCCGGCCAGATCGCACAGGGTGGGGGTGACGTCCAGCGTGGAGACCGGATCGGCGACGAGAGCCGGCGCAAGGCCGGGGGCGGCAATCATCAGCGGTACCCGGGCGGAGCCTTCCCGGAAGCTCATCTTGAACCAGAGGCCGCGCTCGCCGAGCATGTCGCCATGGTCGGAGACGAAAAGGACGATCGCCTGCTGCCGGGTCCGCTGCAGCGCATCGAGGATCTCGCCGATCTTCTCGTCGAGATAGGAGATGTTGGCGAAATAGGCCCGGCGGGCCCGGCGGATGTGCGCGTCGGTGATCGTGTAGGAGCGCCAGTCGTTGGCATCGAAGATCCGCCGCGCATGCGGATCGTGCTGCTCGTAGGCGAGAGCGGGAACGCGCGGCGCAAGATGCGCGCAGTCCTCGTAAAGGTCCCAGAAGCGCCGGCGCGCCACGTAAGGATCGTGCGGGTGGGTGAAGCTGACCGTCAGGCACCACGGCCGGTCATCGTGACCGCGCGAAAGGTCCAGCACCTTGCGCATTGCGTGATAGGCGACCTCGTCGTCGTATTCGAGCTGATTGGTGATCTCGGCGACGCCCGCGCCGGTGACCGAGCCCATGTTGTGGTACCACCAGTCGATCCGCTCGCCCGGTTTGCGATAGTCCGGCGTCCAGCCGAAATCGGGCGGATAGACATCCGTCGTCAGCCGCTCCTCGAAGCCGTGCAACTGGTCGGGGCCGACGAAATGCATTTTGCCCGACAGCGCGGTCTGGTAGCCGGCGCGGCGCAGGTGATGGGCGAAGGTGGGGATGTCGGAGGCGAACTCGGCGGCGTTGTCATAGACCCTGGTGCGCGAGGGCAACTGGCCGGACATGAAGGAGGCCCGAGCCGGCGCGCAGAGCGGCGAAGCGGTGTAGGCATTGGCAAAGCGCACCGAGCGCGTGGCCAGCCGCCTGAGGTTCGGCGCATGCAGCCAGTCTGCCGGCCCGTCCGGGAACAGGGTGCCGTTCAACTGGTCGACCATGAAGATCAGGATGTTCGGCCGGCCGTCCGTGTCCGGACGGCCATCGCCCGCGCCATGCATCCGCATTGCCCCCGCCGCAGGTATGTGACTGAATGTTTTTCTTAGCTTGACGGACGGAAACCGCCTCTTCCACAGAGAGTTTTCTATGAATGACATAAGCCGGGATTATATCTTTCTGAGCCGGCACGCCGCCGGGCTCTGCGCCTTCGTGGTCGTCGCCCGCCATGGCCAGTTGTCGGCGGCGGCGCGCGAATTGCGGATCTCGCAGCCCGGACTGAGCCAGCGGCTGAAATCCCTGGAAGACAGTCTCGAGATCACGCTGTTCGAGCGGACCTGGCGCGGGGTGCGGCTGACGGGGGAAGGGGCGGACCTGCTGGCCGCCGTCGATCCGCTGCTCGGCACGCTCGCCGCCGATTTCCGCCGCTTCGCCCAGCGCAACCGCACGCCCTCGGTGCTGGTCTCGGTCGATTTCGCCTTCGCCTCGCTGTGGCTGCTGCCGCGCCTTGCCCGGCTGCGCGAGGCGGTGCAGCCGGTCGATCTGTCGATGCTGACCTCGCAGCAGCCGGAACTGGCGGCGGGCCTCAGCGTCGACCTGACGGTGCGGATGGCCGAGGCGGACGACATCGAAGCGGGAGAGACGAAGCTGATGGACGAGCGCGTGTCGGCCGTCTGCAGTCCGGAGTTCCTGTCACGCTATCGCGGACTGGCGGAGCCGGCCGATCTCCTCGGCCTGCCGCTGCTCAGCCTGTCGACCCCCGTCACCTCGCATTGGCATGACTGGAAAAGCTGGTTCGCGCATTTCGGCGTCACCGATCGGCCGGGCCATGAGCGCACCCATTTCACCAGCTACGACATCGTGGTGCGCGCCGCGCAGGCCGGGCTCGGCATCGCGCTCGGCTGGCACGGGCTGATCGACGACATGCTGGCGCGCGGCGAGTTGGTGCAGGCCCTGCCGCATGTCGCGACCAGCAATCGCGGCTACTATATCCGGGCCGCGCAGGACACGCCCGCCGCCGCCGCCCGGCGCGTGCACGACTGGATCCTGGCCGAAGCCGGGCGGGCGGCATGACAATGGAGCAGGCGGGCACGGCACGGGAGGGAGGCGCGCAATGCTGCTGAGAGGCGAGGTGCTGGAGGGGATCAGGGCAGGGCGGATCAGCCTGCAGTTCCGCCGCTGGAGGCGCCGCACGGTCACACCGGGCGGGACCCTGCGCACCGCGATCGGCGTCCTTGCCATCGGCGACATCTCGCCGGTCGAGGCGGGCGCTGTGACCGACGCGGACGCCCGCAAGGCCGGCTTCCTAGATGCGGCGGCGCTGCGCGACTGGCTGGATGGCGGCAGGCCGGGGACGCTGGAGCGGATCGAGGTGTCCTGGGCCGGCGAGGATCCACGTGCCGGGCTGCGCGAGGACGATAGCCTCGACCCGCAGGCGCTGGCGGAGATCGCCGGGCGGCTCGACGCCATGGACGGGCGGGCGCGCGAGGGCGCCTGGACCGGGCGGATCCTGGATCTGATCGCCCGCAACCCGGAGCGCCCGGCGGCGGAACTCGCCGCCGCGATGGGCCTGGACAAGCTCGCCTTCAAGACCCGCGTGCGCCGGCTCAAGGAGCTCGGGCTGACCGAGAGCCTGGCGGTCGGCTACCGCCTGTCGCCGCGCGGGGCGCGCGTCCACGCGGTCCGGTCGGCGCGGTCTTGACGGATCGATAACCGTTCGGTTATGAGATAAACCCATAGCCATGGAGTTATGGGTTTCATGCCGCACGCCCAAGACACTGCACAAGTCACTGGCCCAGACATTGGCCCAGACATTGGCCAAGACGCCCTCTTTCGCTCGCTCGCCGATCCGACGCGGCGGGCGATCTTCGAACGGCTGTGCCGCGACGGCGAGCAGAGCGTGGGTGCGCTGACGGCGCAGGCCAGCGTGTCGCAACCGGCGGTTTCCAAGCATCTTGCGGTGCTGAAACAGGCCGGGCTGGTGCGCGACCGGCAGGCGGGCCGACAGACCCACTACAGCGCCGATGTCTCGGCCCTCGCTCCACTGGCCGACTGGACGCGGCGGATGACCGGCTTCTGGGAAGCCCGCTTCGACGCCCTTGAAGACCTGCTTGGAAGGATGGATCAGTGACGGATACCCATGAAGACACGCTGTCGGTCGTCGTCGAACGCGATATCGCCCACCCGCCGGAGCGGATCTGGCGGGCCTTGACCGAGCCGCATCTGATCGAGGAGTGGCTGATGAAGGGTGACTTCCGCCCGGCCATCGGCCATCGCTTCGGCTTTCGCGCCGACTGGGGCTCGGTCGATTGCGAGGTGCTGGACATCGAGCCGCCGCTCCTGCTCGCCTATAGCTGGGGCGACCACGATCTCAAGAGCATCGTCACCTGGACGCTGACCCCGACGCGCGGGGGAACGCGGCTGCGGATGGAGCAGACCGGCTTCCGCCGCGACCAGCCGCGCTACTATGGCGGCGCCAAGGCCGGCTGGCCGCATTTCCTCGATGCGCTGGAAGAGGTGCTGGCGCGCATGGAGTGACCGGCTCCACCGCGACCTGAACCACACCGTCACCCCGAACCTGGAACTTGTCATGACCCGAAACGGATGGATCCGACAGACCCACCGCTGGCTGTCGCTCGCCTTTACCCTGGCGGTCCTCGCCAATATCGCCACGAACCTTGCCGGTACGGCCTCCGTCTGGGTGGGGGTGCTGGCGCTGGTGCCGCTGATCCCCCTGATGCTGACGGGCCTGTGGCTGTTCGCCCAGCCCTGGCTCGCGCGGCGGGACGGGACAGCGGCGGCGACCGGAGAGGCCCGTCCCTAATCCCGCCGCAGCGGCGCGATGAAGGGGCTGTCGAGCAGGCGGGCGGCATCGAGATGGTGCGGCGCGATCCGGCCGCGGTTCGGCAGGGCGCCGTCGGCGAGCAGCGTCAGCAGGCTGGCGGCATAGCCGGTGGCGACCGAGGTCAGCGCGTTGAACGGCCCGTAGGCGGCATTGGGCGCGAAACGGTAGCGCAGCGTGCGCTCGGCCTGCTGGCGGCCGCGCTGGCCGCGCGCGGTGAGCACCACATGCAGCACGTCGTCCTCGATCAGCGGCAGGCCGTTGGACAGCAGCGTGCGCAGCAGGTCGCGGCGATGGCGCAGGCCGAGATCGTCGAGCAGGAAGCGCATATAGTCGAGATGGCCCGGATAGCGCAGGGTCTTCACCGTGACGTTGCGCGGGGTGAAACCGGCGAGCGCGTCGAGATCGGCAAGCCCGCCGGCGGTGACGAAGGCCTCGTAGCCGATGCCGTCGAAGGTGAGGCGCTCATACTCCTCCAGCGGCGTCAGCTCGACCGCGGCGCCGTCGCGGATGGCGGCGCTCGGGCGGGTGTATTCCTCGATCAACCCATCGACATTCCAGATCTGGCCATAGCCGAGCCGGTTGGTGGGATGGCGCGGAATGGCGCCGACCCGGATGACGAGATCGGAGACCGGCGCGAAGTCCTTGAGCAGGCCGCAGGCGAGCACGCCGATCAGCCCCGGCGACACGCCGCAGCCGGTGAGCACGGCGCGGTGGCCGGCAAGGGCGTCGAGGCTGTCGCGCGCGGCCCGGGGCGTCGGGATGAAGTCGAGATAATGCGCCTTCACCAGAAGGGCCGCCTCGGCGACGCGGGCGACGGCCTGGTCCGGCACCGCCGCGACGACGATGTCCTGCCCCTCGATCAGGCGGTGCGCCTCCTCGCCGGGGGCGAGATGGCGCAGGGTCAGCGGCAGGCCGAGGCCCTGCAGCCGGTCGAGCGCGTCGTCGGACCCGTCGACCACCTGGACGGCGAAGCGGCCATGGCCGGCAAGGACGGTGGCAAGCGCCGTGCCGACATGGCCGGCGCCGAACAGGGTGAGCTTGACCTGCGACATTTGCTAGCCCTTGAACCTGGCGACGAAGGCCTGCAGGCGCGGGTTCGTCGGGTCGAGAATGACCTCGGCCGGGCTGCCCTCGGCGGCGATGACGCCCTGGTCGAGGAACAGGACGCGGCTTGCCACCTCGGCGGCGAAGGCCATCTCGTGGGTGACGATGGCCATGGTCATGCCGGCCTCGGCAAGGGCGCGGATGACGGCGAGCACCTCGCCGACCAGTTCCGGGTCGAGGGCGCTGGTCACCTCGTCGAGCAGCAGGACTTCCGGGCGCATGGCGAGGGCGCGGGCGATGGCGACGCGCTGCTTCTGGCCGCCGGACAGGTGATTGGGATAGGCCGAATGCTTCTCGGCGAGCCCGACCTGTTCGAGCAGCGCCATCGCCTCCTCTTCCGCCTCGCGGCGCGGACGCTTGCAGACGATCACCGGACCCTCGGTGACGTTCTGCAGCACCGTCTTGTGCGGAAACAGGTTGAAGTGCTGGAACACCATGCCGACATGGCGGCGCAGCGTGCCGATGCCAAGGTCCTCGCCGCGATCGCGGAAGCCGTCGCGCACCCGCTTCTGGCGGAAGCGGATCTCGCCGCCGGTCGGAGCCTCCATCCGGTTGAGGCAGCGGATGAAGGTGGACTTGCCCGAGCCGGACGGGCCGATCAGGGCGACGACCTCGCCGCGTGCAAGGCCGAGGTCGAGACCTTTCAGCACCTCGTGATGGCCGAAGGTCTTGCGCAGGCCGATGGCCTCGATGACGGGGGCGGGCGCGGCGGACAGGGATGTGGCGGTCATCTGGATCTCCTCAGTCGCTGACGCGCAGGCGCTTTTCCACCCAGTCGGCGATCTGCGTCATGGGCAGGAGCATGGCGATGTAGAGCACGGCCATGACGGTGTAGGATTCCAGCGGGCGGTAGGTCTGGCCGTTGACGACGGCCGCCATATAGGCGAGGTCGGCGACGGAGATGACCGAGACCAGCGAGGTGTTCTTGAACTGGATCACCGACTGGTTGATGAAGGACGGCAGCATGCGCTTGAACGCCTGCGGCAGGATGATGCGATGCATCGCCTGCCAGGGGCTCATGCCGATGGCGGCGGCCGCCTCGCGCTGGCCCTTGTCGATGGAGACGATGCCGCCCCGGAAGATCTCGGCGTAGAAGGCGCCGACATAGAGCGACAGGGTCAGCATCGCCGCGACGCGGTTGTCGATGTTGCCGCCGACCAGCAGCGGGAAGGCGTAGTAGAACCACAGGAGCTGCACCAGCAGCGGCGTGGTGCGGAAGATCTCCTGATAGACGCGGGCGATGAAGCTGAGCATGCGCCAGCCCGACAGGCGCATCGAGCAGGTGAGGAAGCCGATCAGCACGCCGAAGACAATCGAGCCGACCGTGTAGACCACACTGATCCACAGGCCCCACATGAAGAGGTCGCGGTACTGCCAGACCGAGTGGAAATCCCAGGTATAGGTCATGGCTGCGCCTCCCTGCCGGGACGGCGCGGGGCCTGTCGCGTCGCTGTCATTGTCTCGGGTCCTCTGGTTTCTTGTTCGTGTGGACGATCACGCCGCATCGCGGCCGCTCCTGTCCATGGCTTGACGGCAGTGTCCTATGCGGCGCGCGGGCGCCGCAATGCAAAGCAAGGGCGCCGGCTTAGCGCATTTCTTGGAAGCTGGCGGAGGCATCGGCGAAGCGGCCGAGGATCGCCGCGATGGTCTCGCGGCTGGCATCCGTCACCGGCACCATCGGCAGGCGCAGCTCCGGCCCGGCGAGATTGGCAAGGGCGAGCGCCGCCTTGACCGGGCCGGGGTTGGACTCGATGAAGAGGCCGTCGGCGAGCTCGGCGACCAACTCGTGCAGGGCGAGCGCGCGGGCGGTGTCTCCCGCCTCCCAGGCCTTGACCATCTCCACCATCTCGCGCGGGGCGACATTGGAGACGACCGAGGTGACGCCGACGGCGCCGAGCGACAGGAACGGCAGGGTCAGGGCGTCGTCGCCGGAATGGATGATCAGCCGGTCGCCGCAGGCCTGGCGCAGCCGGGTGACGCGAGCGGAGGAGCCGCCGGCCTCCTTGATGGCGACGATGTTGGCGTGGCGCTCGACCAGCCGGGCGCAGGTTTCCGGCGCGATCTCGACGCCGCAGCGGCCGGGCACCGAATAGAGCACGATCGGCAGGCGGGTCGCCTCGGCGACGGCGCCGTAATGGGCGAGCAGGCCGGCCTGGGTCGGCTTGTTGTAATAGGGCGTGACGACGAGCACCGCATCCGCCCCGGCGGCCTCGGCGCGCTTCACCTTTTCCACCGTCTTGCGGGTGTCGTTGGCGCCGGCGCCGGCCAGCACCATGGCGCGGCCGGCGGTCAGCGCGACGGTGCGGGCGATCAGGTCCTCGGCCTCCGCCTCCGACAGGGTCGCGGCCTCGCCGGTGGTGCCGACCGGCACGAGGCCGGCGACGCCTGCCGCGAGCTGGCGCTCCACCAAAGCGGCGAAGGCGGCATGGTCGACCTCGCCGTCGCGGAACGGGGTGACGAGGGCGGTGAAGACGCCGCGGAAACGGCTGGCCATGTCGGTCATGGAAGATCCTCCTTGCAGAAGTCAGTTTGAGTTGGTGTCGGCGAGCGCATAGCGCCCGTTGGCGGGACGGCGGGCGGCGAGCCACTGGGCAGCGGCGAGCGCCCCTTCGGCATAGGTGGCGAGGGTGTGGACGCGGTAGCTGAGCAGCAGTTCGGCGGAGCCAAGGTCGAAGCGGACCTCGTTGACGCCGACCGTGTCGCCCTCGCGGGTGACGCGGATGTCCGGCTCCGGCGCGTCGAAGCCCATGGCGGCGGAGCGGGCCTCGCGCACCGTGGCGGCGAGCCAGCGCGAGGTGCCGGAGGGCTCGGCCTTCTTGCGGGCGTGATAGACCTCGCCGACGCCGGCCTCGCCGCCGGGCATCAGCCGGGCAAAGCGGCCGGCGATCTGGCGGAAAGCCTCGAAGCCGAGGGCGAAATTGGCGCTGACCACCATCGGCCGATGGGCGGCGAAGGCGGTGAGCGCGGCGTCTTCTTCGGCGGAAAAGCCGGTGGTGCCGATGACCATCGGGATCGGCTTCTCGCCGACCTCGCCCTGCAGGGCGAGCGAGGCGGCGGGCGAGGAGAAGTCGACGATCACGTCGCAATGGCTGTTCATGGCCGCGTCCGAGGGGCGGTACTCGATGCTGCCGCCGGCGACCGGCGTGCCGACCAGGGCCGAGCGGGGCGAGACCAGCGCGGCGGCCAGCTCCAGCCCGGGACTGGCGAGGACGAGTTCGACGAGGCGGGTTCCGACGCGGCCCGACGCGCCCATGACGGCGATGCGCATGGCGGGTTTCCTCAGTCGATCACCACCTTCGGCTCGCTCATCTCGCGCAGGGCGATGCGCACGCCCTCGCGGCCGAGGCCGCTGCGCTTGACGCCGCCGAAGGGGACGTGTTCGGCGCGGAAATCCGGGCCCTCGTTGATCATCACGCCGCCGACGATCAGCTCGCGCGAGAACAGCTTGACCATGGCATGGTCGTTGGTGAAGACGCCGGCCTGCAGGCCGTAGGCGCCGGCATTGACCTCGGCGATGGCGGTGCGGGCGTCCGAGAAGGTGCGGATGGCGATGACCGGGCCGAAGGTTTCCTCGGCGATGATCGGCGCGTCGGCGGCGACATCGCGCAGCACCGTCGGGGCGACCAGCGTGCCCTTGCGGCCGCCGCCGGCGAGGAGGCGCGCGCCCGAGGCGAGAGTGGCGCCGACGCGCTCCTCGACCAGCCGCGCGGCGGCCTGGTCGATGACCGGGCCCATGTCGGTGGCCTCGTCCGCCGGATCGCCGGCACGGACCCCGGCGACGGCGGCGACCAGCCGGTCGATGAAGGTCTCGGCGATGGCGGAGTGGAGATAGAGCTTCTTCACCGCCGCGCAGCTCTGGCCGGCGATCTCGAAGCGATGGCCGATGGCGGTGGCGACGGCGCGGTCGAGATCGGCATCCGGCAGGACGAAGAGCGGATCGTTGCCGCCGAGCTCCATCAGGCAGCGGACGAGGCCGCTGGCGGTCTTCAGGGCAAGGCCGGCCGCGGGACCGCCGGTGAAGGAGAGCAGGTCGATGGGCGCGCGGGCGAGCGCCAGCGCCGCCTCGGCACCGCCATGCACCACCTGGAACAGATCGCGCGGCCAGCCGGCGCGCACGGCAAGCTCGGCAAGGCGGGCGGCGGCGAGCGGCGCCTTGGGCGAGGGCTTGGCGACCACCGCGTTGCCGGCGGCGATGGCGGGCCCGAGCTTGTGGCACAGGAGATTGACCGGATAGTTGAACGGGGTGATCGCGCCGACGACGCCGACCGGCTGGTAGGTGATGGTGGCGAGCCGGTCGGCGCCGCCCTCGACGATGGCGCAGTGCAGCGCCTCTCCATCGAGGAAGGTGGCGGCATCGCCGGACAGTTTCAGCGTGTTCTGGGCGCGGCGGACCTCGTTGCGCGCCTCGCGGATGGTCTTGCCCATTTCCGCGCAGATGGTGGCGGCAAGGGCTTCCGCATCGGCGGCGATCTCGGCGGCGAGCGCGTTCAGCAGGGCACGGCGCTCCGCCGGGGTCGAATGGCGGAACTGGGCCTGGGCGCGGCGTGCGCGGGCGAGCGCGGCGAGGATATCGGCCGGGGAACTCGCCGGCAGGCGGGCGACCTCGGTCCCGTCGAACGGGTTGCGGACGGCGAAGTCGGGCTCGGTGTGCAGGGCGGCGGTGGACAGCTTGGTCATGTCTGGCTCTCGTCAGGCAGGGAGGGGGCGGGCGCCGGGGCGGCGAGCGCGGCGATGGGAACGGGGCGGATCGGCCAGCGCTGGCCGGTGAACGCGCCGGGGGCGAAGGGGATGGCCGTGCCGGTCAGTGAGCTGGTCAGGCTGCTGGTCAGGGCGGCGGTGACGGCGGCGGTGTTGGCGGCGCAGAACCGGCCCTGGCAGGCACCCATGGCGAAGCGGCCGCTCAGCTTCAGCTCGCGCGGGGACAGACCTTCATCCTCGGCAAGCAGGCGCTTGAGGTCGCCGACGGTGCGGCCCTCGCAGCGGCACAGCACCGTGTCGTCGGCAAGGTCGGCGGGGGACACCGGCGCCAGCGGCGCGAAGGCGCGGGCGATATGGCCCTGGGCGGCGCGGTGGCGGGCAAGGGCGGCGGGCTCGGTTTCGGCATCGGCGGCCTGCCGCCCGGTCGGGGAGGCGAGGCGGGCCGCGATCCGCTCTCCGGCGGCGGTGCCGTCGGCGATGGCGGCCGGGGCGCCGAGCGCGGCGCGGCAGTCGCCGATGCGCAGGACCAGCGGGCGGCGCGGCGCCGCCTCCGCGGCCTCGGGCAGGCCGAAGGCGTTTTCGGCAAGGCCGTCATGCAGGGCGATGCGATCGGCGGCAAGGCTGTGGCCGGTGCCGCGCCGGTCGGTCCAGGATGCGACAAGGGTCTCGCCCTCGCTCTCGCTCTCGGCTGCGATCCGCCGCAGCACGGCGCCGCGATGCCAGGGCACGCGGGCGCGGGCAAGGGTCGCGAGATAGCCCGCCGCCTCGCGCATCAGCGCCGGATGGGACAGCAGGGCAAGGCCCGCCGACCAGCGCCGAAGCGGGTCGCCCGCCTCGAGAATGGCGAGCGGCGGATGGCCGAGGCCGGTCATCTGCGCGGCGACGGCAAGCAGCAGCGGGCCGGAGCCGGCCAGCACCACCCGGCCGGCGGGCGGGCGGCCGGTCTCCTTCATCATCACCTGCAGCCCGCCGGCGGTGACGACGCCCGGCAGGGTCCAGCCGGGACGCGGCAGCACCCGCTCGACGGCGCCGGTGGCAAGGACGAGGGCGCGCGGGCGCAGCGACAGGACACGGCCGGCGTTGCGATCCTCGATCAGCGCCAGTCCGTCGGCTTCAAGCCCGAGAAACAGGGTTTCAAGGCGCAGGTCGAGGCCGGGTGCGGAGGTGAGATCGGCGAGGAGCCGGCGCCAGCGCTGCCGGGAGGAGGCCGGTTGCGGCACCGGCGCGGCGCCGCCGACCGGCTGGCGGAAGATGGCGCCGCCGAGGCTGGCGCGCTGGTCGACCAGCGTGACGGACAGGCCCTGACGGGCGCAGGCGCTGGCGCAGGCCATGCCGGCCGGGCCGCCGCCGACGACCAGCACATCCATCAGCCGTTCGATCCTGCGGGGGGCGTCAGGCCGCATCGCCGGGCTCTCCCTGTACGAGGTGGAGGGGTGCGGGGTGGAGGGGCTCGACGCGGGCGCCCGCCTCGGCCCTGGTCAGGCAGGCCTCGCGCGGCACGCCGGCGACCCGCACGGTGCAGGCCTGGCAGGCGCCGATGCCGCAGAAGTAGCGGGCCGACTGGCCGACAGGATCGCGCCCCAGCGAGACGATGCCGGCGGCGGTGAGGGCGGCGGCGATGCTCTCGCCGTCCGAGAACGGGATCGGCCGCGACATCCAGAAGAAGGTGGGACGGGTCATGCGGCGGCCTGCAATTCGGCGAAGCGGGAGGGCGCGAAGGGGGCAAGGTCCAGCGCCGGCGCCGTGCCGCAGACGAGATCGGCAAGGGCGGCGCCGGTGACCGGGCCGAGGCAGATGCCGTCGCCCTCGAAGCCGGTGGCGAGAAACCCGTTGGCAAGGCCGGGCAGGGGGCCGACCAGCGGCAGCCCGTCGCGCACGGCGGTGCGGGCGCCGGCAAAGCCGCGCAGCAGGCGCACGCCGGCAAGGCCGGGCACCAGCGCGACCGCGTCGGAGAGGATGCGGGAGACAGCGGCAAGATCGGTCTCGCGCTTGTCGCCATGGTCCTCGCGGGTGCCGCCGATGAGGAACTGGCCGGTGCGCAGCGGGTCGACGACGAGGCCGAAACCGCGCGCGGCGGAAGCAGAGGCAGATTCGCTCCCCGTCTCGATGGCGCGGGTCTGGCTGCCCTTGGACAGGAGATAGCGCCCGGACATGATCGAGCCGGGCATGGCGCGGCTCAGCGCCAGGTCGCGCTCGGTGATCAGCAACTGGCCCTTGCGCGGGGTGAGGACGGCTTGCAGGCCGAACAGGGGCGCGGTGCCGTTGCCGGTGGCGAAGACGAAGGCATCGGCGGCGATCCGGCCGCGCGGCGTCTCGACGGCGCGAATGCGCCCGCCATCCGCGTCGCGGTCGAGCCGGATCACCGGGCAGCCGCGCAGCACCGGCACGCGGGCGGCGGCAAGCAGTTGCCGCACCACCTGATAGCCGATGGCATGGCCGTCGCCGCGCACCTCGATGACGAGGCAGGCGGCGGCCGACAGGGCGGGAAAGCGCGCCTGGATCGCCGGCGGCTCGATGGCCGCGACCGCGACGCCGGCCTGAGCGAGGGCGGCGGCATGGGCCTCCAGCACCGCGCGTTCGGCGGGGCTCGCGGCGACGATGAAGGTGGAGCGGGGATGGAACAGCCCGGCAAGCGGTGCGTCGTCGCCCTGAAGACCGGTTCCGGGGGCCGGGTCGAGCCCCGCCAGCCGGCGATAGAGGGCGATGCCCTGGAGCGCGGCCTGCATCAAGGGGCCCGGACGCTTGCTGGCGACGGAGACGGCGCCGTCGGCGGCGCCGGAGGCCTCGGCGGCCGGGGCAACGGCATCGAGCACGGTGACAGTCAGCCCGCGCCGCGCCAGGAAATAGGCGGCGGCGCTGCCAATGATGCCGGCACCGGCGACGACAACGGAAGCGGGTTGCGGATGCGCAGTTGCCACGGGCTGACCCCAGGGGTTGAACATGGGGCAAGTGTGGCGGGGCCGGCGGGGAAGCGTCGATACAAGATGACGGGCGTGCTTGCTGCGGAATTTTGTATCGGCTAAGGGGGAGGCAGCCCCTATGCCGGCACGGCAGGGAGACATGCATGGCCAAGATCAGCCTGACGCTCATCCAGACCTTCTACCAGGTCGCCCGGCACGGATCGTTTTCCGGCGCGGCGCGGGAGCTGAACCTCAGCTACCAGTCGGCGGCCAACCATGTGCGCCGGCTGGAGCAGATCCTCAACGGCCGGCTGATCGAGACCGAGCAGGGCGCCAAGCGGATCGCGCTGACGCCGCGCGGCCGGGCGCTGTACAACCTGCTGCATCCCGAACTCGACATCATGCTGGAACGGCTGACCAAGCTGATCGAGAACCAGCGCTCGGCGCTGCGGGTCGGCATGCCGCAGGCGATCTTCTTCTATCTGTTCCCCAAGGTGCTGACGCGGTTCCGCGAGGAATTCCCGGAGATGGAATTCGCCGTCTACGAGCGCGACACGGTGCTGGCCGAACTGGTCAAGAACGGCAGCCTCGACGTGTGCATCTCCGAGCGCTATTTCGGCGATCCGGTGGTGCCGCAGCGCCTGCTCGGCAGCTACCGGCTGAGCCTCGTCTATCCGCGCGCCTGGGGCGCGGCGCCGGCCCCGGCCGAGGTGCCGGCCTGGGCGCGCGGGCGCCCCTTCATCACCTATGAGCCCGGCCAGACGCTGCGCAACCTCGCCGTCGACTTCCTCGGCCGCGACGGGGCGCAGGTGCAGCCGGCGATCTCCACCTCCGGCAGTTCCTCGGTAAAGCGCTGCGTCGAGGAGGGGCTGGGCTTTTCCATCATCCCGTCCTGGTGCATGCAGGGCGAGGAGGCGGCGATCGCCAGCGTCAGGCTGACCAACCTGCCCGAGGTGCGGGTCTATTTCGGCAGCGCCGGCTTCCTGCAGAAGCACCCCAGCGTGCAGCGGCTGTTCGCCGACTGCCAGGCCGAGCTGGTCGGCCCGGTGCTGGAGCCGCCGCGCGGCGATCTGGCCCATCCGGCGCTGTGAGCGCCCTCGGTTTATCCGGCGCCGTGAGCGCCATTGGTCCTTCCAACATATAAAAAACTGCGTAAGGGCGGCGGCGTCTCTAGCATTGTTCCCACCCCCGCGCTCGCTAGGCTTGACCCCGGCCAACAGTGCTGCCGGGCCGCGCCACCAGACGGGCACCGGCCAACGACACGTCGGGGAACAACGGAGGTCCATTACCCATGACATTCCTGAAGAAGCTGTGCAGCGTCGTCGCCATGACGCTGGCCATCGGCGCCGCGAGCGCCGCGGTCAGCACCGCGAGCGCCGGCACCATCGAGGAGATCCGCGCCCGCGGCGTACTGCGCATTCCCGGCATCCTCAACGAGGTGCCGTATTTCAACAAGGATCCGCGCACCGGCGAGTGGCAGGGCTTCGTCATCGACATGGCGAGCGACATCGCCAAGATGCTGGACGTGAAGCTGGAAGTGGTGGAGTCGAGCTGGTCCAACGCCATTCTCGACGTGCAGAGCGGCAAGGTCGACATGGCCTTCGCGGTGACCGCGACGCCGGTCCGCGCCATGTCGGTGTCGTTCTCCGCCCCGACCTATTACAACAGCTTCATCATCGTTTCGGCCAAGGACGAGCTGACCGGCAAGACCTGGAGCGAGCTGAACGACCCGAAATACACCTTCGCCGTCGATCTCGGCTCGGCGCAGGACCTGATCACCCAGCAGTATCTGCCCAAGGCCAATGTGCTGCGCTTCAAGACCCGGGACGAGGCGATCGTCGCCGTCACCACCGGCAAGGCGGACGGCCTCGTCAACACGATGCTGAACGGCCTCGTCATCTCCAAGAAGGCGCCGGCGATGGGGTCGGTGAAGGTGCCGACGCCGGTGTTGTCGACGCCCTCCGTCATCGCCCTCAACTACGGCACCGACGAGACCTTCAAGAGCTTCGTCTCGGCCTGGGCCGAGTACAACCGCCGCATCGGCAACAACCAGACCTGGATCGTCAAGAGTCTGGAGCCGTTCGGCATCACCCTGACCGACATGCCGGTCGGCTTCGGCTTCGGCGGCTGACCCGGATCCTCGCCCCATCGATCCCTCGCCCCCGCGCCACCGGCGCGGGGGTTTTCGTTTCCGGGGCGGGCTGTGCGGTGCTACGCTTGCTGCCAAGGAGGAGAACGACTTGGCCGATCCCGCGCAGCATGTCGCGCATGTCGTGAAGACGGCGACCGACTCCAATTCCGCCGCGCATTCCAGGCTGGCCGCCTCCTGGCGCCGGTCGCTGGACCATTACGGCCTCGATCCGGGCGAACGGGACGCGGTGCGGCGCATCAGCGGCGAGGCGCTGGCCGAACGCCGCGCCCGCTACGAGGCGATCCTGCGGATCGCGGCGCCGCGGCTCGACGCGCTCTACCAGCTCGTCAGCGCCTCCGGATGCGGCGTGTTGCTGACGGATGCCGACGGCGTGGTGCTGGACCTGCGCGCCGCCGACGGCGATGCCGAAGTGTTCGAGGCCTGGGGCCTGGTGCCCGGCTTCGACTGGTCGGAAGCCTCGGAAGGCACCAACGGCATCGGCACCTGCATCGCCGAACAGCGCCGCGTCATCATCCACCGCGACGAACATTTCCGCGCCCGCAACACCTCGATGAGCTGCATGGACACGCCGATCTTCGGACCCGAGGGCGAGTTGATCGGGGCGCTCGACGTCTCCTCGGCGCGGGCCGACCAGACCGAGTCCTTCAACCGGCTGATCGCCGCGATGGTCGCCCAGACCGCCCGCCAGATCGAGGTCGACAGTTTCCGCGCCGCCTTCCCGCAGGCCCGCATCATCGTCACCGATGCCGACGACAGCGAGACCGCAATGCTGCTGGCGGTGGACCGCGACGACATCGTGCTCGGCGCGACGCGGGGCGCGCGCAAGGCCTTCGGGCTGGGGATCAGCGGCCCGATCCGCCGGGTGCCGGCCTCGGACCTGTTCGGCCGCGAGGACGGACCGACCGGCTTCGAGCGGGCCGAGCGGGCGGCGGTGATGCGGGCGCTGTCGCGCAGCGGTGGCAATGTCTCGGAGGCCGCCCGTGCCCTCGGCGTCGGGCGCGCCACGCTCTATCGGCGCATGAGCCGGCTCGGCATCGGCGAAAACGAGAGCTGACCTGTCTCGATTCCGAGACAGGTCCGATCGCCGACGTCCGCGCGCGGGCTGATCGCCCTCCGTTGCAGCGGTAGTTTCCGTGCACCCCGGCGGAGGACCGGGAGCCACGGAGGAAACCCATGAACGAGATGGTCCGGATCGCGAGCGGCTACAGCTTGCCGTTCAAGCTGCGCTACGACAACTTCATCGGCGGGGGCTTCGTGCCTCCGGTCAAGGGGCAGTATTTCGACAACATCACGCCGATCACCGGCGCCAAGGTCTGCGAGGTGGCCCGCTCCACCGCCGAGGACGTGGACCTGGCGCTCGATGCCGCCCATGCCGCGCGCGAAGCCTGGGGCAAGACCTCGGCCGCCGAGCGCTCCAACATCCTTCTCAAGATCGCCGACCGCATCGAAGAGAATCTCGAGCTGATCGCCACCGCCGAGACCTGGGACAACGGCAAGCCGATCCGCGAGACCATGGCCGCCGACATCCCGCTGTCGATCGATCATTTCCGCTATTTCGCCGGTGTCCTGCGCGGCCAGGAAGGCACCATGTCGGAGATCGATCACGACACGGTCGCCTATCACTTCCACGAGCCGCTCGGCGTCGTCGCCCAGATCATCCCGTGGAACTTCTCGATCCTGATGGCCGCCTGGAAGCTGGCCCCGGCGCTCGCCGCCGGCAATTGCATCGTGATGAAGCCGGCGGAGCAGACGCCCGCCGCGATCATGGTCCTCGCCGAACTGATCGCCGACCTGCTTCCCGCCGGCGTCCTCAACATCGTCAACGGCTACGGCGCCGAGGCGGGCGACGCGCTGGCGCGCTCGACACGGATCGCCAAGATCGCCTTCACCGGATCGACCGCCACCGGCCGCAAGATCATGGAGGCCGCCACGGTCAACCTGATCCCGGTGACGCTGGAACTGGGCGGCAAGTCGCCGAACATCTTCTTCTCCGACGTGATGGCGCAGGACGATGCCTATCTCGACAAGGCGGTCGAGGGCTTCGTGCTGTTCGCCTTCAACCAGGGCGAGGTGTGCACCTGC
The DNA here is from genome assembly GCF_900185735.1 of Stappia sp. P2PMeth1. Lineage (NCBI taxonomy): Bacteria > Pseudomonadati > Pseudomonadota > Alphaproteobacteria > Hyphomicrobiales > Stappiaceae > Stappia > Stappia sp. P2PMeth1. The sequence continues at coordinate 33,742 of NZ_FYAW01000015.1, read as the reverse complement.
CCGAGCCGCGCGCTGGTGCAGGAGGACATCTACGAGGCGTTCATGGAGCGCTGCATCGCCCGCGTGAAGGCGATCCGGCAGGGCGACCCGCGCGACATCGAGACGATGGTCGGCGCGCAGGCCAGCAAGCAGCAGCATGACAAGATCATGTCCTACTTCACCATCGGGGCGGAAGAGGGCGCCGAGGTGCTGGTCGGCGGCGATGCCGCCAGCTTCGACGGCGAGATCGCCGGCGGCTATTACATCCAGCCGACGATCCTCAAGGGCCACAACAAGATGCGGGTCTTCCAGGAGGAGATCTTCGGCCCGGTGGTCAGCGTCACCACCTTCAAGGACGAGGCGGAAGCGCTCGCCATCGCCAATGACACGATGTATGGCCTCGGCGCCGGCGTGTGGACCCGCGACGGAACCCGCGCCTACCGCTTCGGCCGCGCCATCGAGGCGGGCCGGGTGTGGGTCAACAACTACCACGCCTATCCGGCGCATGCGGCCTTCGGCGGCTACAAGCAGTCGGGCATCGGCCGCGAGACCCACAAGATGATGCTGGACCACTATCAGCAGACCAAGAACATGCTGGTCAGCTACAACCCCAACAAGCTCGGCTTCTTCTGAGGCCGCAAGCTCCGGGACCTGGCCCGGCCGGACCACCGGCCGGGTCGTTTTATTTGCGTCCTGCCGGGTGGTTTTATGTGCCTCCGGCCGGAGGTTATCCGGGAAGCGGCTCCTGCGCACAGCGCCGGCGGATCTCCTCGAAAAGCGGCACCAGGCCGGCATTCGCCGCCTCGACCTCGCGGTGCCGGGCCAGGAACTCTCCCATCACGTCGCGGATCTCCTCAAGGATCGCGGCTTCGTCGATCCGCGTCAGCCGGCCCGCCTGCAGCACGAACACCCCGTCGACCATGACATCGGTGACCGAGGAGCCGTTCTCGCAATAGACCAGTTGGCGGACGGCGTCGGAATTGGGCGTGAAGGCCGTGCCCGAGGCGAGATCGAGGAATGCGAGGTCCGCCTTCTTGCCGGGGCGGATCGAGCCCGTCTCGTGGTCGAGCAGCGCGGCTTTCGCCCCGCCGAGCGTTGCCGCGTGCAGGACGTCTTGCGCGGCGAGCCAGCGCTCCGGCGCCGTGTCCTGCAGGGTCTGTACCAGGGCGGCGACGCGCATCACGTCGAAGATGCGCATTGTGTCGTTGGACGAGGCGCCATCCGTGCCAAGCCCGATATTCACTCCGCCGTCCAGCAGCTTGCGAACCGGACAAAGGCCCGAGCCCAGCTTCAGGTTGGCGATGGCGTTGTAGGAGACGGACACTCCGGCCGCGCCCATCCGGGCGATGTCGTCGTCGCTGATCCAGACCGCATGGGCCATCAGCACGCCCGGATGCAGCAGGCCGAGGTCGTCCATGTACCTGACCAGCGAGCCGCCGAACACCTTGGCGCCGGTGACGGCCTGCACCCGCGTTTCCAGAACATGCGTGTGATAGGGCACCGCGTGCTGCCGGGCGAGGTCCATGCAGGCAAGCATCAGGTCGGGCGTGCAGCGCTGCGGCCCGGACGGGGCCAGCATGAAGCGCAGGCGGCCGTCATAGTCGCCATGCAGATGGCGGAACACGTCCTCGCAATAGGCGGTGTAGTCCCGCGCTGTCGGCAGCGGAAACTCGAGCGCGGCCTGGATGTCCGGCGGGACGACCTCGCGGCCGAAGGCGAGCGTGTCGAGATAAGGCAGGTTCATCAGCCCCGAGGAGACGTTGGCGCGGATGCCGATGTCGCCATAGGCGCGGAACACGGTGGCCAGCCGTTCGAGATCGTGCTTCGGCGGATCGAAGAAATCGTCGCTGATCATGGTCACGCCGCCGCGCAAGGACTCGATGGCGACCAGCATCGAGCGCAGATAGAGCAGGCGCAGACCGACAGGCTCGGCGGCGAAGAACGGATAGGCGTAGCTCAGCCAGGTCTCCAGCGCCATGCGCTCGTAGCGGCCGCGAAAGAACATCTCGCTGGAATGCAGATGGGCGTTGACGAGGCCCGGAATGACCAGCTTGCCGCGCGCCTCGTGCACCATGGCATCCGGGGGCGGGGGCAGGTCGCGGGCAAGCTCGGCGATCCGCCCTTCGCGCAGCAGGATGTCGAGGCGCTGCGGTTGAAGCCCTTGCGGTCCCTCGAGCGTCAGGACCTCGGCGCCGCGGATGAGACAGGCCTGCATCACAGCCGCCCCAATTCGTTGGGACCCGAGGCGGTGGAGCGGCGGCCGAGCCGCGCGCTCAGCCACAGGCCGGCGACGGTCGCAAGATAGGGCAGCGCCAGCAGCAGGGCGGACGGGACCCTGTCGCCATAGAGCAGTTGCGCGCGGATGCCGAGGGCGCCGGCGAAGGCGAAGAAGAAGGCGGCAAGGGCCGCGCCGACGGGGTGGCCGGCGCCGAAGATGACGGCGGCAAAGCCCATGAAGCCGCGCCCGGAGGTCATGTTGACGGAGAACATCTGCAGGCTTCCCGCCGCAAGCTCGGCCCCGGCAAGGGCGCAGAAGGGCGCGCCGAGCAGCAGCGCCCACAGGCGCATCAGGGTCGGGCTGACGCCGATGGCGCGCGCCGCGAACGGGTGCTCGCCGCAGGCGGACAGGCGCAGGCCGAAGCGGGTGCGGCACAGGACCAGCCAGGTGCCGAACACCAGCACGGGCATGAGTGCGACGAGCACCGACAAGCCGCCGAACGCCCCGAATGCCGGCCCGATCCGCGGCAGGCCGAAGGGCGCGTTGACCGCCGCTTCGCTGCCGAAGATCGCCGTCAGGGCAAGGGCCGTGCCGCCGAGCCCAAGCCCGGTGATGCCGAGGCCGGCAATGATCTGGTTGGCCTTCAGGATCTCGACGACGAACCACAGCAGCGCCGACAGGGCGCAGCACAGCAGCACGGCGACGGCCAGCGCCAGGGGCAGGGAGCCGGTGAGCCGGATCGTGACGATGGTGGCGCAGGCGCCGACGATCATCAGCCCTTCGAGGCCGAGGTTCCACACGCCGGCCCGCTGGGCGATGACCCCCGCCAGCGCGACATAGACGATGGGCGTTCCGGAGCGCAGGAACGCGACGATCAGGTCTTCCATCGGGACCTCCAGCGGGACAGCACGCCGCGCACGGCGTCGGCACGCGCGGTGATGAAGAGGGCAATCGAGGCGTTGATGATTTCGATCGCCGCCGCCGGCAGTCCGGCAACGATCGGCAGATACAGGGCCGCCGAGGCCAGCGCGCCGAAGAACAGCGCGACGACAACGGTGGCGAGCACCGAGAGCGACGACACCAGCCCGATCAGGATCGCGGTGAAGCCATGGGTCGGCAGGAAGCCGCTGGCCAGCCGGCCGTTCGGCCCGAGCAGTTCGATCGACCCGGCAAGGCCGGCGAGCCCGCCGGAAAACAGGAAGGCGCCGATGGCGATGCTTTCCACCCGCGCGCCCTGCCAGGCAACCATCGACGGGTTCCGTCCGGCGAGGCCTGAGAGGATGCCGAACGCGGTGCGGCGCGTCAGCCACCATCCGAGCAGCACGACAAGGACCGCGGTCGCCAGGATGACCGGCGAGGTTCCGGTCGTCTCGGAAATCCGGTGCGCCGCATCGATGGGGCGGGAGGAGGTGGCCTGGCCGGAGCCCGACGGATCCTTCAGCGGTCCGGAGGTCACATGGACCAAGGCGAGTGCGGCGATGAAGTTGCCCATCATCGTGGTGATGACTTCGTCGGCGCCGGCGCGCACGCGCAGCAGCGCCGGCCACAGCGCCCACAGGGCACCGCCCGCCATGCCGGCGGCAAGGCAGAGCGGCACCGCCACGAGGGGCGATGTGCCGCGCAGGGCCTCGGCCGCGAAGGCCGCGGCGATCGCGCCCATGTAGAACTGTCCCTGCGCGCCGATGTTGAAGAAGCCGGCGCGGAAGCAGATCACCACCCCGACCGAGGTGATGAGCAGGGGCAGGGCCCATCGCAACACATGGTCGAGGGCGCGCGGCCGGAACAGCGCGCCCTCGATCACGCCTTGCAGCGTTTCGGTGGCGGACAGTCCGACGGCCGCGAAGATCATCGCGCAGAGCAGCAGCGCCGCGAGGATGAAGGCAAAGGTGCGAAAGACGACGGCAAGCTGAGTGGTCATGGCGCCAGATCCTCCTGCCCGTGTCCGCCGGCCGCGATCATCGCGTCGCCGACCGCCCGGATGTCGTAAGGGGGCGTAAAGCTGCCGACGCTCCTGCCCGAGGCGAGGACGACGACCTTGTCGCAGATGTCGAAGAGCTCATCGAGGTCCGAGGAGATGATGAGAACGCCGGCCCCGCGATCGCGCGCGCCGCGCAGGGCATTCCACACCGCCGCCGTCGCGCCGATGTCGAGGCCGCGCGTCGGCTGGGCGGCGACGATGAGCCGGGCCTCGGCATCGATCTCACGCGCGAGGATCACCTTCTGCGCATTGCCGCCGGACAGGGAGCCGGCGGGCTGGTCGGGACTGCGATAGCGGACATCCCAGGCCTGGAACGCGGCATCGGCATCGCGGCGCAGGGCGCGCGGACCTGCCGGAGAAAACAGCGACCGGCCGACGAGGCGCGCGGCGCACCAGTTCTCCCACAGGCTGCTGGTCAGGCTGAGACCTTCGACATTGCGCTCGAACGGGATGATCCGCAGACCCGCCTTGCGGCGCGCGGCCAGTCCCTGGCGGCCAAAGCGCTGCGCGCCGATCTCGATCTCGCCGGCGGTCAGCGGCGCGAGGCCGGCGATGGCGGCGACCAGATCGCGCTGGCCATTGCCCTCGACGCCGGCAATGCCGACGATCTCGGCTTCGTCGACATCGAGGTCGACGCCGTGGAGGCCATGGCCATAGGGCCCGCCCGGCACCGTGGCCCGGCGGATGCGCAGGGCCCCGGCCCAGCCCGGCCGTCTTGCGGGCGGGGTTGAGGAGGCGTGGGTGGTTTCGCCCTCGCCGGTGAGGGCGGCGCGGTCGGCGGCATCGATCGTGCCGGCGCTGTCACCGATGATCAGGCCCGACAGGGCGGAGGGTTCGAGGCCCACTGTTGCGACCGGTCCGGTGACCAGACGGCCGCCGCGCAGGACCGTCACCGTGTCGGCAACCGCCAGCACTTCCCGGATCTTGTGCAGCACCAGGAACACCGTCACCCCGCGCGCCTTCAACCCGCGCACCCGGGCAAACAGCCGCTCGATGCCCTCGGGCGCCAGCACGGCGGTGGGCTCATCAAGGATCAGCAGCCGCGCATCGGAGACCATCGCGCGGGCGATCTCGGCGGACTGCTGGGATTCGACCGGAAGGTCCTGGATGCGCGCATCCGCCTTCAGGTCGATGCCGATGTCGTTCAGCCAGGACTGCCAGTGCCGCTCAATCGCCTTGCGCGAGAAGATCCCGCGCCGCGGACTGACGAATTGCAGCACCTCCGCCACCGTGAAGGAGGGCGGCAGGGCAAAGCTCTGATGCACCAGTTCGACACCGGCGGCGCGCGCGGAAAGCACATCGCCGGGCGGGACCTTCTCGCCGAAGATCAGGACGTCGCCCTGCGCCGGGGCGACCAGCCCCGCCGCGACGCGCGCGAATGTCGTCTTGCCCGCGCCGTTCTGTCCGACGATGGCGTGAATGAGCCCCGGCTCGAAGCGGGCCGAAACCCCTTCGAGAGCGGTAAAGCTCCCGTAGCGCACCGTGACATTGCCGGCGTTAAGGGCGGGCGCCGAAGCGCCCGCCGGTTGAGGTCCTGCCATCTGCGGTCAGAGGTTCGTGTTGAACTCGACCACCAGCGATCCGTCGAGGATCGCGGTGCGCGCCTGATCGACCTCCGGCATGGCGGCTTCGGCCATGGCGTTGAGCTCGGCCGGTCCCTGGGCGATGAACTCCGGGTTGCGGATGAAGTCGATCACGCCGGTGCCAAGGCCGGTCGGCACATGGCCGGCCTGCCAGTCGGGCGTCAGCGCCCGCTGCGCTTCGTTGTAGAGCGAGGCGCCGAAGTCCAGGCCGACGATGGAGATGAGGCTCTTCGGGGCCAGGGTGAACTGCGCCGGGTCGAGGCAGGAGACCAGGCGCCCCTCGCGCTCCTGGGCGGCGGCGATGATGCCGAAATCGGTCGCGGCGGCGTCGGTCTGGATGAAGTCGATCCCGTCCGAATACATCTGGGTGGCGATCTCCTGGCCCTTGGCCGGGTCCTGGAAACTGCCCGCGAAGGCCACCGTCGCGGTGATGTCCGGATTGACCGACTGGGCGCCGGCCTTGAAGGCGTTGAAGTCGGCGTTGATCGGCGGGATCGAGATGCCGCCGATGAAGCCGAGCTTGCCGGAGCGCGACATGCGGGCGGCGAAGATGCCCGCAAGATAGCAGCCGAGATAATAGTCGTAGGAGACCGTCGTGACGTTGGGAATGGCCGGCTCGAAGGGGTCGGCGAAGAGCTGGATGAACTTGGTGTCGGGGAAGTTCGGCGCGACCTCCCGGATCGGCTCCGCCACCTCGTTGAAGGTGGAGACGACGATCGAGGCGCCGGCCTCTCCCAGGGTGGTGAAGCTGGTCTCGTAGGTCGCGGGGTCCTGCGCGTAGATGGCCCGCGCCCGCATGCCGGTTTCGGCGGCGAACTGGTTCAGCTTGCCGATCATCGAGTCCACCGGGCCGGCGTCACCGGCCGCCTGGGTGTGGACGAGCGCGATCAGTCCGCCTTGCGCGCGGACGGCCGAGGGGCCGAGAAGGCCGGCGGCGAGAAGAAGACCGCCGGAGGTCTGCAGCAGTCGGCGGCGGGTGAAGGTCGACGTGGTCATGGGTTCATTCCTCTGGTGCGGCGGGCTGGATTATCGTTGGTGTCGGCGAGCAGGATGCCGGAGTCATGATCATGACATCCTGTGCCGTGATCGCATCAAGTGCCCAGATCGATGCGATGAAGTCTTGCCATGCGGGATCGGCATACATGGCGGCGCGGCGGGCCTCCCGGTCTGCGAGGCTGTCATAGGCCCAGATCAGCACGATCGTGTGCAGGCGGCCGATTTCCGAGACATAGAGGCCGACGAACCGGCCGAGATGCCGCTTCTGGATCGGCAGCCCGTCGCTCTCGTATTTCGCGAGCCATTTCGGCACCGTGCCGGGTCGGAAGGTGTAGGTGCGATGTTCGACGATCACTGCGCGTCCTCCAGAATGAAGTCGGAAGCCCGCTCGCCGATCATCACGGAAGGGGCGTGGGTGTTGCCGCTGGCGATGATCGGCATGATCGAGGCATCGGCGACGCGAAGCCCCTCGACGCCGCGCACCCTCAGGCGGGCATCGCAGACGGCCATCGGATCGCCATCGGTGCCCATCTTGCAGGTGCCGACCGGATGGAACGTCGTCATCGCCGTGGCGCGGAGCCAGTCCTCGAGCGCGGCGTCGCTGTCGACGGCGGAGCCGGGCGCCAGCTCCGCTCCCCGGAACGGCGCCATCGCCGCCTGTGCGACGATGTCGCGCGTCTTGCGGATGGCCGCGATCATGGTGCGGACGTCGAACTCGTCGGCGAGGTAGTTGGGCATGATCTTCGGCGGGCGCAGCGGGTCGGCGCTCGCCAGTTCGATCTTGCCGCGGCTGGCCGGATTGACGGGGCCGACGCGGATGGTGAAGCCGTGGTTCGCCTCCACCGCCTGCCGCCGGAACGGATTGGGGAAGTTGAGGTTGGCCGTCTTCTCCAGCGCCGGCATGAAATGCAACTGGACGTCCGGCGCGGCAAGGCCCGGATGGGTGCGCAGGAAGGCGCCGGCCTCATAAGGAAAGGTGGTGACGATCCCCGTGCCGAGGAACATGCCCTGCAGCATCGACAGGGTCAGCCTGTCGGCGCGCAGGTCGCGATAGAGCGTGAGGGGCTGCGGGCATTCCCAGCTCATCACGCAGTCGACATGGTCCTGCAGGTTGTGACCGACGCCCGGACGGTCGGCGCGCACGGCGATGCCATGCTCCGCCAGATGCGCTGCCGGCCCGATGCCCGACAGCATCAGCAGTTGCGGCGAGTTCACCGTGCCGCCGGACAGGATCACCTCCCGGCCGGCCTTCACGGCGACCTCCGCGCCCCTGGCGCGGTAGCGCAGGCCGGTGACCTTGGTGCCCTCGAAGGTCAGGCCGGTGACGAGCGCCCCGGTCACGATCCGCAGATTGGGGCGGCCCCTGGCGGGGGTCAGGAAGGCGGAGGCCGCCGACCACCTGCGCCCCTTGCGGATGTTGAAGTCGTAGCGTCCGACGCCGTCCTGGGCCTCGCCGTTGAAGTCGTCATTGATCGGCAGCCCGGCCTGCGCGCCCGCCTGAAGGAAGGTGTCGAACAGCGGATTGGGTCCGCGCGCCCGGCTGACGACGAGTTCGCCGGCCTGCGAGTGGTAGTCGTCGTTGCGGTCTTCGTGCCGCTCCGACCGGCGGAACGCCGGCAGCACGTCCTCGTAGCTCCAGCCGGGCAGGCCAAGCTGTGCCCAGCGGTCATAGTCGTGCCGGTTGCCGCGCACATAGATCATGCCGTTGATGGTCGAGGTGCCGCCAAGCGCCTTGCCGCGCGGCCAGTACAGTTTGCGCCCCTTGAGCTGCGGCTGCGGCTCGGTGAAATATTTCCAGTTGTAGATGCCGTAATGGAACAGCTTGCCCATCAGCATCGGCAGGCGCACCAGCGGGTTGCGGTCGCGCGGCCCGGCTTCCAGCAGCAGCACCTGGAAGCGCCCGTTCGCCGACAGCCGGTTGGCCAGCACACAGCCGGCGGACCCGGCCCCGACAACGATGAAATCAAAGCTCTCTGTCATGGCTTACCAGTCGATGGGAGGCACGCCCGCGCCCGCCAGATGCGCATTGGCCGCGGCGAAGGGATTGGGGTGCGAGAGATAGTCGTCGGCGAAAGCCGGGTGAGGGCGGTTGAGGACGATGTGCCGGCCCGTTGCGGCAAGGCCGGCCTCGGCGAACAGGGCCTGCGCGGCCTCGCCAAAGCCGAGAAAGGCAACCGGCGCCTCGGAGCGCGCCACATGGCGCAGCACGGCCAGCATCAGCGGCCGCCACAGCGGCAGATGCCCGCGCGCCTGGTGCGGATCGATGTCCCGCCGAAACCGGGACAGGGTCAGCGAGGCGTTCAGCAGCAGCACGCCCTCGGCCTCGTGACGGTCGGACAGGGCGCCATGCGCCTCCACCGCGATCTCGCCCGTCTCGATCAGGCGCAACAGCGCCGGCCAGTCCGCGAAGCTGCGGGCAAGCTCCGGCCGGCCAAGGCGCGCGGCGAGCAGCGACTGGGTATAGGCCCGCACCGAGGCCGAGAACATCCTGTCGAGATCGCGCCAGGCAAGGGCTGCGCCGATCTCGAAGGCGCGGCCCGTGGCCGAGGCCGGCTCCGGATAGGGGTCCTGGCCGAGGATGACGGCGCGCACGCCGGAGGGCGCCAACTGGTCGAAGGCGCGCAGCAGATGCGCCCCGGCGGGCGCGCCGGGAAAGATCCGGCCCTTGCGCGGCGGAAACACCGGCTCCCAGGGCTCGATCTCCAGCGCCGGGTCGATCGCCGCGAAATCGAGGGTAGTATCGCCCAGCACCGCGTGCCAGGAGGGCGGCAGGTCGCCCTGCCAGCCGGCCAGAACCTCGCACATCGCCTCGGACAGTCTCTGCGGCATATCGCCCCTCCCATTCGCCTTTGATGTGAGCGAATCTTGACGACTTCGTCAAGTTTTTTCGATCAAGAATCTGACGAAATAGTCAGGTTCTCAGACCGCCTTTGCCACGGTCCCGCCGCGTGCTAAGGAGGGGAGAGACAAGGGTGGAAACGATGAAAAGCCGGGAAAAATCCAGAACCTTCATTGCAAAGGACGAATCCGAGGGGCGGATACGGGCGCGCAATGAGCGGCTGATTCTTGACGCATCGGTCAGATTGTTTTCCGCCAAGGGCTATGACGGCACGACGATCTCGCAGATCGCCGAGACCGCCGGCCTGCCGAAGGCGAACGTCTATTATTACTTCTCGACCAAGGCGGCGATCTACGAGCGGCTGATCGGCGAGGTGCTGCAGGACTGGGACTCCGCCCTGCGCCTGCTGGACCCGGAGCTCGACCCGCGCGAGGCGCTGTTCAACTATGTCGCCGGCAAGCTGGAATTCTCGCGCCGGCATGGCGAGAAGTCGCGCTTCTTCGCCGGCGAATTGCTGCGCGGGGCGACCTTTCTCAGCCCGCGCCAGAAGCGGCATGTCCAGGCGGTGACGCGGGAAGCCTGCGAGGTGGTGCAGCGCTGGGTCGACGAGGGCAAGTGCAACCCGGTCGACCCGCGATACCTGTTGATCATGCTGTGGTCGACCACCCAGTTTTTCGCCGATTTCGCGCCGATGGCGGCCACCACGCTGGAAGTGCCGAAGCTCCGCAAGAGCGACTTCGACGAGGCGGCCCGGCAGATCATCGCCATGCTGGGCCTGTGGCCGGCGAGGTGAGGGGCGGGGCGGAGCCCCGGTCCTGGCGCGCATGCCGTTTCGGTCACGGTCGCGGCGTCACCTGCCGGTCGCGCAGCAATCCGCTCATGGCGGCGAGGCCGATGGCCGCGAAGGGCACACAGGACGCGAAGATCCATCGGGCGACCTTGGCAGCATCGGCGGCTGTCTCCATCGACAGCAGACCCGATGCATTCGCCACGATCCCGACATAGGCGGCGCCGAGAGCGTAGCCGAGCCTCTGCATCGTGGGGATCGCGGCGGAAATCCGCTCAACCTCGTCGGCCTCGACGAGCCTCATCGTTCGCCTGAGAATGAACGTCCAGGCCATCCCGAAGCCGGCACCTTCCATCGTCGCATAAACCGCGATCAGCCAGACGGGGCCATTGGGAACCGCATGGAGAAAGCCGAGGATGCTGAGGGCCACCACCGCCATGCCGAGAGCGATCGCCAGCCGGTCGAACCGCTCGGCCAAGCCGCTGACCAGAACGGCCATCACCGACCAGCCGATGGACGAACAGGCTATGATGTAGCCGGCGGTCAGCGCGGAGACGCCATGGATCGCCGTGACCAGGAGCGGCCCGAACGCGGTGACGGCGATGGTCGCCATCGACATGGACACGATCATGATCAGCGCGGCGCCTGACGGGCGCGTGGGATCGACCGGGCGAGGCGGAAGAAGGCGGTTGGCCCCTGCGCGCTGGTCCAGCCACAGAAATCCGATCAGGCAAGCAAGGCCTGCGGCAACGGACGGGACCGTTCGCAGGATCGAGACCTCGACGCCGCCAAAGGCGACCAGGACGACGGCGAGGCACAACAAGGCCAGACGCCTGACAGGGAGCCCGGCAGCGTCGGCCGTGGATCGTGTCACGCCCGCCTCGTTTCGCAAGACGATCCAGAGGGCGAGGGCGAATGCCTGGCAGGCAAAGAAGGCGAAGCCCCAGCGCCAGGTCGCATAGTCCACGAAGACGCCGCCGACCAGCGGCCCGGCGAACGCCGAGACGCCCCAAAGGGTCGAAACGGCAGCCATGGCACGCGCGATGTAGCGGCGCGGGAAGATCAGGCCGACCGCGACGAAACCCATCGCCACCAGACCGCCGCCGCCGATGCCTTGCAAGGCGCGCCCTGCCAGAAGCAACGGCATGGTCGGGCTGACGGCGCTGAGGATGCAGCCCAGCCCGAACAGGATGGCGGCCAGGCTCATCGGCGCGCGCAGGCCGAAGCGCAGGATCAGCAGCGCGCTGGCCGCCCCCGCGACGATCGACCCGATTTCGTAGAGCGAGACCGACCAGCCCACCAGGGCGGCGCCGCCGATCTCGGCCACGATGGAGGGGAGCATGGTGGCGACGATCAGGCTGTCGGCCGCGTGCAGCCAGACGGCCAGGCAAACCAGGGCCAGAGATGCGGCATAGGGGCTTCCGACAAACTCCCTCCATGACACGAATGTCTGCGTGTCATTCCCTGCCTCGGTGTTCATGCCTGCCATGTCCGTCTCCTGTTGACGGACATGCTGCTACGACCTCAACATTGGTTGAGGTCAAGGAGGTTTCGTATGGCGAAGAAGGAATTGTCCGTCGGCGAACTCTCGCGCCGCAGCGGGTTGCCCGTCTCCACGCTCCACTTCTATGAGCGCAAGGGGCTGATCGCATCCGAAAGGACGTCGGCCAATCATCGGGTCTATCGGCGCGAAATCCTGAGACGGGTGACGGTCATAAAGATTGCACAGAGCGCGGGCGTCCCGCTTGCCGAGATCGCCGAAGCCCTGTCGCAACTGCCAAGGGATGCGTCCCCCGACACACATGACTGGGAGCGCATCGCCGAAAACTGGCACGACGGTCTGACGCGGCGGATCGAACTGCTCACGGCGCTGCGCGACAAGATGGCGATATGCATCGGCTGCGGATGCCTGAGCGTGCAGCGCTGCCCGTTGGTCAACGAGGATGATGAACTGGCGAAAGACGGCCCCGGTGCCCGACTGATTCAGGGCGTGTGACTTCAGGACCCGTGACTTCAGGACCCGTGACGTCAGGACCCGTGACGTCAGGACCCGTGACGTCAGGACCCGTGACCGGCGGGTCTTAAAGCCGCGCTCCCCCTGGCATATCATTGCCGGGCCAGACGCCGTTTCCGGCACAATATGAGTCCACGAGTTAGTCACCCGAATCTGAAGTTCGTCACATTTCTCGGCATGCTCTGGACGAACTTCAGATTCAAAAGGGTGACTAGCAAGTCTATGTTTCTAGTGTGGTTTTCGAACTTGAAATACGCTCACCGGCACGCTGCAAGAAATGAGGCGTATTTCAAATTCACCACACTAGACAGTTGCCGAGCAGGCTGACGCCTGACGGCCCAGGGGGCATCCGATTCCGGTCCATGTCATGAGAGAGCCCGATTAGCCTGCAATCGGCGGGTTGAGCCGCGCAAAGCCTTCTTGCCGGCGATAGGGGAAGTAGGGATACGGCGCGGTGACGGCGCTCGCCTCGTCGAGCCGGGCAATCTGGCCGGGCTCCAGCTTCCAGCCGACCGCGCCGAGATTCTGGCGAAGCTGCTCCTCGTTGCGCGCGCCGATGATGACCGATGAGACGGTCGGGCGCTGGAGGAGCCAGTTGAGCGCAATCTGCGGCACCGTCCTGCCCGTTTCTTCCGCGATGGCGTCCAGAACATCGACTACACGATAGAGATGTTCTTCATCCACCGGCGGGCCGAAACTCGCCGTCTCGTGCAGGCGGCTGCCTTCGGGCAGCGATGCGCCGCGGCGGATTTTGCCTGTCAACCGTCCCCAGCCGAGCGGACTCCAGACCAGCGCGCCAAGGCCCTGATCTTCGCCCAAAGGCATCAGTTCCCATTCGTAATCGCGGCCGATCAGCGAATAGTAAACCTGATTTGCGACATAGCGCGGCCAGCCGTGGCGGTCGGCGACCGCCAGCGATTTCATGATCTGCCAGCCGGAAAAGTTGGACACGCCGACATAGCGGACCTTGCCGGCGCGCACGAGCGTATCGAGCGTCGAAAGAACCTCCTCGACCGGCGTGCCCGCATCGAAGGCGTGAAGTTGCAAAAGGTCGATATAGTCGGTCCGAAGGCGGCGCAGCGCATCCTCGACGGAACGGATAAGGCGGAAGCGCGAGGACCCCGCCTCGTTGGGACCTTCGCCCATCGGCAAGCCGGTCTTGGTCGAGATCAGCACCGCATCGCGTCGGCCCTTGATTGCCTCGCCAAGCACGTCCTCCGACGCGCCGCCGGAATAGACATCGGCGGTGTCGAACAGGTTGACGCCAGCCTCCAGGCAGATGTCCACGAGGCGACGGGCCTCCGTTGCATCGGAGGTGCCCCAATTGCCGAAGAGCGGGCCGGAGCCGCCGAATGTGCCAGCGCCGAAGCTGAGGACCGGCACCTTGAGGCCGGATTTTCCGAGTGATCGATGGTCCAAGGGAGTGCTCCTTATGAGATCAGATTGCGTGTGGAGGCGTGAGCGCCATGCGCTTGCCGGAACGGACGGCAATCAGCGCGGTCGCAATGGCAAGACCAGGGAAAATCGCGGCTGTTCTCCAACAGGAGACCCATGCCGGCGAAGTCGGTAGCGCCGATGCCAAAGGCACCGGCGGTCGGAGCGCAGAGAGCGAGCGGCATGTCCTGTCCCGTAATTTTGAAATCCAGGACGAGAGATAGAACCTGCAGGCAAGGTGATGTAGTATGCCGATTGGAACTTCATTTATGAACTCAAGGACCAATGAGCCGCTCCGAGATCAATCGTGCCCGTGAAATGGAGGTGTTCGCCCAAGTGGTCGATCAGGGCGGCTTTTCCGCTGCCGCACGCGTTTGCCGCATGACGCCTTCCGCTGTCAGCAAGCTGGTTGCGCGGCTGGAGGTGCGGCTCGGCGCAAGACTCGTCAACCGCTCGACGCGCGCCCTGCAACTCACCCCGGAGGGCTGCGCATTCTATGAGCGCGTGACACGCATTCTGGCCGATATAGAAGACGCCGAACGCGGCGCCAGCGCGGGGGAGCAGCCGGTCGGCCGCATCCGGCTCAACACCAGCGCCTCCTATGCCACGCACATCCTTGCACCGATCCTGCCTGAGTTCCTCGACCGTTACCCCGGCATCACGCTCGATCTCGTCCAGACCGACATGGTCGTCGACCTTCTCGCCGAGCGCACCGACGTTGCCGTGCGCGCCGGGCCGCTGAAGACATCGAGCCTCGTCGCACGCAAGCTCGGGGATACCGCCATGATCATTGTGGGAGCGCCGGAATATCTTGGCCGCTTCGGCGAGCCGGAAAGCATTGATGATCTCGCCCGGCACAATCGCCTGGGATTTGGCTATGTTCGCAAGGTCGATGGCTGGCCGATGAAAACCAACGACGACATTGTCGTCGTTCCGGCAGTCGGCCGCGTGCAGGCCAGTGACGGCGAGGGGCTGCGGCAACTTGCACTAGGCGGGAGCGGGCTTGCGCGCCTCGCCGCCTTCACCGTGCGCGACGATATTGCCGCCGGTCGTCTCGTTCCGGTGCTCGAACATCTCAACCCGGGAGATCGGGAAACCTTCCACGCCATCCATATCGGCCAGGGCGGACCGCTGCCTTCGCGCATCAGGGCGCTTCTCGATTTCCTTGCCGAGTACGGAAAGGTGCGGTGATCGGCGGTTTTCGGCGGTGATTGGGTGACAGACGGCGATGATATCGGGCTCCCGGTGGGCAGACCGCGAGATCTGCCGACCCTTGCGTGCTGGAAGACGAGGGCAGGACGGCATATAAGCGAGCAGCGGGTATTAATTACGGACAGTCCATATGGACCCTCTCAGCGATGTGATAGCTCTGCTCCGGCCGAACACGGCCATCTCCAAGCCCATTACCGGGCGGGGTCACTGGGGCGTTCGCTATGCGGCTTACGACGCTCCAGGCTTCACGATCATTCTGAAAGGCGCATGCTGGATCGCTTTCGAGGGAGAGCAGCCCCTGAAGCTGGAAAAGGGCGCCTTTCTCCTTCTGCCTGCAACCCCGGCCTTCACCTTGAGCAGCCATCCCGCCATCGCCTGTGAGCCGCGCGACCCGATGGACGTGCCCGCCCGCCATGGCGAGCAGGAGGGAGAGGCGGACTTCGAATCGCTGGGCGGCACCTTTCGCATCGAGGCGGCCAACGCTCCGCTCCTGCTCGCCCTGCTGCCGCGGATGATCCATGTCCCACCCTCGGAAGGGCGATCGGTGCGGTTCAGGCGGGTGATCGATCTCATCTTGGAGGAATGCAGCGGCGACGAGCCGGGCAAGGACATGATCCTCCGGCGGCTGCTGGAGGTTTTGCTCATCGAAGCCTTGCGCTTGCGCGGTGTCGCGACCGACGATGATCGCGCCGGTCTTCTCAACGGGATGCGCGATCCTGCTCTGGCGCGCGTCCTCGGCGCCATGCACGCCGATGTACGCGCCGACTGGACGGTCGCCGGCCTCGCCCGGATCGCCGGGCAGTCGCGCTCCGCCTTCGCCGCGCGCTTCGGCGCGGTCCTCGGCTGCGGCCCGATCGAATATCTCGTCCGCTGGCGGATGGCGCTGGCGAAGGACGCCCTGCTGCGGGGAACCAAGACGCTGGACCGGATCGCCGACGAGATCGGCTACGAATCCGCCAGCGCCTTCAGCACGGCCTTTCGAAAGCGGCTCGGCTGTCCACCCGGAAAATTTGCTCGGAGCAGCAGTGCCGGTGAACCGGCTAGGATCGAGAGCGAGCCACGCTGAAGTCTCGATACCAGGCTGCCTCTGCCGATATGGACGATTGGAAAACGATAATGGACTTTGGATTATATATCGTCTCGACCTTTGAAGCTATCACGGAGCCATCCGAAACGAATGGAAGCTCCCATGCAAACGATCCTGATCACCGGCACATCCTCGGGCTATGGCCTTGAAACGGCGAAGCATTTCCTCGACAAGGGCTGGAATGTCATCGCGACCATGCGTCGCCCCGACGCCGCTCTTCTGCCGGTTTCGTCCAACCTGCGCATGCTGCCGCTCGACGTGACGAGCGAAGAGAGCATCGTCGCCGCCATCGAGGCCGCCGGGCCGATCGACGTGCTCGTCAACAATGCCGGCATCGGCGTCGTCGGGGCCTTCGAGGCGACGCCGATGGCGCATATCCGCAAGGTGTTCGACACCAACACGTTCGGTGTCATGGCGATGTGTCAGACCGTCATTCCGCAGATGCGCGAACGCCGATCCGGCGTCATCGTCAATGTGACATCGAGCGTTACGCTGGCTTCCATGCCGCTGGCGGCCGCCTATACCGCCAGCAAGCAGGCGATTGAGGGCTTCACCGGCTCGCTCGCCCATGAGCTTGGCCACTTCGGTGTCCGCGCAAGGCTGGTGGAACCGGGCTATGCTCCGACGACCCGGTTTGCGCACAACACCGATCTGCGCGTCGAGGATCTCATCCCTGCGGCCTATGCCGGTTTCGCGGCGCCGATCTTCGAAGCCTACGCCAAGCCGGCGCAAACGACGAAGGAAACGGATGTCGCAGAGGCCGTCTGGGCCGCCGTTCACGACACGTCCGGCCGGCTTCAGTTTCCCGGTGGAGCTGACGCTGTCGCCCTTTATCAGGCCCGCCACGGCTGAGGTCGTGCTCCGCTCGATCCTGCAGAGTGGGAATATCGGCGGCATTCGGCGGTAGTTCGTTCGCCAGAAGCGCTGTTTTGACCGAGATGGCGGAGCATCGCGCAGACATTTCGAACCCGCAGGGTTCGCAAGGCCAAGGGCCGTCCGAGCTTGTGCGAGGCCCCGACTGGAGCGAAGCCCGAAGGGCGACAGCGCGAAGTCAGATAATGGCGGAGGGAGAGGACTCTTCGACAAACTCGCTCGGAGTATGCCCCACATCGCACCAGCACGCCCTCGTATTCATAGGTGAATCTTCGCATTCGTGGAACTTCGCTGTTCATCGCGATGCGCCGCATTGTCCAGCTTTTGGCGCTCAGGCCAGTATTACCTTGATAGTGTTTCCCGCCCACGCCTTCGTCGTGTCGCAGTTAAACTTGCCGCAACGAAAGGGCACGAAGATGAAGGCAACATGCATGAACCAACTTGAATTGGCGGTGCGCTGGGGGATCAGCCATCGCACACTTGAGCGCTGGCGTTGGACTGGTGAGGGGCCGAAGTTCCTCAAGGTGGGCGGCCGGGTGGTCTACCGATTGTCGGACATCGAGGAATACGAGCAGTCGATGGTCCGCTCCAGCACCTCGGACCCTGGGCAGGTTCAGCAAACTGGCGCCTGATACAGCTCCGGGATGGCGGTCGGTCGAGGCACGGCCGCTATCCCCCGCCCTCGCGCCTGCACGCGGACTCTCCCAATTTCGATTGAACCCACTCCACTTCTCGGATAGTTTGATCGAAGGTCCAGAAACTGGGCATGCCTAGTTACGGGATGGATCATGTCACTGGGAGTGCATGGTGGGAACAGAAAAGGCAGATCTTCGGTGGGGCGTCGAGCGACGGCTCGAATTCATCGAGTTCCGCCTGTTTTGGGAGGGGCATGTGAATCGGGGCGATCTGATGGATGCGTTCGGCGTTTCGGTGAATCAAGCGTCCACCGACCTGAACCGCTACATCGGAATGGCGCCGGACAATATGGTCTACGACAAGAGTGCCCGGACCTACATTCGGGGCACCGAGTTTGAGCCGCTGTTCCTAAAGCCGGACGCCAGCCGCTACCTTTCTCAGCTGCGCTCCGTTGCCGACGGCATCCTTGACACGGCTGACGCCTGGATTGGCCAGTTCCCATCCTACGACGCCGCGCCGACCCCTGTGCGGGGCGTCAACGCCGAAACTCTGCGTTCGGTGGTCGCTGCGATCCGGCGATCTGAGGCTATCGAGGTGAAGTACCAGTCGCTCTCCCGGCCAGAGCCTCGCTGGCGCTGGATCGCGCCACACGCGATTGGATTCGACGGTTTCCGTTGGCACACCCGAGCATTCTGCCTCACCGACCGTAGCTTTAAGGACTTCCTGCTCTCGCGGATCATAGAAACCCGCGGCACCAAGCCGAGCGACGTGGGGCACGACACGGATGCCGACTGGAACGAACAGGTAACTTTGGAGATCGGACCGCACCCGGAGCTGTCAGACACGCAGCAGAAGGTCATCGCTCTCGACTATGGAATGCGCGGCGGGAAGGCGAAGATTCCGGTCCGGAAGGCGCTTCTTTATTACGCGCTCAAGAGGCTGGGTCTGGACACGGATCCCTCTGCGCGACCTCCCCAGGATCAGCAAATCGTTCTCATCAACCGCACTCAGGTACAAGCCGCGAGCGCATCTCCAGGCAACGGTGATTGATATGGCGAGCCTCGAAGAACTCCTGCCTAATACGTCGGTTCGTGGGGTCCTGCCTGATGGGCTTGTAACCGTCGTCAATGTTCAGTGGTACGGATCTGAAGCTCTTGAGCTGACCTACAAGGATGCTCGAGGGAAGGTCGCGAACGAGCTGCTCTATAGGCACGACGAGGCGCGACTAGATGTCGTCGAAGAGGGTAGGCCCTGGAGTCTCGATGGTGACGGCCGACTTTTCCGGCTGGTTTCAGAAGCCCACCGTATAAGACTCGCGCATCTGTTCGATCCGGTGCTGGCAGTCCACACCTCTTTGGTTGAACCGCTGCCTCATCAAATCACGGCCGTCTACGAGGAAATGCTTCCTCGCCAGCCGCTGCGCTTTCTGTTGGCTGATGACCCAGGTGCAGGCAAGACCATTATGGCAGGTCTCCTGATCAAGGAGCTCATTGCCCGCGGCGACCTTCATCGCTGCCTAGTCGTTTGCCCAGGAAGTCTGGCTGAGCAGTGGCAGGACGAGCTGTATCGTCGATTTCAGCTTCCGTTCGAAATCATGACGAACGACAAGCTGGAAGCGGCCAGGACCGGGAACTGGTTTCTGGAAAACAACCTAGTCATCGCGCGTTTAGACAAGCTTAGTCGCAACGAGGATTTGCAGGCGAAACTCGAGGTGCCAGACGCGACGTGGGACCTCGTGGTGTGCGACGAAGCGCACAAAATGTCTGCAAGCTTTTTCAGTGGCGAGATCAAATACACGAAGCGATATCAACTCGGGCAGAGACTTTCGGCGCTGACACGTCACTTCCTTCTCATGACCGCGACGCCGCACAACGGGAAGGAGGAAGACTTCCAACTATTCATGGCGCTGATTGACGGCGATCGGTTCGAAGGACGGTTCCGCGACGGCGTTCACGCCAGCGACGTCTCCGATCTCATGCGGCGAATGGTGAAGGAGAATCTTCTGAAGTTCGACGCAACACCTCTGTTCCCGCCTAGAGTAGCAAAGACGGTCCCCTACCGACTGTCAGATAAGGAGGCCGAGCTCTATAAAGCTGTCACGGCTTATGTCCGCGAAGAATTCAATCGAGCTGAGGCGCTGCAGAACGACAAGAGAGCTGGGACAGTCGGATTTGCGCTGACTATTCTACAACGGCGTCTCGCGTCATCACCGGAAGCTATCTACCAGTCATTGCGTCGGCGTCGCGAGCGACTTGAAAGCCGCCTACGTGAGCTTGAGCTCCTGCAGCGCGGTTCGATCGTTCAAGCGCTCTCAAGTTCCGGTCCATCCCTCGACGCCGAGGACTTGGAAGATCTAGAGGATGCGCCGGATCAAGAACTTGAAGACACCGAAGATCAAATCCTAGATCAAGCCACTGCCGCTCGGACTATTGATGAGCTTCGGGCCGAGATCGAGACGCTCATCGATCTCGAAAAGCTTGCCCTAGGTGTTCGAAGAGGTGGTGAGGACAAAAAATGGCGGGAGCTCGCCGAGCTCCTGGGGGAGATATTTACACCTGCCGCAATAGCCAACCAGTTGGCAGAGGATTCTGCGCCTTATGATGCTGGCGTACCCGTTCCGAAGGCTTCACCACATCAGAAGCTAGTGATCTTCACCGAGCATCGCGATACTCTCACTTACTTGGCCAACCGTGTGAGCACGCTACTCGGCCAAAGAGAAGCAGTGGTCACAATCCATGGCGGCGTCGGCCGAGAGGACCGCATGAAGGCTCAAGAGTCCTTCAGGCACGACCCCCAAGTAAAGGTGCTCATAGCAACGGATGCAGCAGGTGAAGGCATCAACCTTCAACGCGCGCATTTGATGGTCAATTATGACCTGCCCTGGAACCCCAATCGACTTGAGCAGCGTTTCGGCCGCATTCACAGAATTGGCCAGACCGAGGTTTGCTTCCTTTGGAACTTGGTTGCTGATGAGACACGTGAGGGCGACGTATACCGAACCTTGCTCGAAAAGCTTGAGCGCGCACGGGAAGCGCTTGGTGGTCAGGTGTTTGATGTGCTCGGAAAGGTGGTCTTCGATGGCAAGCCGCTCCGGGAATTGCTGATTGAAGCTATCCGCTTTGGCGAAAAGCCTGAGATTAAGGAACACCTAACCAAGGCGTTAGAGGGAGCTCTCGATCACGAAAAACTCCGCACTCTCCTCGAAGACCGTGTTCTCGCTCCAGAATCCATGGACGCGAGCCGCGTTCATCGGGTCCGCGAAGAGATGGAGCGTGCAGATGCGCGCCGTCTGCAGCCCCATTATATTGAATCTTTCTTCCTTGAAGCATTTAAGGAACTGGGTGGCACAGCCCGTCAGCGGGAGCACCGTAGGTACGAGATAAGCCGCGTTCCCGCGCCGGTTCGGAACCGGGACCGATTGATCGGCTTGGGTGAGCCGGTTCTGTCCCGATACGAACGAATAGCATTCGACAAGTCCCTCATTGCGCCGCAGGGGCAGCCGCTCGCGGCCTTTGTCTGCCCGGGACATCCTCTGCTCGATGCGACACTTGATCTGGCGCTTGAGCGCCACCGTGACTTGATGCGGCGTGGAGCCATCCTGGTCGATGAGCGCGATGCCGGCGAGAGTCCGAGGATGCTTTTCTACTTGGAGCACGCGATCCAAGACGGCAGCCAAACCCGGTCGGGTGACCGCCGCATCGTCTCCAAGCGAATGCTCTATGTGGAGATGGATGCCAACGGCAATGCCCGTCATCTGAGCTATGCGCCATACCTCGATTACCGGCCCCTGCGCGAGGACGAGCCTGTAGCGAGCGAAATTCTGCAGCGCCCGGAGTGTTCTTGGCTGAGCCGCGACCTGGAGGGCAAGGCACAAGCGTATGCCATCGGAAACGTCGTTCCAGATCATCTTAAGGAGGTTTCGGGACGGCGACTGGAATTGATCGCGAAAACCGAAGCTGCGGTTAAAGAGCGGCTGACGAAGGAGATCACGTACTGGGATCATCGCGCCGAGGAGCTGAAGCTCCAAGAGCAAGCGGGTAAGGCAAACGCCCGTCTCAATTCGAATGAAGCTCGCCGCCGCGCGGATCAACTCCAAGCGAGACTTGAGAAAAGAATGGCCGAACTCCGCCTGGAAGCAAAGCTGTCACCGCTTCCACCTGTTGTGATTGGCGGCATGTTGGTTGTACCGATCGGCCTCTTGGCCAAGATAGCACCAGACCGCGTCCAAGCTCCAGCAGCCTCGCCGGATACACAAGCGGCTGCAGCGCGTGCTCGCCAAATCGTCATGGAGATCGAAAAGGGCCTTGGCTACCAGCCAGTAGATCGCGAGCTAGAGAAGCTTGGCTACGACATCGAAAGCCGAGTACCGGGGACCGGCCGGCTCCGCTTCATCGAGGTCAAAGGTCGCGCCGAAAGTGCCTCTACGATCACCGTTACGAAAAACGAGGTGCTTTACTCGCTTAACAAGCCTGACGATTTCATCTTGGCAATTGTTGAGTTCAAAGGTGACCTGCAGACAGGTGACCATCAGGTTCATTATGTGCGTCGACCGTTTCAGCGCGAACCTGATTTCGGTGTGACCAGTATCAATTATGATTTCTCTGAGCTTCTTGCCCGCGCGGAGCCTCCTAGATGATCGCGCGGCCCCCATACTTCGACGCAATCCGCCAAAAGGCGGCACAGAGATGGGACCAATTGGAGAGGGACCCGGAGTTGGCCGGCCCGTGGCACCAGCTTTTCAAGCAGGTACAAAGCCCGCGGCATATCCTCTCGGAGCTTCTTCAGAATGCCGATGATGCTGGCGCAACTGCTGCTACTGTTTGGGTTGAAGATGGGGTTTTCATCTTTGAACATGACGGGGAGGATTTTGCGGAGGAGCATTTTGCATCACTCTGCCGCTTCGGATACTCGAACAAGCGCGCTCTCCATACCATTGGTTTCCGAGGGATCGGCTTCAAGAGCACGTTCAGTCTCGGAGACCAGGTTGAACTGCACACTCCGTCCCTCTGCGTTGCGTTTCACCGCCGCCGATTTACCGAGCCGATCTGGCTGTCGACGGCGACGAGGACCGACGGGAAAACGAGGATTCGCGTAGAGATCAGCGATCATCACAGGCAGCGAGAGGTCGAAAAGAACCTTGCGGAATGGCTCAAGAGCCCGGTTTCCCTTCTCTTCTTCAAGAACATCCGCCGTATGCGGATCGGTGATCGCGAAGTCCATTGGGGGAGCCTCGGCCCTGGGCCTGTACCCGATAGCGAATGGATGGCTCTCTACGAGAAGGAAGACGAGACGTACCTACTGATCAGGTCAGAGCCCGAGGCATTCCCGAAGGAGGCGCTCGCCGAGATCCGGCAGGAGAGGATGCTCGGATCTGAAGAAGGCACAGAGTTTCCTCCGTGCAAAGTAGAGGTCGTTCTCGGTGCGAAGGGGCGCCTCTATGTCGTGCTTCCCACGGGTGTGGAGACGGAGCTCCCTTTTGCCTGCAATGCGCCATTTATTCAGGATCCTGCCCGTCTAAAGATCAAAGATCCTGAGACGTCTCCAACGAACCGTTGGCTCCTTGAGCGGGCGGGCGAACTTGCTGCGTCCGCCATGCTTCACTGGATTGGCAATAGAAGTACATCGCTCGCCGAGCGCGCTCGCGCCTACGGCCTGTTCCCGGACGTCGACAGGGAAGATAGCTCATTGGAAGGCGTCTGCGGGACGATAGTCGAAGAGACCTTCGCGGAACGCATTGATGGTAAAAAGGTCCTGCTCACCGAAGGCGGGGAACTCGTTCCGGAGAAGCAGTCCGTCATCGTTCCCACCACGATTCTCGAGGTATGGCCGGCTGAACAAGCATCAGCTTTGCTGGACCCGGAGGCGAGGCCGGCGCTTTGCCACAGCATCGAACTGCGCGATCAGAATAAGCTGCTTCGGTGGGGACTGGTCGAAGATATCAGCAAGCAGAAGCTTCTCGGCATCCTGCAGGAGAAACACCTCCCTAAGCCAGAAAGCTGGCGCCAGCTTCTTGTATTGTGGGCGTACGTCGCGCCCGAGATCACCGGCTATCGTCACTATGTGGACGCCGACGACGTCAAGATCGTCCCCGTCCAAGGCAAGGACGTCTTGTATGCGGCGAATGAGGTTGTCCGCCTTGGGGAGAAGAAGCTTCTTCAGTCCGAAGGCGACTGGGAATTCCTTTCACAGTATCTGATCGTGCTCAATCAGAATTGGCCGCGCTTCCTTGCCGAACAGCGGCGCGGTGCCTCCGAGGGTGCGGGCACCGTGGCCAAGGATGACGTGGAGGCGGCGTACGCCGTCCTGGAGGAAATCGGCCTGGATGACACCAGCGATGCGAACAAGGTCATTGACCAGGTAGCAGCTGAGTTCTTCTCCCAAGACAGCGTATCGTTGGGAGGCTGCGTTCAACTGGCACAGATCGCCGCAAAGCTGGGTGCGAATGTCGGCGACAGCTTCAAGTACGCCACACGTGATCGCCACCTTCGATCCAGTGATAAAACGATCCTTTTCGACGAAGACGGAAAGCTTGGCGATCTGTTGCCCGAGAGGCAACGCGAGGCCAGTGTTCTCCACCAAGACTATTCGCGCACCTTCACGTCGTGCTCGTCGGAAGACTGGCAGAAATGGATTGCGTCCGGCCGGTCAAATCTCCTGACGTTCGTTCCCTTGGTTTCAAAGCGCATCAGCGTCTACGGCAAGCGCCAGATCGAACAGGAGGCGCGGCTCCGTGGGCACCAAGGTGAGTTATCGTACCCGTATGTCACGTCCCAATTCGTTATCGAGGATTGGGACTTCGAAGAGACCTACTGGCGTCACTGGCAGGCCTTGGCTGCCGAAGACGATCGGATCTGGGTTAAGCTTGTCGATCGGATCCTGACGCAGCGAGACACCTTTTGGAGTCGGGCCAAGAGCGCCAGGCTTCTCCAAGTGGCGACCACCGGAAACACCCGTTCCATGACATTCAGCCCGCTGTTGCCGTCATGGGCGCTGAAGCTACGAAAGCTCCCGTGCCTGTCTGACACGCGGGGCTTCCATCGGAAGCCGGACGACCTCCTCCGGCGCACGCCGGAGACAGAGTCACTGATTGACGTGGAGCCGTTCGTCCACGGCCTCTTGGACCGCGAAACCACGCGACCGCTCCTCGACCTATTGGGTGTGCGAACTACGCCCACTGGACCCGACCGCCTGCTCGACTGCCTTCGCGCTTTGGCGAAGGCGGACAGGCCACCGGTCCATGAGGTCGAAAAGTGGTATCGCCGACTGGATCAGATGGTCGAGACTTGCTCGACCGCCGACTTCCAGAAGATCCGCCAGGCGCTGCGAACTGAGAAGCTCGTCCTGACACATGATGGCTCCTGGGCGACGGCGTCGTCGGTCTTCTTGATGTCCGACGACGAGGATGTGCCGGACGCTGCCGTGATCCGGAGCTCGGTGAGCGACCTCGCCCTGTGGCGGAAGATTGGCGTGGCGGATCGGCCAACGGCGGACCTTGCTATTGAGTGGTTGAAGGGCCTCGCGTCCGGAGCCGCCCTTGCTCAAGAGGATGCTCGGCGCGTGCGATCTCTACTCGTGCGCCATCCCGTTCGCATTTGGGAAGAATGCGGGCACTGGCTGAACCTCGCCGGAGAATGGTCGCCGGTCGAGAACCTCGACTACGCGCTTACGATGCAGCCACTAATCCCATGGAAGCACCTTCACCAGTGGGTGAAGCAGACAACGGCAGACTTGCAGCGGCTCCCCGGAGAAGCGACTTCCAATCCGCCATTCTCGGAGTTGCCATTACTGGCAGCGCGCATCGAGGAGCGTTTTCAGGAGGATCCCCTGTTCGCAGGGCAGCCCATCAAGAAGGAGTGGCTGCGGACCCTAGGCATGGAGTTGTGCCGGATCGAACTCGACGGCGAGGAGGAGACGGATCGGGTGCGCGCCGTCGCCGCGATGCTCGCCAAGACCGAATGGGTCGAGACGCCGGAGCTGGAGATCATCCCTTACATTAACGGCACGCCCGCCGGAACGCCGCGCCGCGCCGACGTCGTCTGGCTCGATGAACGTCTCTATGTTGAGCCGCTTCCGAAAGCGAAACTCGCCCGCCGTGTACCCGAGGAGATCGGCAAGGGCATCGCCCGTTCCGACATCAAGGCCGCGCTCGACTACAGCTTCGATCGTTCCGCGCAGGACGTTCGAGAGTATCTCGCGGAGAATTTTTCGCTTGCACCGGCCACTGCCCTGCCCACCGAGGCAGATGTGCCTTCAGCTGATAAGCTCGAACGGGATGCGCCCGAGAAGGAAACCGCGCCTGGCACATCCGATGTTCAGACTGACGAGCCCGGCACCACTTCGGACGAAATGACCGTGTCGCCGGAACCCGAGAACGAAGACCTGGCCCCCGGCACGGATGCGGAAGGCGAGGAGGAACAGCAACCCCTCGATGGGATCGACACCCGTGACACCCGCCCCAGACCGACGCCAAAGCCCCCGAAGCCGAGCATCATGGAGCGGTTCGCAAAGTCACAGGGTTTCGGTAAGGACGGCGAGGACCGCTTCTTCCATGAAGGCGGCAGCTGGATCGGCAAGGCCAACGGTGCGCGTTTTCCCTGGGAGCACCGCACTGCGGGGGGCGATCTGGTCCGCTACTACTGGCCCAAGGACCATTGCCTCGAACAGGAGCCGCTGCAGCTCGAGGCCGATGTCTGGGGGCTGATCGAACAGCACCCGGACACCTACGCACTCATCCTTTCCAACGTGGAGGGCGCCCCGGTCGAAGTGACCGGCGCTCGCCTGCGCGCTATGCGCGACGGGGGCGAAGTCACCCTCTACCCAGCAACATACAGGCTTGTTTACGACCATGACCGCCACGCATAAGAAAAAGCTCATCGAAGCGGCGTTGCCGCTGCCGGAAATCAATGACGCCTCGGCCTACGACAAGATGCCGGGGATCGGACCGCATCCGAAGGGCATTCACCACTGGTGGGCGCGCCTGCCGCTTCCGACGGCGCGGGCGATCCTCTTTGCGTCGGTCGTCGACGATCCTGAAGCGCATCCGGAAAAGTGGCCGACTGAAGAAGAGCAGAATGCTGAGCGCGAGCGCCTGTTCGACATTCTGCGCCGCATGATGGGCAAGAAGCTGCATGAAGCGCCCGAGGTCTATGCCGAAGCACAAGCGGAAATGCTCAAGCATTGTGACGGGAAGCTTCCGGCAGTCTTCGATCCATTTTCAGGTGGAGGGTCAATTCCTCTAGAAGCCCATCGCATGGGGTTCGAAGCTCATGCGGGCGATCTCAACCCCGTCGCTGTATTGCTTAACAAGTGCAATCTCGAAATAGCGCCCCGTTGGAAGGATTACGCACCAGTAAATCCGGCGGATCGAAAGAGAATAGCTGGCGGCGAGGCGTGGCAGGGAACTGATGGCCTTGCTGCAGACGTAAGGTTTTATGGCGCCACAGTGAGAGATCGCGCCCTCAATAAGATAGGGCGGCTGTACCCACGCGCTCAACTACCGAGAG
This sequence comes from Stappia sp. P2PMeth1, assembly GCF_900185735.1. Classification (NCBI taxonomy): domain Bacteria; kingdom Pseudomonadati; phylum Pseudomonadota; class Alphaproteobacteria; order Hyphomicrobiales; family Stappiaceae; genus Stappia; species Stappia sp. P2PMeth1. The sequence goes on along the minus strand of NZ_FYAW01000015.1, from coordinate 6,603 downwards.
AGCAAGGAGGCGGCGAGGCAAATGTGATCGCCTGGATTTGGGCACGCACGGTACCCAGCCCAAACCCTGCAGCGCGCGGCAGGCACGTTCCCCTGATCAGCACGTATTGGCTCTCAACAAAGAAGGGAAATCTCGCTTGGCTGGAGCCGCACGTCGACCGCGCGGCCGGAACGTACAGCTTCTCAGTGCGCTTCGACACGCCCTCAGATAGATCGGCAGTTTCTGCCGGCACAAAAGTTGGGCGTTCAGGATTCAAATGCCTCCTCAGTGACGACCCGATCACCTTTGATTACATCCGAAAACAAGGACAGAATAACGCGATTGGTACAAAGCTCATTGCCATTGTGGCAGATTTGGGGCGCGGAAAAACATACCTTTCCGCCAACGAAACCCACGAAGAGGTAGCACGATCCGCACTGCCGTCAGACTACCCTGAAACTGACTTGCCAGAGTCAGCTCTGGGCTTCCGCATACAGAATTATGGAATCAAAAGACACTGGGAGATTTTCACACCCAGGCAACTTCAAACCTTGGTTGAACTGAGCAACCATATTAAGGCCATTCGTGATGAAATAACCCAAGATGCAAAGCGTTCTGGTTTGGATAATGAGGAAGCAAAAGAGTATTGCAGAGATGTCTGCACTATGCTTGCCCTTGCGCTGGATAGGTGCGTTGACTTCAACAACAGCCTATGTGCGTGGAACGCTTCTAATCAGAAAGTGATGCATCTCTTTGGGCGACAAGTGGTGCCAATGTTCTGGGATTTCGGCGAGGCAAATTTGGCTGGAGATTCAGTTGGTGCATGGAAGACTAGCTACGAGTATGTCTCAAAATGTATCGAAACTTTGAGTGTTGGTCACTTCACCGCTGGAAGCGCGAGGCAAATTGATGCCGCAACGGGAGCAAATGGTTTTGATCAGCTTTTGATCAGTACTGATCCTCCATACTACGACAACATAGGTTATGCGGCGCTGAGTGATTTTTTCTATGTTTGGCTTCGCCGAACTATTGGAGATTTGTTCCCACACGAGTTTAGCACTGTTCTTGTTCCAAAAATGCCGGAACTCACAGCGTCGCCCGAACGCTTTGATGGCGACCGGGAAAGGGCCAAAGAACACTTCGAAGGAGGCTTCCGATCCGCCTTCACCGCATTGCGCGCCGAGATGGATCGAAGATTCCCCTTAACGGTCTACTATGCGTTCAAACAAGACGATGAAGATAGCGGTATCTCTGATGATGATAGTTCATCCGTCGACTTGACCACGGGATGGGAAACGCTTCTCGAAGCGCTGGTTTCCAGCGGGTTCCAAATCACAGGCACATGGCCAGTTCGCGCGTCGCAGACATGGAGGATGCGCGCGATGGGGTCCAACGCACTCGCTTCATACATTGTGCTTGCCTGTCGTCCGCGCCCAGAAGATGCGGCCCAGATCGCCAGCAATCAGTTCCGAAACGAGCTGAAGCGCACACTGCCGGCGGCACTGCGACATCTGCAGCAGGGCAACATCGCGCCGGTGGACTTTGCCCAAGCGGCGATTGGTCCCGGCATGGCAGTCTACTCCCGCTACAGCCGTATTCTCGAATCGTCCGGCCGTCCAATGACGGTTCGGACGGCGCTCGGCATCATCAACCAGACCCTTACCGAGGTTCTGAGCGAGCTTGAGGATGACTTCGACGCTGACACCCGCTGGGCCATCGCCTGGTTCGAGCAGAATGGCTTCGGTGCCGGCGACTATGGCGATGCGGAGCTTCTCAGCAAGGCGAAGGTGACGGCCGTGTCAGGCCTGGTGCAGGCCGGGATCGTGGAATCGAAGGGCGGAAAGGTCCGCCTGCTTTCCCCCGCAGAGCTCCCCGCCGATTGGGACCCAACCAGCGACAAGCGGCTCACGGTCTGGGAGATGACGCACCACCTCCTGCGCCTCTACCACTTCGACAAGGCGGGCGACGAAGCAACCGCTGCACTGCTCCGGAAGCTCGGGAACCAGGGAGAGGTGGCGCGTGAGCTCGCCTACCGCCTCCACAACATCAGTGAGCGTAAGAAGTGGTCGCAAGAGGCGCAGGGCTACAATGCCCTTGTCCTCGGATGGCCGGAAATCGCGCGGCTTGCCCGCGAAATGCCCGTGGCGGCGTCCGAGACGCCGGCTCAGGGCACTTTGATCTAACGGAGGGCAGGCAACATGGCGGCAACGAATCACGAGCGCGTCGGCAATGCCCTCGACCTGCTCCGCGCGGGACTTGGCCCTTTCGTCGAACGAGAGATCAAGGCGGCGATGAAAGACGGGACGAGCATCCCGTCCCTCCAAGCGCTTGCAAGCGACCCACTGATCAAGGACAAACCCATAACCGACTGGGATGCAGCGCTGCTGCTGAAGGTGATGTGGGAGTCCTGGAACGAGGTCTTCCGGAAGACGCTTGGCCCCGCCGAGCGGGGGCTCGTCGGCGAGTTGCGCGGCCACCGTAACAAGTGGGCGCATCAGGAGCCTTTCACGAGCGACGACGCCTACCGCGCGCTCGACAGCGCCGGCCGGTTGCTGACGGCTGTCTCCGCCCCTCAGTCGAGGGACCTGGAGCGCATAAAGATGGAGTTGCTGCGCGTCCGGTTCGACGAGCAGGCGCGAAACGAGAAGCGGAAGTCGGCGGGTACCGCCATCGAAAGTCAGGCGACCGGTTCACTGAAGCCCTGGCGCGAGGTGGTCAGCCCGCATCGTGACGTGGCGAGCGGTCGCTACCAGCAGGCAGAGTTCGCCGCGGACCTCTGGCAGGTCCACATCGGTGAAGGCGCCGACGAGTACCGCAAACCGGTGGAATTCTTCCGCAGGACGTTCCTGACCGACAGCCTTCAACAATTGCTGGTCGGCGCCGTGCGTCGCCTCTCTGCGGACGGCGGCGACCCGGTGATCCAGCTCCAGACCAACTTCGGTGGCGGTAAGACGCACTCGATGTTGGCGCTGTACCATCTGTTCTCCGGTGCGACCCCAAGCGAACTGCTCGGCGTCGAGGGCGTCATGAAGCAGGCGGGAATCGCCGAGCTTCCCTCGGTCAAGCGGGTCGTTCTGGTCGGGAACAAGATTTCGCCCGGCAACCCGGTCAAGAAGGAAGACGGCACACTCGTTCACACCCTGTGGGGCGAGCTCGCTTGGCAACTTGGCGGTCGAGCGGCCTATGACCGCATTCGGGCAGACGACGAGAAGGCGACAAGCCCCGGTGATGTCCTGCGCGATCTCTTCAACGAGTATGGCCCAGCGCTCGTACTGATCGACGAGTGGGTCGCCTATGCCCGCCAGCTGCATGACCAGAGCGATCTCCCTGCCGGCAGCTTCGAGACCCACTTCACCTTTGCTCAGGCGCTGACTGAGTCGGCAAAGCTGGCGAAGCACTGTCTTCTGGTTGTCAGCTTGCCCGCATCGGACACTGCGGGATCGCCACACACCCAAGCGGATGACGTGGAGGTCGGCGGTCGCCGTGGGCGCGAGGCTCTGGATCGACTCCGCAATGCGATCGGTCGCGTGGAATCGTCCTGGCGCCCTGCGAGTGCTGAGGAAGGTTTCGAGATCGTACGCAGGCGCTTGTTCGAACCGCTGATCGAGCAATCTCAATTCGTGGCGCGGGACACCGTAGCCAAGGCCTACTTCGACCTATACCGCAGCCAGCACCAGGAGTTCCCGCAGGAATGCCGCGACTCGGAATATGAAGGGCGCCTCAAGGCCGCTTATCCCATCCACCCCGAGGTGTTCGATCGGCTTTACACTGAGTGGTCGACGCTCGTGAAATTCCAGCGGACGCGCGGTGTCCTGCGCTTGATGGCGGCGGTGATCCATAGCCTTTGGGAAAAAGGCGACCGCAATCCGCTGATACAGCCGGCCAACATTCCCATCGATGACCCGCGCGTGCAGTTCGAGCTGACGCGATACCTCTCCGACAACTGGACGCCGATCATCGAGAAGGACGTCGATGGCCCTAACTCACTGCCGCTACGGATCGACGGCGAGGTTCCCAATCTTGGGAAGTTCTCGGCGTGTCGCCGCATCGCACGTACCATTTATCTGGGCTCAGCGCCGGGATCGACGGTTTCCAACAGGGGCATCGAAGATCGGAGGATCAAGCTCGGATGCGTGATGCCCTCCGAATCGCCGGCCATTTTCGGTGACGCTCTGCGCCGCCTCAGCGGTGCCGCGACCTATCTTTACCAGGATGGGGCCCGCTACTGGTACTCGACCCAACCTACCGTCACCAAGCTGGCTGAGGATCGGACGGAACAGTTGAAATCCGATCCGGACCGGATCAGCCGCGAACTGGACGCAAGGCTCCGCGTCGATTTGCGCAAGCAAGGGGATTTCACAAAGGTCCATCCCCTTCCTCAGTCGGGACAGGACGTGCCGGATGACGTAGATGCGCGACTTGTCGTGCTTGGTGCGGAGTATCCCCACAGCCGCGATGCGAGCAGCGCAGCGGAAGCCGCAGCAAAGTCAATTCTTGAAACGCGCGGAACGGCACCGCGTCTGTATCGGAATACTCTGGTGTTTCTCGCGGCCGACAAAACCCGCCTCCAGGATCTCGATGAGGCAATCCGGCGGTTCATCGCATGGCAGTCCATACTCGATGAAAAGAACGAGCTGGACCTTACACCGCACCAGGTGCGTCAGGCGGAAACACAGAAAGCGAGCGCAGACAGCTCGGTGAATGCGCGTCTACCTGAGGCATTTCAATGGCTGCTTGTCCCCCATCAGCCTACGCCGCAGTCGCCAATTGAGTGGCAAAGCTTCCGCCTAAGTGGCCAGGAGCCATTGGCAGTTCGCGCTAGCCGGAAACTGCGGAACGACGAGCTCTTGATCACGGGCCTCGCCGCCACACGGCTTCGGCTTGAGCTCGATCAGGTTCCGCTTTGGCGTGGCGACCATGTCGTAGTGAAGCAGCTCGTTGAAGACTTCGCACGGTACCTCTATCTGCCGCGCCTCCGCGACACCGGCGTCCTGCTCGATGCCATCCGTGAAGGCTTGGGCCTCCTGACATGGGGCAGGGATTCTTTCGCTTATGCGGAGAGCTATGACGAAGCTGCCTCTAGGTATCGAGGACTTCGTTGCGGACAGATGGTTTCCTTGTCGCCTGAGAACTTGGTTGGGCTGCTCGTAAAACCCGAGCCGGCCCTCAAGCAGCAGGACGACGAGGCGCCACGACCGACCACAGGTGGAGCATCTACAGGTGGGGACCCCGCCAAGCCCGATGATGAGACGCCTGCGATACCTGGAGAAGGCTCAGTCTCCAGCGGCGGAGAAGCACAGACACCGCGACAGCCCAGGCGCTTCCATGGATCGGTGACCCTGGACGCAGCGCGCGTGGGACGGGACGCGAGCCGTGTCGCAGAAGAGGTGATTGCACACCTTTCCGGACTGATGGGGGCGAATGTCCGGGTGACCCTAGAAATTGAAGCCGAGATCCCAAACGGCGCCCCAGACAACGTCGTTCGCACCGTTACCGAAAACAGCAGAACGTTGAAGTTCAACAACCAGGGTTTCGAAGAGGAGTGATGGGGTGTCTCTGCTAACTCTAGCTATCGAGGAGAAAGGACGAAGGCGGGGAGGTAAACTCCTTTGTGCCTGAGGCTGTCATATGCTGAAGCATTGCTCTGGAAGCAGCACGCCGGCCAACTCGTCGCCGATGCGAAAGCGAAGTCGGCGTCCATTCCCTGCGATCCACTGTTCGGTTCGAACCCACGTCTCTCTGCGCTCGTGTCTGAGGTGGATGGCATTAAGAAGCGCCACGGGCTTCTGATCGAGCGAGCATTGATCTTCGCGATCAACAAGTTGCCTCATTGGCAGGCGGCGAAAGAACAGATCCCGGTCACTGGAGGGAAAGCACACCTCGACTGCCTCGCGTTCAACGCCAACACAGGAAAACTTTACGTCTTTGAGTGCAAGCGCGGCCACGGCAGCTTTGATGGAGACAAGATCCGCGCAATTGACCAACGACTAGGCAATATCAAGGCTTCGATCGGAGCACACGTCGTCTCGAAAGGCTGGAGGCCATCATCGACAGGCGTTTTCATCCTGAGCTTTTACGGCGCGACATGGAAGTCAGCGTATCCGATCTACAACAAACACGACCTTGCGACCTTGTTTGAGCCCTGCGTCGGGCGCTTCGTCACCGAGTACATGGAGCATTTGGAAGCTGCGACCGCACAGGCCTATAGTTCTGAACTGCGTGACCCGGTAGTGGTTTCTGCCGGTCAGAGCATATTCGATGCTGTTGATGAGGCCCGAGAAGGCCCTCGGCCAGATGTGCTATTCACCGAAGATGGTGCTGATTTCGTAGCCGCGCAGAGCGATGTTTAGACGTTTGGCGCGATCAATCAGTGTGACGAACATGCTCGCGCCTGATCCCGCATGACGCTGTAGTTGGCGAGCATCTCGGCGATGGCGGACCCGTCCGGCAGCACCCCGAGTTCCTCAGCTGCGCGCGCCTGGAACTCGTGGCTGTACTTGACCTGCTCCCCTGAATTGTCTCCGCTTTGAGGTTAGCCTGCCCCTGACGAAGGAGACAGGTAATGAAACGATCCAGGTTTTCCGATGAGCAGATCATCGGCATTTTGAAGGAGCACCAGGCGGG